>LSLI01000022.1 GCA_001577345.1 Candidatus Gallionella acididurans
TACACTAGCGCCCCGCTGACTGAAGCAGCCAGCCAGGCCGATCAAACTTCGCTTTGCACATCAAGCAAGCCATGATAACTTCCCATAAATAATGCAAAAATCCAGCTCCGTAATCCGACCGCGATGAACATGCGAGATATTACCCCAAACCACACGCCAATGATGCAGCAATACCTGCGCATCAAGGCGGAGCATCCCGACATGCTGTTGTTCTACCGCATGGGGGATTTCTACGAGCTGTTCCACGACGATGCCGTGCGCGCGGCAAAATTGCTGGACATCACGCTGACCCAGCGCGGCGCATCCAACGGAACGCCGATCAGGATGGCGGGCGTGCCCTACCACGCCGCCGAGCAATATCTGGCGCGGCTGGTCAAGCTGGGCGAGTCGGTGGCGATCTGCGAACAGATCGGTGATCCCGCCACCGGCAAGGGCCCGGTGGAACGCAAGGTGGTGCGCATCGTCACGCCCGGAACACTGACCGATTCTGCATTGCTCGAAGAGAAGCGCGACAGCCTGCTGCTGGCCGTGCATCAGCGGGATAGCAAGCTGGGTCTGGCCTGGCTGAACCTGGCCTCGGGGCAATTTTTTGTCAGCGAGACCGCCGCTGAAAATCTGCCCGCCGAACTGGAACGCCTGCAGCCTTCGGAAATCCTGCACGCGGAAAATGCCGCAGCGCCACAAAATAATGCGCCGAAAAAGTCATTGCCCGACTGGCACTTCGAACTGGAGACAGCGCGTCGCGCGCTGTGCCAGCAGTTCGCCACGCTCGATCTCGCCGGTTTCGGCTGCGAGGATTTCAGCGTGGGATTGGAGGCCGCCGGTGCGCTGCTGGGCTATGCCAGACTCACGCAAGGACAAAGCATCGCTCACATCCGCAGCATGCAGGTGTACAGCGCAGACCGCTACGTGCGCATGGATGCCGCCACACGGCGCAATCTGGAAATCACCCAGACTCTGCGCGGCGAACCCGCCCCCACGCTGCTGTCGCTGCTGGACACCTGTGCCACCAACATGGGCAGCCGCTTGCTGCACAACTGGCTGCACCATCCGCTGCGCGACCGCACGATGCTGGATGCGAGGCTGGATGCAGTAAATAATCTCGGCGAACTCCACCTCAAGGTGCATGAGCAACTCAAACCCAGCGTGGACGTGGAACGCATCACCGCGCGCATCGCATTGCGCAGCGCGCGTCCTCGCGACCTGTCCGGTTTGCGCGATACGCTCGCGCAACTGCCGCAACTGCACGCCGCGCTGTCTGCCTGCGGTTCACCGTTGGTGAATACACTGACCGATGCACTGCAAGCCGATGCACAGCTGGTCTCTATCCTGAAAGATTCCCTGCGCGCCGAACCTTCCTCGGTATTGAGGGAAGGCGGGGTGATCGCCGACGGCCACGACGCCGAACTCGACGAGCTGCGCGGCATCCAGACCAATTGCGGCGATTTCCTGCTGGCGCTTGAAAGCCGCGAACGCGCTCGCAGCGGCATCGCCACGCTGAAAGTGGAATACAACCGCGTGCATGGTTTCTACATCGAGGTGACACACGCGCAGTCCGCCAACGTGCCGGATGACTACCGACGCCGCCAGACGCTGAAGAACGCCGAGCGCTATATCACGCCGGAACTGAAGACCTTCGAGGACAAGGCACTGTCCGCCAACGAGCGCGCGCTTGCGCGGGAAAAATTTCTCTACGAACAATTGCTGGACCAGCTCGCGCCGTTCATCCCGCAACTGCAACGCATCGCCAGCGCGATCGCCGAACTGGATGTGCTCGCGACCTTTGCCGAACGCGCCGCCACGCTGAATCTCAGCGCGCCGAAATTTTCGGGCGATGCGCGAATCTCCATCATTCAAGGCCGCCATCCGGTGGTGGAGGCCCAGATAAAAAACCAGTCCGGGCAATTCACGCCGAACGACACCGCGCTGAACGAGGCGCGCCGCATGCTGCTGATCACCGGCCCGAACATGGGCGGCAAGTCCACCTACATGCGCCAGGTCGCGCTGATCGCGCTGCTCGCGCATGTCGGCTGCTTCGTCCCGGCACAAGAAGCCGCGCTCGGCGAGATCGACCAGATTTTCACGCGCATCGGCGCGTCCGACGACCTTGCCAGCGGACGCTCCACCTTCATGGTCGAGATGACCGAAGCCGCGAACATCCTGCATAACGCCACCGAAAAAAGCCTGGTGCTGGTGGACGAGATCGGGCGCGGCACCTCCACCTTCGACGGCCTCGCCCTCGCCTACGCGATCGCCCGCCACCTGCTGGAAAAGAACCGCAGCTACACGCTGTTCGCCACGCACTACTTCGAACTGACGCGACTCGCCGATGAATTCCCGCAACTGTCCAACGTCCATCTCGCCGCCATCGAACACCAGCACAGCATCGTGTTCCTGCACTCAGTGAACGAAGGCGCAGCCAGCCAGAGCTATGGCCTGCAGGTCGCCGCGCTGGCCGGCGTGCCCAACGATGTAATCCGTACCGCGAAAAAACAGCTGCTCAAGCTGGAACAGAACAGCGCCGCGCAGAATCCACAGGGCGACCTGTTCGACAAGAAACCGGAGATACCGGAACCGGAAGAGCATCCGCTGCTCGCAGCGTTGCGTGAAGTACAGCCGGATGAATTGAGTCCGAAGGAAGCGCTGGAGAGGTTGTATCAGTTGAAGAAGTTGGTGTAGCGCTGAAAGCAAATAATTTTCACTCTGCCCCTAACAGGTCGATATTGTTGAGGTTTTCATATTTGATGACAGTGACACATCTTTCTGAATGCGGTAAGGGGAAATTAAAAAACTGGCACGTCAATCCCGAGAATTCGGGGAATCCAGAGTGCCCCGTCATTGCGAGAATGCTTCAGCCGCGAGCGAAGCGCGGCTGAGGCGAAGCCGGCGCGGCAATCCAGTAATGCCCTGTCATTGCGAGGAGGTGAAGCCGACGCGGCAATCCAGATGGTTTAAAAAAATGCATCTTGGTCTTGCTGGATTGCTTCACTTCGTTCGCAATGACGGCAAGGGTGTCGTGAATTATGGAAGTATCAATAATGAGGATAGCGTGAGCTAACCCGCTTTCCCCGCAGACGCGATCCCCGATATCATGCCGAGCGCCTCGGTCAATTCCTTTACCCTGGCTTCGAGTTCGTCCTTTTTTTTATGCGGGCTTCCTGCCCGGACAGTTCCTTCACCCGGGCTTCCAGCATTACGGCCTTTTCTGCCATCTCCGCCGTTTTGGCCTGTTCCTGCTTGAGGATAGCCCGCAGCTGTTCGATGGTCATCTGCAATTCGAGCGACCTGTTCTTTTCCTCTTGAAGCTGTGCATTCTTCTTGACCAGCTCAAGTGCCTTTTCCTGGGCCTCGGTAAGATTGTTTTGCGCAGCAGCGCTTTTTGTGCCCTCTGGAAAAATATGGGTTTTTACTGTTTTATCCATAACGTCTATTCTCGCGATTTCCGGTTGGCAACGCAACGCCCGGCAACCTGGCAACATGAGGCTTGCAGAGAGGCATTCGCGAAATGCGTAGCCCCGATTGTGCGTTGATCTAGGGTTTTGCGGTGTCCGGAGCCGGGGGCGGAATGTCGCTCGCCGGCGCTTGGGGCTGGATGCCACCCTTGATCGGCGACTTGGCAGGAACGACTAATGCCCGTTTGTTGGCCGATGGATGGAGACGGGAGATGTCACAACCGATGATGCCGGCTGAATCGGGTCTGACAGCATGGAGGGGCTGCCAGCCTGATTCGCCGGCAAGTTGTGGTTTGTGGCAAACGGCACCTTCGACTTGTGTGCTGCCGATGGTTTGACCTTGCCCGGAGCGACCTGCCCGGGGGCATTCACCGGTGGCTGTTGCGGTTCGGGTGGCCGGCGGGTCGCCATACCCTCGAGCAGGATCTGAGTCCGCGTTTTTTGCCTCTTGGCAGCAGGAGTAAAGTCTTCGGGTTCGAAAACCGGAGGGCCTACCCGGATCCTTGCGCTCAAGGGTAGCGGAGGCGGAGCGTTCAGCATTTGTTGCAATGTGATCCACCCCCGCCAGGCTGCTATGGCAATCAGTATAGCCACCAGCGCCGCCAGCATCCGTGCGCGGCGCCTCTTATCCCGTTCGCAGACCACGCGTATCCTGGGCCTGCCGAATATGGTACGGGTGATTTTCGCCTCGCCGATGTCCATCCACAAGCCCGGTTTTTGCTGAGCGCCAGTTTCCAGCCGCTTCCGGTCTGAAATATCGAATTGGCTGATCTCGTGCACCATTGTCCCGCCCCCTGAGTTTGCAGCTCGACAGCCACATGATAACAAGTAATGGCCAGGTTACAACCGGGAGTATGACGGGAAACTTCCCCCGGCCGAAAGGGCAGATCCGGGTTGGTTATAATGGAATGCCGGATTCCCCTTCCAAATTCACAGCCCATGCCCCATCTTGTCGTATCCATCTCCGGCCACGGCTTCGGCCATGTCGCGCAGACCGCGCCTGTCCTGAACCTGCTGCATGTACTCAAGCCGGAGCTGCGCATCACGGTGCGCTCCGCCGTGCCGCTCGCCCATCTGCGTGCGCGCATCCATGCGCCTTTCACACACCTGCCCGGCGAGGGAGACATCGGCATGTTGATGTCCTCGGCGCTGGATGTGCGCATCGCGGAAAGCCGTGCGGCCTATCGCGCTTTCCACGCCGACTGGGGTGCGCGCGTCGCGGAGGAGGCGCATCTGCTGCGCGAACTCGGCGCGGACATGGTGCTGTCCAACGTCGGTTACCTGGCGCTGGCGGGCGCACAGCTGGCCGGAATCCCGAATGCCGCGCTGTGTTCGTTGAACTGGTCGGACATCTATAGGAATTATCTTGGTGATGACGCGATCGCCGCACAGATACATGGCTGCTATGCCAGCGCCGATGCTTTCCTGCGTGCCACGCCGGGCATGGCGATGGACGACCCTTCGACGACACTCGGGACAGGTCTGCCCAACCTGATTCCAGTCCTGCCGATCGCCGCGACCGGTACCAACAGGCGCGCAGAACTCGACCTGCATCTCAAACTCCCAGCCGATGAAAAGCTGGTGCTGGTCAGTCTGGGCGGTATCGCCTCCCGCTTGCCGATCGAGCACTGGCCGCGCATCGATGGTGTTCGCTGGCTGGTGCAGCAAAGCTGGCAGATCGGGCATCCCGATGCGATCATTCTCGAATCACTGCCGATGAGTTTCGGCGACCTGCTCGCCAGCAGCGACGCGCTGATCTGCAAGCCCGGCTACGGCAGCTTCGTAGAGGCTGCAAGTTGCGCTGTGCCGGTGCTCTATGTCAGCCGTGCCGACTGGCCGGAATCGCCCGCCCTGATTGCATGGCTGCAACAACACGGACTGTGCCGCGAGGTCGAGCGCAAGGTTCTGGAACAGGGAATGATTGCCGAAGTGCTGGAAGAAATCTGGAGCGCGCCGCGCCCGAAGCCGGTTATGCCGCAAGGCGCGGAACAGGTGGCGGGGTGGCTGGCATCGAAACTTGATTTGTAGTTGGTGAACAAACCCAACCACCTGGGGAAAAAACCTTCGCACAACGTCGCGAGCGAAACTGAGGCAAGGCAAAAAATAGCGAAGAACCGGAATGTGCATCAAGCACATGAGGATTATTTTGAGCTGTTTTTTAACGCCGCATCAGTGAGCGCATAACCAATGACTTGGTTGGCGTAGTTTGCCAACTTAGTCAGATGGCTAGTAGTTCCATCAGCAGTTGTGCGGAGGTTTTTTAGTGGACGTGGCCGCCTTCTTCGTGCACATGCCCGTGTTCCAATTCCTCTTCCGTGGCTTTGCGCACCCCTGTAACAGTGCAATTGAATGTCAGCGTCTTGCCTGCCAGCGGATGATTGCCGTCCACCGTCACTTCGTCGTCGGTCACTTCCACTACGGTGAAGAGAATGAAGTCTTCGTCGTCCGATGCCTCGGGTGCACCCTCGAACTGCATGCCTACCGCGACGTCTTTGGGGAATGAACTGCGCGGCTCCACTTCGACCAGAGTGTGGTCGTATTCGCCAAACGCATCATCCGGTTCCATCGTAACGCTGCATTTGTCGCCGACATTCTTTCCGTGCAGCGCCTCTTCCACCAGCGGGAAAATACCGTCGTAGCCGCCGTGCAGGTAACTGATCTGCTCTTCCACTCTTTCCAGCAATTCGCCGGACGAGTCGAACAATTCATAATTCAAGGAGACTATCGTGTCTTTGGCGATTTTCATTTCGTGTCCTTTATCAAATTGAGAATTTCCTGCGCATGGCCGTGCGCCTGCACGCCGTACATGACATGGCGCAGCTTGCCGTGCTTGTCGATCACGAACGTGGAGCGCTTGATCGACAATTTCTTTTGCCCGTCGACTTCCTTTTCATACATCACGCCATAGCGTTTGCAAACCCGCGCATCGGGGTCGGAAAGCAACCAAACGGACAGACCGTACTTGTCGCGAAACGATGCATGGCTCAGGCAGTCATCGCGGCTGACACCGATCACGACGGTGTCGAGTTTGCTGAACTCGTGTTCCAGCGCGCTGAATTCATTGGCTTCCAGAGTGCAGCCGGGAGTGTCGTCCTTGGGATAGAAATACAGCACGACATTCTTCCTGCCCTGCAAGGACACAAGGCTGACGGTCTTCATTTCGCAATCGGGCAACTCGAAGTGCGGCGCTTCTATTCCTGTAACAAGCTGTACAACCTGCATGTGCATTTTCCCCCAGAGGCGCATTTTAAACACTTTTCGGCCGCGCCATATGAAGAATTTTCGCCATACCCTTATTGCCTGCGGGGCGGCTATAATCGGCGCGATGAAAAGCAAACTTGCACTGCTGGGCGGTCTGGGCGCCAAGGAATTTCTGCGCGATTACTGGCAGAAGAAACCCCTGTTGATCCGCCAGGCCATTCCGGGATTCGGCGGCTTGCTTGACCCACGCCAATTGATCGCGCTGGCCTGCACTGAAGATGTCCAGGCGCGCCTGGTAACACAACAGCGCGGCAAATTCGAATTGCGCCAGGCGCCGTTCGAACCTGAAGATTTCGACCTGGCCGGCAAGGTCAAGTGGAGTGTATTGGTGCAGGGCGTGAACCATCACCTCCCCGAAGCGGCCGCACTGCTGAAAAATTTCTCCTTCATCCCCCATGCGCGGCTGGACGATCTGATGGTGAGCTACGCGCCCAAAGGCGGCGGGGTTGGTCCTCACTTCGACTCCTACGACGTTTTTTTGCTGCAGGGTTCCGGGCACAGACGCTGGCAGATATCTTCGCAATCGGACCGCAGCCTGATAGCCAACGCGCCGCTGCGCATCCTGAGCGACTTCAGGATCGAGCAGGAATGGGTGCTGGAAGCCGGCGACATGCTGTACCTCCCCCCGCACTATGCCCACAACGGCATCGCCGAAGACGACTGCATGACTTATTCCATCGGGTTTCGCACCCCCGCCTACCAGGAGCTGGCCGAACAATTCCTGGTCTACCTGCAGGACCGGATAGAAGTGGACGGAATGTATGCCGACCCCGGCCTGAAAACACAGCAACACCCTTCTGAAATCAGCGCCGCGATGCTGCAACAGGCGGAGAAAGCCATCAACAGGGTGCGCTGGGACAGGGAGGATATCGCGAATTTTCTCGGCTGCTATTTGAGCGAACCCAAGCCGCATATCTTCTTCGCCGCGCCGGAACGCCCGATAAGCCCCGCAAAATTCAGGCAGGCGCTGCAAAAGCATGGCGTAAAACTGGATTTGAAGAGCCAGATGCTGTGCCATTCCGGCTGGATATTCATTAATGGCGAAGCACACCGGGCCGATGAAAGTGACTATCCGATGCTGCGCACGCTTGCGGATGAGCGCGAATTGACCGCATTGACGGACATCCCGGCAGGGTTGAACGAACTGCTTTACCAGTGGTATCTGGACGGCTATATTGCTCCCGTCTGACCTTCGGGAACGAACATATGGCTGAGGATCCGCCGCAACACACCCGGCTGGACGGAATCACCGAATACGTCGCCGCGCTCGACACGCTGTGCAAACTGGCACAGCACAGGCTGTACCTGTTCGACAAGGATTTCGACGGTGCCGGATACGACAGCGAGGCCAGATATGCGACGCTGCGCAATTTCCTGCTGGCCAACCCGGCAAACCGGCTGTTCGTGCTGGCGCACGACACCGGCTACCTGGCCACCCGTTGCCCGCGCATGATGACGCTATTGCACCAGTCCGGCACCGGCATGTCGGTTTACCAGACCCCCAAAAACCTGCAGCACATCAGCGAGCCATTCGCTGTCGCGGACGAGGCAAATTATGTGCGCCGCTTCCATTTCGACGATACGCGCGGCATCCTGGCACTGCATGACCCCGAAAATGCGCGTGTCTTGCAGTCGCGTTTTCTTGAAATGTGGGCAACCTCCCACCCGACGCCCGCCACCATAAGGTTGCGTATATAAATTTTTTTTCATTTTTAGCTGGAATTCCGTTGCACAGCTGCTAGAATGCGCCGCCATTAGATTTTTGCTGCATTTCTGTTTGAGTTTTGAATGCATTCAAATCCAGGCAAATAGATATTTTTACTTCAACTCACTCCCTCAAGGATATTTAAAATGAAACGTATTGCTCTTGTTGTTGCCCTGCTGACTCTTGCCGCCTGCGGCCAAAAGGCTGCAGAAGCTCCTGCTGCCGCTCCTGCTCCTGTAGCTGCCCCGGCCGCCGCTTCCGCGCCTGCCGCTGCTCCAGCCGCCGATGCAATGAAGAAGTAATCCAAACTTTTGCACCAATAAAAAAGCCGGCGCAAGCCGGCTTTTTATTTCCATCTTCCCCCGCCGTTCCGGCACTCAGCTGATTTCGCGCCAGGCAAAACCGTCGTCCTGTGTTGCCACACCCACCCAGCTTTCCTCGCATTTGGCCGCCGCGCTCAATGCCCGCACCGCAAGCGCGGGGGTGTTGTTGGTGCGGCTGAGATGGGCGGCGATCAGGTGCTGCAATCTGCCCAGATCCAGGCTGGACAGAATGGCGGCGGCCTGCTGGTTGTTCAGGTGGCCGAAACGGCCGCCCACACGCTGCTTCAGGCTGTACGGGTAATCGCTGTTCATCAACATTTCAGCGTCATGGTTGCATTCCAGCACCAGCGCATCGCAACCGCTCAGGGTCTGTTCGATATGTGCCGTGCTGCATCCGGTATCGGTCAACACACCCAGGCGGCGGGCCCCGTCGCTGAAAACGAATTGCACCGGCTCGGCGGCGTCATGCGGAACCGGATAAGGCATGACCTCGATGCCGCCGATGGAAAACGCCGCATGGGAGTCGATTTCCCGGATCCCGGCAATGCCGGCAAAAGCCTTTGCCTGGCTGCGCAAGGTGCCGTGGGTGAGCCAGACCGGCAGATTGAATTTGCGCGCGATACGCGCCACACCTCCGATGTGGTCGCCGTGCTCGTGCGTCACCACGATGCCGCCGAGTTGCCCGGGGGACACGCCCAGCCGCGCCAGGCGCATCAGCGTATCCTGCAATCCGAATCCGCAGTCCATCAGCACCAGCGTGTTGCCGGCCGCGACCAGCAGCGCGTTGCCTTCGCTGCCGCTACCCAGGGATGCAAAGCGCATGGAGCTGAAAATTCACTTCATTGCTTGTTGACAGTTTTATAGATGGCGTCAAGCATCTCTCCGCTTGCCTTGTTGCTTGCACCGCTCTGGTCAATCACCGACACCACGCAGCTTGTTCCGCCATCCTTGACGATCACACGATAGTGTCTGGAGGTATCCACGTTGCTTTTCCAGAACTTCAGGCTGTCGAACCAACCGGTCTCGATCTTGATCGGGCGCAGGTAATAGATGCCCTTTTCGCGATCCTTGTCTTCCACTCCCAGGCCCGCGTTTTCGATAGCCAGCCCGACTTTGCGCCAGGACCGGTCGAAGGTATCGTTCATCACGATGATGGTGTTGCCGTCTGAAATCTCACGCAGAACGGCGGTCCCCGGCAGTTCCGGCGCACTGATGGCTGCCGGCCCGGCGGCCGCTACCGCGCTGGCCGCCATGGTGCTGACCGCGGACACCGAGCTGGCCGCTGTCGGCTGATTGTCTGCAATCTCGTCCATTGCCCGTTGTTCGCTGCCGCCAAAACGCACCATCAAACGCTGCAGCATGATCGCCTCTTTCTCCGGATCATTGCCATTGGATTGCCACTTGGCAATCTTCCTGTCTGTGGAGAATACCTCCACCATGCCGCGCTGGGAGATATACACCTCGGTACTCGCCCCGTCCTGGCTGCGCTCCAGACGCGTCGTGTACTGGTCGCGCTCACCAACAACATACGTGTCGTCGTCGATCGGACTTTCGTTATTATTCGAATAATCGTATTTCGGCAACAGGCCTTTAATCTCGTACCAGCCGGTTTCCATCACGCCCGCCGCCCGGTCCTGCTTCCTGACTTCCAGACCGCTCTGTTGCCAGAAAGTCTTGACGACAGGCCATACGTTTTCCGCCTTGTCGTTGATCACCAGCCAGCGCTGATTGCCGCTGCGCTTCAGGCTGACGCCCGGAATGTCGGGCAAGACACCGGTTGCTCCAGCGGACCTGGTTTTGCTGCTGTTGCTGTAATCCGAAAAGGTCGTGGCATTCCCGGCAGTTACATCCGGCATCTTGAAACGCGGGTCACCCAGTGGCGTGGTCAGATCGGGCGGCAGGTCCAGTGTCGGCAATTTCGCCGCGGCGGCACCGTAATCAATGTGACTTGAGTCGGACCCAAACGAACTGCAACTCATCAACGACACCAGCACTGCGGTGGAAATACCGATACGGACAACTCTCATTGCATCTCTCTTTGGCAAAAATATTCGATGGCTGGCAACCCGGCTTACCCGATGCGAACGCCGGCCTGGCGCATCGCGTCCTCGACCACGGCATATGCGGCCTGCGACAGGGGAGTAAGCGGCAAACGCAGCGTGCTCTTCATCAGCCCCATGCGCGCCACCGCCCATTTGACCGGTATCGGGTTGGCCTCGACGAACAGCTTGCTGTGCAGGCCGAGCAGGCGGAAGTTGATTTCGCGCGCCCTGGCGACTTCGCCGTTGCGCGCGGCGGCGCACATCTCGTGCATCAGCGCCGGGGCGACGTTCGCCGTCACCGAGATCGAGCCGTGCGCGCCGAGCAACAGCAATGCCAGCGTGCTGGCATCGTCGCCGCTGTACACGGCAAAACCTTTCGGCGCGCGCTGCAACAGCTCGCTGCCGCGCCCGATGTCGCCGGTCGCGTCCTTGATGCCAACGATGTTGGGTATCTGCGCGAGGCGCAGCACCGTGTCGTTGCCCATGTCGGCCACCGTGCGCCCCGGCACGTTGTACAGGATGTGCGGCATGTCCACCGCTTCGGCGATGGCCTTGAAGTGCAGATACAGACCCTGCTGGGTCGGCTTGTTGTAATAGGGGACCACGGACAGCGACGCATTCGCACCGGCCTTTTTCGAGAACGCGGCCAGCTCTATCGCTTCGGCAGTCGAATTCGCGCCTGTCCCGGCGATAATCGGAATGCGCTTCGCGGCATGCCTGACCGCCTCGGCGATCAGCAGCTCGTGCTCCTCCACATTCACGGTAGGCGATTCGCCGGTCGTGCCGACCACGACGATGCCGTCCGTGCCCTGTTCGATGTGAAAGTCGATCAGCGCGCGGAACGCATCCATGTCCAGGCTGCCGTCCTCGCGCATCGGAGTGACGATTGCAACAATACTGCCCTGCATCATTTGGAATCTTCGCCGGAAAATAAAAGGCGCATTCTACCGTAATAAGGCCGCACCCCAAAGGGTTGCGCGAGAAAAGTTCCGGACTGGCTGTCCCGATACGCTAATTGCCGGAAACTTTTTCGAAAAAACAGCGGCACCGGGGCCGCTGCGGATGATGTAAGCCGGTGATCATGGCGCAGACTTTCAATCAGGCGCGCCGGCATCCTGCTTCGTCAGTTGCATGTGATGGAGACGGGCGGGAGAGGATTACTGCTTACCGTTCCGGAGGTACTGCTAACTCCTGCAATATTGCAGTTTGCTGGAGTGGCAATCGAATTGACAGTCAGCGTATAGTTTTGGGCAGTTCCCGGATAGGGAATCGAAATACTGCCTGCCATCATGTAACCAGGCCCCCCATTGCCCAGCGGATTGACTACAGCCTTGATGCCGCTGGCGGCCACGCCGCTGCTACCCGTTATGCTGAGCTCCAGCGCAAAATTGGAATGCAGGTCGGCGGGGCTGGCCGGCCAGCTGATATTCACCGGCAACAGCAAGCTGGTCATCGTGCCGGTGCTGCTGTTCATCGCCAGCACGCCGGTGCGGCTGAACGAGATCGTGCCGACTACATTGCCGCTGATCGAGTAATTACCCGTTTGCGACGCCATGTTGAACGAAAACGTGCCCGTGCCTGCGGAGCCCAGAAATTTACCCGTGCCGATACCGCTGGTCGGAACCCCGGTATTTAAGCTATAGCTGCCGGCATTCCATGTGCCGCCTATGATGCCGGTGTTCGCCTGATCCCCGTCCATGATGCCGGAGAAGGTTCCGTCCGGAGACAGGATGAAATACACCGGCGTGCCGGCGCCATACACACCCGTCGTGTTGCCAGACAACGGCGTATACACACCAAACCAGCCGCCCTGATAAAGATTGCTGAGTATCAGTGTGTTCACGGTGACTTTTGTAATCGAGTATGCGGGGTTGCCGCTGCTATCGCTGATCGTGGCGGTGCTGGCACCACTGGCTACCGAACCCGAGTAATTGCCGGATGAAGACATCAGCGCAAACTGCACCGGCGCACCCGGCGTGGTCGAGGCGGCCCAAGTCCCCGCCATGATGTTCCCGTCGGAAGTGAATCCCGTCATGTTGCCGTCGGGCTGGAAATAGAAAGTCCCGCTCAGATTCCCGTTGAGGGGGGTTGCATACCAGACCGTGTCTATCACGTTGGCGGCGTTGACGCCCTGGTTCATGTTCAGCGTGGCATCCGAGGCGGAGGGTACGCCGGCTATACCGCCTTCAGCACTGGCGACGGTTTGCAATTGCGCCAGCACTTGACCCGGAGTGAAGCTGAACAAGGAAAGAAAGGGGAACGGGTAATAATATGGCGGAAACAGATACATATTCACCAGCGGCGCCATCATTGCTGCGACGTCGCCGGGGATCGTGAACACGCCGCTAGACGGGGGCACGCCGCTCGCTGGCGCCATACCGGCCACAATACTTCTGTCAATGGCAATGCTGTTCAGGGTTCCCAATGTCTGGCCGATCAACTGGGTCAGCGGATATGACGTAGGCCATCCGTAAAGATCGACAGGCGTGACCGGCGCCGTCCCGGCTGGCGTGACAAGAGGAATAGCACTACCCAGCATGAGACCGCCTACAGAAAACGTGACCGCATCACCGTAGGCAAAATTGAAGTGCCCCTGCGCATCGGTTTTGCCGCCGGCGCCGGAGGATGTCCGGTAATCGAGGCCTGTCACCGGGGCATCGGAGAATACCCCGGTCAAAGGACTGAACGGAGAGCCGACATACTGTGTGGCTCCGCCGCAACCGGAAAGCAGTGCCGCCAGCGCAAACGGCATGGTGGCCTTCATGTTTCTCAAAAAAGCATTCAAAACCTTATCCCTTGTTTTGTGTCCATAAATCGAATACGCCTGGTGACAGGCAACATCACATGGTTCTTCACAACCGTTTATTAGAGCATATAAAAAATCGCCACGCAAAAATCTGATGGTTAGGCGCTCGGATTCTGCCGGTTTGGCAACGCGACAAAAGCCCCGCGACTGTGGAATAATGCCAACCTATTGAATTTGCCCACCGCCATGTCTGCATCAACCCTCGCCGCCATGCTTCCCGGCGATATCGCCACCATTGTTTCCATACACGCGGAAGAAGCGTTGCATCTGCGCCTGCTTGCGCTGGGTTTCCGCAGCGGCAAGCAGATCGAACTGATACGCAAAGCCAGTTTCTCCGGCCCCCTGCAAGTGCGCGTCGGCACCACCGATGTCATTTTGCGCCGCGCCGAGGCGGCCAAGATCGAGGTGCTCAAATCATGAGCAAAGAACAATTAGCCACAGAGATCACAGAGCACACAGAGATAAACCTGAATTTTTCTCTGTGCACTCTGTGATCTCTGTGGCTTGAATCAGGGTTTCTAAAATGAAACGTATAGCCTTATTGGGCATGCCCAACACCGGCAAATCCACGCTATTCAACCGCATGACCGGCGGTGCGGCGCGGGTCGGCAATTGGCCGGGCATCACGGTCGAGTTGCTCAGCGGCAAGATATTGCTGGGCGACGACATGGTCGAGATCATAGACCTGCCCGGCATCTACGATCTGCACGGTTATTCCGACGACGAACAGGTGGTGCGCCATTTCCTGCACGACAACGTGCCCGACCTTGCGCTGGTCATCCTCAACACCACCCAGATCGAACGGCAAATGAGCCTGCTGCTGCAACTCAAGCTGCTCGACATCAACCTGGTGGTAATGCTCAACATGGCGGACGAAGCGAAGAAATTCGGCATCAGCGTGGATACCGCGAAAATGTCCGCGCTGCTGGAATTGCCGATCTTCATGCTCAGCGCGAAATACGGCAGCGGCTATCCGGAAGCGCTGCAAGCCGTCACCAGGGCACTGCGCTACCCCACGCCCGGCATGGCGGAACACCTGCGCAGCCAGCTCGAGCAGGACCGGCATATCGAAGCGGAAATGGCGCGCGTGCTGAAGCACACCGTGCAGGTTCCGGCGCGGCTGTCGGACCGCCTCACCGAAAAACTGGACAGCGTGCTGTTGCACCCGTGGCTGGGGCTGCCGATCTTCTTCGCGGTGATGTATTTGCTGTTCCAGGGCATCTTCATCTTCGGCCAACCGCTGCAAAACGGCATCGCCGCCGCGTTCAACTGGCTGCGCGAATCCGCACTGGTGCCGCTGCTGGCCAGCCTGCCGCACACCGTGCAGGGCCTGCTGCTGGACGGCATATACAACGGCGTGGCCACCGTCGCGGCGTTCGTGCCCATTATCATATTGTTCTTTCTGTTCATGGCGATGATAGAAGACAGCGGCTATCTGTCGCGTGCGGCATTCCTGATGGACGCGTTGATGGCGCACCTCGGTCTGGACGGGCGCGGTTTCGTGATGCTGCTGATGGGCTTCGGCTGCAACGTTCCAGCGCTGATGGGCACGCGCGTGATGCGCTCGCGCTCGATGCGGCTGCTCACGATGCTGGTGATCCCGTTCTCGCTGTGTTCGGCGCGCCTGCAGGTATTCATCTTCTTCACCGCCGCGCTGTTTTCGCCCAGGGCCGCGCCTGTAGTCCTGTTCAGCCTGTACCTGTTCAGTTTCGCCACCGCGATACTCACCGCGCTGATCTTCAAGAACAGGTTCAAAAACAACGAGCCCTTCGTGCTGGAACTGCCGCCCTACCGCTTCCCCACGCTGCGGCAGATGGTGTTGCGCGGCTGGCTGGAGGTGCGCCACTTTCTGCGCCGCGCCAGCAAATTCATCGTCGCCGGCGTGGTGATGGTGTGGCTGCTCACCCATCTGCCGCTGTCCGCCGTCCCGGCCGGTCCCGACACGCTGGCGGGCATGATAGGCGGCGCGCTGCAACCGCTGTTTGCCCCGATCGGCATCAACCAGCAACTCACCATCGCGCTGATCTTCGGCTTCATCGCCAAGGAGATCGTGATCGGCGCACTCGCGGTGATCTACGGCTTGAGCGGCACGGCGCTGGGCAGCGCGATCGGGCAGCAGCTGGACTGGGTGCAGGCCTACAGCTTCATGCTGTTCACGCTGCTCTACACTCCCTGCCTCGCAACCGTCGCGACGCTGCAAAGCGAATCCAAGCAGACCCGCTTCACGCTGCTGTCGCTGGCCTGGTCGCTGGGATTGGCCTGGCTGGTAAGTTTTCTGTTTTATCAGGGCGCGAGGGCGCTGGGGTATTGAATCGTGCGGGACAAAACAGATACCATGGTCATCGCAAATGAATGGGGACAGGCTGTCACCGGAATATCAAACCAGTAACAATGAATATGCCCTGCAGCCGGATGTACTGATTCGAACAGCATCTTTTACGAACTGATCAACAACCAACAAGGGGAATCGGCCATGAGTACAAAGAAAGGCAAGGCAACATCCATCAATATCGGCATCAGCGACAAGGACAGGGAGAAGATCGCGAAGGGACTTTCCGGACTGCTCGCCGACAGCTACACGCTCTACCTGATGACGCACAACTTCCACTGGAATGTCACCGGGCCGGAATTCAACAGCCTGCACCTGATGTTCATGGCCCAGTACACCGAGCAGTGGAATGCGCTCGACATCATCGCGGAACGCATACGCGCGCTGGGCCATCCGGCGCCGGGCACCTACAGGGAATTTGTGAAGCTGGCCAGCATCAAGGAAGTCGAGGGCGTGCCCAGGGCGATGGACATGGTCCGCCATCTGGTGGCCGCCCAGGAAGCCACGGCACGCACCGCTCGCAACCTGTTCCCGCTGGTCGATGCCGCGAACGACCAGCCGACCGCCGACGTGCTGACGCAGCGCCTGGATGTGCACGAGAAGACCGCGTGGATGCTGCGCAGCCTGCTCGAGGACTGAACCGGCCCGCGACTGCCGGACTGATCAGCTGCAGTCCGATTTTTTGAATTGATTGCCGGAACATCCCGGCACGGAAATATTCCCGCCACGGGAATATCCGATAGAACGCACAACCGATAAATAACGGAGTAAATAATGAGCAAACTTTTTTCGCCCATCCAGCTGCGCGGATTGACCGTCAAGAACCGCATCTTCATGTCGCCGATGTGCCAGTACTCCGCGCATGACGGCATCCTGAACGACTGGCATCGCGTCCATTACGGCGGCCGAGCCGTGGGCGGGGCCGGGCTGGTGATGATAGAAGCCAGCTCGGTTTCCCCCGAAGGGCGCATCACCCCGTACGATTCGGGCATATGGTCGGCACAACAGGTGGAGGCATTGCGCCCCATCATTGCTTCCATCAGGGAACAGGGCGCGACACCCGGTATCCAGCTCGCCCATGCGGGCCGCAAGGGATCCTGCACCCAACCCTGGAAGGGCGGGAAAGGGATCAGCCTCAAGGATGGCGGCTGGCAACCTCCCGCGCCCAGTGCCATACCATTTTCTGCCGACTACAACATGCCCGTGGAAATGAGCCGGGCCGACATCGACAAGGTGACAGCCGAATTCGCGGCATCCACAAAACTGGCGCTGGACGCGGGATTCGAAACCGTGGAGATTCACATGGCGCACGGCTATCTGCTGCACCAGTTCCTTTCCCCGTTGAGCAACCACCGCAGCGATTCCTACGGCGGCAGCCTGGAAAACCGGATGCGATTCCCGATGCAGGTCGCGCAAACCGTGCGCGACCTGTGGCCCGACGACAAGCCCGTGATGGTGCGCATCTCCGCGACCGACTGGGTCGAGGGAGGCTGGGATATGGCGGGATCGCTGGCACTGGTGCGCCGGCTTAAATCCATAGGCATAGACATGGTCGACGTCTCATCCGGCGGGCTGGTCCCCGGAGCGGTGATACCGGCCGCGCCGGGATACCAGACCGCGTTCGCCGCCGAATTGCGCAGGGAAACCGGGATGGCGATCAGCGCAGTCGGGATGATTACCGACGCGGTCCAGGCCGAGCATATCCTGGTCACGCAACAGGCCGACGTCGTGTCTATCGCCCGGGAGCTGCTGCGCGACCCTTATTGGCCGCTGCATGCGGCAAAGAAGCTGGGCGTGGATATACCCTGGCCGCCGCAATACCAGCGCGCCAAACCATGATCTCCCGGCAATGATTTCAGCGGGCTGCATTTCAGCATACAGCCGTGCTGATCCGCACCGTGAAATGACCGGACTCCGTCGCCTTGCCCATTGCTATGCCGCAGTAATTGACCGGCCCATTTATTGTAGATACAATAAAAAATGAAAGTGACCTTTGATCCGAAGAAAAACGCTGACAACATTCATGAAAGGCAGTTGTCGTTTAATGAGGTTTCGAAGCTGGAATGGTCGAGCGCTGTGATTCTTGAAGATGTGCGCAAAAATTATGGTGAGCGCCGGTTCCGTGTTTTTGGGTACATTGATGAGCGCCTTTACGCTGTTGTGTTCACGCCACGTGAAGATGCTATACATATCATCAGTTTTAGGAAGGCCAACAGTCGAGAGGTGAAACGATATGGCTAAATTAGCAAAGCGCAAGACTACTGCAGAAATGTTGGACGACGACAATCCGGAATGGACGGCAGAGGATTTTTCCAAGGCGCGTCCTGCAACAGAAGTATTGCCTGAAATATTCCCCAATGCCGTTGCTGATGTCATGCTCAAACGAGGCAGGCCACGTAAAGAAGTGACAAAGGCTCCTGTCAATATCCGCCTTTCTCCTGATGTGGTCGAGGCATTCCGTGCGACAGGCAGGGGCTGGCAAACCCGCGTTGATGAGGCATTGAAGGATTGGCTCAAATCTCATAAGCCAGCGTCGAACCACTGACACTGTTATTTGCCAGTACATGGATTTATTTCTTATGGTGCGCCAGAAGAGATAAATCTGGGCACTGGCAATCAGTCATTCTATTACCTTGACCGGCCAATGTACCAAACCAAGCATTGGCAAAATTGGTAGCTGGGGTTCGGATTGTTTAGGGTTGTACCAGTGGTTCATGGAGTGCAGTTAGCATCTGATTGAGGCGCTCTCGAACCTTCTCTACGAACTTGCCGTGTGCGTCGAGCCGCTGTGCCTCTTCCAGCGGCCACTTATACTCGCAACCTAGGCCGGGACGGGGATGAGCCTTCGGGCGCTGGGTGCCAGTAAAATGTGCGTCGAACTCCTTTTTATCATCAGCCTCGACGATTTTGGCGGATTCGAGCTTCGCCCAGTAAGTCTCCCATTCTGAACGACTTAGTTCCCGCGTTGCGCCAATCTCATTGACCCAGTAGTCACAATACTTCTCAACTGGTAGCGGCGTATTCGCCCATGCATAGCCAGTTGCCATAAAACCCCAGTGGAAGTTCGACATCACGTGCCAGCCAGCGGATCGGAGTGCGAGAACCGCATCCACTGCGCATCGGTCACCGTACAAGGCACGTGACTGCGTTAATGTGTCACCGGGCCACATGCTGAGGCACACTTTGTCGCTGGCAAACCCGAGCCACGCCATGGCGATCTTGGCGGTATCAGGAAGGTCGCGCGCCCCCTTGCCCTTGTCCTTGTCCGTTCCCACTACCTCCCCTAGAATGGTGTCTAGACGGCGTTTAACGCGGAAGGGCTCATCACCGCACCGCGCCAGTGTCGAGTACGGGCCGATGAGTGGAAAGTGCTCTTCGACAAAGTCAAGGAAATCACTGATCAGCATGCGCTCGGCACCCGACACGAGGTCGCGTTCGACTAGATCAAACAGCACCCCGAGAAGCTGCTGCCACGCCACCGAGACGGGCTCCTTCTCGAACTTGACCGGAGAGCCATGGAGGTTGATCAGATGGGACTGCTCGGTCACGCCACCCCATCCGATTTTGTTCTCTATCACGACGGCAAGTTCGGTACCGTAATTGACGATGCCATCAAGAATTTGCTGACGATCCGATTCCTTGATAGGTGAGCTGTCCTGCGCGGCGTCCGGCGCAAGCCAGACGCTGATACCGGGTACCACTTCGCCCTCGGGTACCTCGGTATCGGTGCCGAGAACACGCTGACGCTGAGCTGCGAAGTCCGCTTTCGGCAAGTTGTGCAGGTGCTTATCAGGTGCGACCAGACGGAGCCACGCCTGATGCGCCATGGGGCTGTAGTGCAGCACCACAAGTAGCGCGCGCGTCAACTGGTTTTCATGCCAAGCAGCGGCTCTTTCATAAGGAACAAAAAAATTCAGGTGGTTATCCATCTCTTAACTCACGAGTGCCCCCCGTTCAAGTAACACGGGGGGCTATAGATACATACCCCATAATCTAACAGCAAAGCCCATTCATTGAAACAAGCCAAAATATATAGGCTACTGCTCGTGGAGTTGCGCTAAGGCCTTGCCCATTGCCGTTGTTTCCCGGCCTTGATGCGGTTATCATGCGCGCCATGAAGTCTGCCCGCCTGTTTCTGCCATTGCTGTGCGCGTTCTCCCTGCTGTTTGCCCAGCAGGCCGGAGCGGCGCACACCCTGAGCCATGCGCTCGAGGAACAGTCGCAGCATGACAAGCACTCGTCTGATTCCCCCGCCTGCGAGAAATGCGCCGCTTATGCGCAGCTGGGCAGCGCGCTCAGCGCCGGCACTACAGCTTTCACTCCGCCGCAGATATCAGGCGTAACCATACGGCGCAGCACTGCCAGCTTCCAGACCATCCACCTTCTTGCCGCCGTTGCGCGCGGGCCCCCTGCACTCTTCCAGGCTTACGCATAAACGCCCGCCCTGCGCCGCTTGCGCGCAGGGCGGGTTTTGCAACAAAGTTGGAGGAATACCATGTTTAAGCACGCCCTTTTGTGCGCGGCACTATCCACACCCCTGTGCGTCCACGCTGCCGACAGCCAGCAACCGGCTCCGGCAACCGGGCAGAATGAACCGGCAACTGCAACAAGCAACAAGAACACCATACAGGGCCTGGTCAGGGATACCCTGGGGCGGCCGATTACCCTGGCAGGTATCACGCTCAAGGCGGCCGGCGGAGTAGTGGCGGGACACGCCACCAGCGACGCACAAGGACACTTCACTTTTTCCGCGATAGCACCGGGCACCTACGCGGTACTGTCGGACAAGAGCGGCTATGAAACCGGCTCCTCTATAGTCACGCTCTCGGACGGGACGGCAAGCACCACGATCACGCTGGCCGCTTCCCAGGCACAGGAGATAGACATCAGCGCAACACGGCTGGATACCGCCCGCAATGGCCTGTCGCCCAAAACCGGCGGGAGCGTTTACCATTTCAGCAGCAAGGATATCGAAAACTTGCCGCAGGGAGAAAATACTCCGCTCAACGAAGTGTTGCTTCAGGCGCCGGGCGTGGTCAATGATTCCAACGGCCAATTTCACATCCGCGGCGAGCATGCCAACACCCAATACCGCATCAACGGCGTGACCCTTCCGGAAGGCATCAGCGGTTTCGGCCAGGCGCTGGATGCCCGCTTCGCGCAAGGGATCAATCTGTTGACCGGAGCCTTGCCTGCCCAATATGGCTACCGCACCGCTGGCGTCATTGAAATCAACACCAAAAACAATTTTGAAGGCGGCGGCCATGTCGATATGTACGGCGGCAGCAACCAGACCTACAACCCCAGCGTTGAATACGGCAGCACGCAAGGCAAGCTGTCCTACTTCGTCGACGGATCGTACCTGACGGACAATGTCGGCATCGCCAATACCACCTCCAGCGTCAACCCCATACATGACACCACCCAGCAGGCCAAGGGATTCGCGTTCATGTCCTATCTGCTGAATCCGGACACCAAGCTGAGCTTCATGTTCGGCAGTTACGACGGACGGTTCCAGATCCCCAACACCCCCGGCCAACCAGCGGACCCGAACCACCTGGGGATACTGCCGCAACTTGGCTTGAGCGGATACAACTCGGCCACGCTGAATGACAATCAGCGTGAAATAAACCGTTACGCGGTGAGTACTTTGCAAAGCTCGCTCAACGACAACGTCGATTACCAGGTCTCCCTGTTTACGCGCTATTCCAGCCTGCATTACATCCCGGGCACCACCGGAGACCTGGCTTTCTACGGTGTCGCTTCGGATGTTTTTCGCAGCAGCACAAGCAACGGTATCCAGGCCGACGGCAGCGACCGCCTGAACGACAAGCATACGCTGCGCATGGGCATGTTCGGCAGCGTCGAAAATATCGTCAGCAACAACAATTCCACGGTGTTCCCCGTGAATGGCACGGGCCAGGTTTCCGGATCGGCCACCAACATCGCCGATAATGTCGCCAAGAACGGCAACACCCTGTTCGGGGTTTACCTTCAGGACGAATGGAAAGCCACCGCCAAGCTGACCGTGAACTATGGCGGCCGCTTTGACCAGGTCAATGCCTACGTCAACGAACACCAGCTCAGCCCGCGCATGGGGCTGGTTTACAAGAGCAACGAGCTGACCACCTGGCACACCGGCTATGCCAGATACTTCACACCGCCCCCGACCGAACTGGTTTCAACCGCCGACCAGGCGCTGTTCGCGGGCACCACCAACGCGGCGCCGGGGCAGAATTCGATGGTCAAATCGGAACGGGCAAATTATCTGGATGCAGGCGTCACCCATCAGTTGACCACGACCGTCAATCTGGGCATCGACACTTTTTACAAGCAGAGCCAGAACACCCTCGACGAGGGACAGTTCGGACCGGCGCTGATCATGACCCCGTTCAATTATGCGCAGGGCAAGACCTACGGTGTTGAATTGACCGGCAACTACAAATCCGACAATTTGTCCGGCTATGCCAACCTGGCCAGAACCGTCAGCATGGCCAGAGACATCATTTCCAGCCAGTACCTGTTCGACCAGGCCACGCTCAATTACGCGGCCAACAACTGGGTCAACGTCGACCATGAACAGGCCCTGACAGTTTCGACCGGCGCAGCTTATGTCTGGTCCGGTACCCACCTGAGCAGCGACCTGATGTACCAGAGCGGATTGCGCAACGGCTTTGCCAACACCACGAGTTTGCCCGGCTATACCGTGCTGAATCTTGGCGCAAGCCGCAAAATGACGCTCTACGGGATAGGCGAAGTCGAGACCCGGCTGGTCGCCGACAACGTGCTGGACAAGGTTTACATGATCCGCGACGGCACCGGTATCGGTGTATTCGCGCCGCAGTATGGCGTGCGGCGCGGACTGTTCCTCGGCCTGTCCAAGCAGTTGTAAACCGGATAACCCCCCGGATCATTCAGCGATAACCCATTAAAGGAAGCAGACATGCAAGAAATCTCCGAAGCAATCCAGGCCATGAAATTCGGCGGCGCGACCATCTACCCGCTGCTGATCCTGGCAATTCTGGCGCTGGTCATCATCATCGACAAACTCTATCTGTACCGGCGCTTTGTGCGCCTGCCGAAATCCCTGTTCAGCCTGATCGAGACCTATAATTTCTCCTGGCAGAATCTGGAACAGGAACTGGCTGCACTGCCGCCGGAGAACTATTACGCGAGATTCTTCCGCATCGTGCAGGGCAACCTGGACAAGCCGGTATGGTGGCTGGAGTCTCGCGCCGCCGACGAAGCGCAACTGATCGAGGAAGGCATGGGGCGCGGCATGTGGGTGCTGGAAACCATCGTCACCGGCGCGCCGCTGCTCGGCCTGCTCGGCACGATCACCGGCATGATGCACGCATTCAACCTGATAGGCGGCACCGGGCTGGTCGACCCCAGCGGCGTCACCGGCGGCGTCGCGCAAGCGCTGATCGCCACTGCCTTCGGCATCTTCATCGCGGTGTTCGCGCTGTTCGGCTTCAACTTTTTCTCGCGCCGCCAGGTTCAGGTGCTGGAAGAAATGGAGAGGCTGGGCACGCGCATGATAGACAATATCCGGCTGAACCAGCAGCACCCCCCTGGCGCTGTCGCCAGCCAACCATCGATGGAAAAGCAATGAGGGGCCAACCATGAAGCTGCGCAAATCCCGCGAGTACAAACGCGGCCGCATCGAGATCATCCCGATGATAGACGTGATGTTCTTCCTGCTGGCCACTTTCATGCTGGCTTCGCTGTCGATGCAGAACCTGCACTCGCTGCCGGTCGACCTGCCCAAGGGGCACGCCGCGCCGATGCAGGCCAAGACGCCGATCACGCTGACCATCACCGCCGACAGCCGGATATTTCTGGACAAGACCCCGGTCACGCTGGATACGCTGACAGCCACGCTGCAATCCATGCTGAGCGGCCCGGATGCCAGCATCATCGTCGCCGCCGACAGCAGCGCACCCAACGGCATCACCGTGCAATCCATGCTCAAGGCCCGCGCTGCGGGCGCGCAACATTTCCTGATTGCGGTCAAGCATGCCGACTAGCATCCTGCCCTGGGTCGCCCAGGCGAGGCCGGATTCACCCTGGCGGCGGTTGCACTGGACGCTGCCCCTGGCGCTGCTGATCTCCGCGATCACGTTCAGCCTGTTTGCCTATTCGATGTGGCGTCCCGTGCTGCACTCCCCCGACCCCTCACCGGTCACTGCCGAGCTGGTCGAACTGCCCGCCCCGGCACAAGCCCAGCCGCAGGTTCACCGGAAAACAATCGAACAGCCCAAAATAAAACCCGCTGTGCAACCCGAACCCGCGCTTCCCGCGCAACCCAGCGTGAACACTCCCCCGCCGAGCGCCGCTCCTGTCACTGCGCCGCCACCGCCTTCCCCGGCAAACGAAAATCATGGCGCACAGGCGCTGGTTCAGCCCATGCCGGTGATACCGGACGAATTGCGCGAAGAAGCGATGAACGAGGCGGCGACCGCCCGTTTTCAGATCGCCGCGGATGGCAGCGCAACCGTGGCACTGGTCAAGCCCACGCAAAATCCACGACTCAACAGGATGTTGCTGGACACCCTGAAAAACTGGAAATTCATGCCCGCGATCAAGGATGGTCAGCCGGTGCCCTCGGTCGAAGTAATGATCATTCACTTGCATGTCAACTAGCGGGAGCAAATGAATGGCGGTGCAATTGCTCAAAACGCTGCGCGCGGTTGCGCTGATTGAGGCGACCAAGGGCATGCTGGTCATATTGACCGGATTCGGCGCGCTTTCGCTGATCCATCGCGATGTTCAGCAATTCGCCGAGCGCCTGGTCGGCCACCTGCACCTCAACCCGGCAAAACATTTCCCGCAGATCTTCATCGAAGCCGCATCCCATCTCACCGATGCCCGCCTGTGGACGCTGGCTGCATTTGCCGCGGCTTACGGGCTGGTGCGGCTGATCGAGGCCTACGGCCTGTGGCATGGCCGGCGCTGGGCCGAATGGTTTGCCGCCGCGAGCGGCGCAATCTATGTCCCGTTCGAGCTTTATGAATTGCTGCACAAGGTCAGCTGGCTTGCGCTGGGTACGCTGGCGGTCAATCTGCTGGTGGTGGGCTTGATGCTGTTTGCGTTGAGGCGCAGCCATCCGGCGAAAGGCATCCCGCCCGCCTGATTCACCCTGAAAACGCAATTCGAGTTACAGGGGATGAAGCGGGTTATCGCGCGGGCGTGCCCTGGGTCATGTCTCCTCCCAGTGCCTTGACCAGGCCGATGCTGTTAATGACGTTTTGGCGTTGCAGTTCGATTTGCGCCGTGTTCGCACTCAGGGTAATGCGTTCACTTTGCAGCACCTCGATTTGATTCCCCAGCCCGCCGGCGTAGCGGTATTGCGCCTGCTGCTGCGCGGCCTGTGCCGCCGACATGGCTTGCCGTGCGCTGCCCAGGGCCAGGTTCAATGCATGCTGGCTGGACAAACCATCCTCCACTTCGCGCCAGGCGGTCAATACGGTATTGCGGTAACGGGCGGCAGACTCTTCCCACTGGGCCCTGGCCAGATCGCTCAGGGCCTGCAATTGTCCGCCGTTGAACAGGTTCAGGCCCAAGGCGGGTCCCACTGACCAGAATCGATTGGGCGCGTTGAGCCATCCCGCAGCGGATTTGCTTTCATAGCCGGCAGCGGCATTGAGGCTGAACACGGGGAAGAATGCGGCCCGCGCCACGCCTATCTGCGCGTTGGCAGCCATCACCGCACGTTCCGCACTGGCAATATCGGGACGCCTTTCCAGCAAGGTCGAGGGCAAGCCTATCTCCGGCTGCAGCGGCTGAGCATCGAATGTGCGCGTGGCAGGCAAGGCAAAGTTGTCGGGGTTCGCGCCGACAATCAGGGCGATCGCGTGCTCCAGCTGTTTGCGCTGACCCTGCAGGGCGAACAGCTGGGCGCTGGTATTTTGCAAACTCAGTTGCGCCAAGTCGATATCAGATTCGGTGGCGAATCCCTGTTCCATCATTTTTTCCGTCAACTGCTTGTTCTCCCGCCAGTTGCCGGTCACATGCTGCAACAGATCAATCTGCACGTCGGTGGCCTGCAGGTTGAAATAATCGGTGGCCAATTCGGCCTGTGTGGATAAGCGCAACGCGGCCAGGTCATCTGCGCTGGCCTGAGCCAATGCGGCGGCGGCCGTGCTGGCATTGCGCAAGGCACCCCACAAATCAATCTCGTAATTTATGTTCAGGCCCACCGTATTATCCTGGTAGCTGGTATTGATGCCGGGAGGAAACAACGGCTTGTTCGACGAGATGCGCCCGTTTTGATGGGATGCATCGGCGCTGACCTGGGGAAACAGCTCGGCATTCTGCGCGCGTGCAATGTCGCGGGCCTGCATCAGGCGTGCGGCGGCGGCCAGCAGGTTCTGGTTGGCGTCTTGCGCCTGCACTTCCAATTGATTCAATTGTGTATCGCGGAAGCTTTCCCACCACGCGCCTGGCGGCGCCGAGGGCGCAGCGTGAACTTCTACCCAGGCTCCTGTTTCCTGATAGGCGGCGGCGGCAGTCATCCTGGGCGGTTCATAGGTCGGCGCCAATGAACAAGCGCCCAACAGCGCCGCGCCGGCAAACAGTCCCGCGCATCTGATCACGGCGCTTGCCCTGGTGGCCGGCGGCGCAGGCGCGGCACATGGACTGTGCGTGGCACTCATGATTTTTTCCGCTGCATCCTGGTCATTTCTTCCGGGGCGACGCGATCGCCTTCACTGATGTCATCCGGCGGACTCACGATGACCTGCTGGCCGGCATTCAAACCCTGGGTGATTTCTATCGCCCGCCCCAGGTTCTTTCCCACCGTGATGGGCTGCAAATGCACCGTGTTGTCGGGCAGCAATACCGCCATGAATGTGCCTTCCGCCCTGAAAATCAGGGCGTTCGCCGGCATCGTGACGACGCCCGGCGCGGAATGCTGGCGGAAGTGCGCTTCGATATAAGCGCCCGGCAGTAGCGTGTTTTGCGGGTTGTCCAGCTGCAATTCAACCAGCACCGTATGGGTCACCGGATCGACGGCATGGGCGGTATCCGTGCATAGCGCGGACCAGGTACGGTCGGCCTGCCCGCGCACACTGATGGGCACGGTATCCCCTTTATGAACCAGCGCGCCCTGGTCTTCCGGAACGGGTATGTATGCCCGCAATTTGCGCGTGTCCGCCAGATGAAAAAGCTCCCTTGCCTTGCCGTTGGCAGAACCCGTATCGATCATCGTGCCGATATCGATGTTGCGCACGGTGATGATGCCATTGTAGGGCGCGACTATCCTTTTATACACGTCCAGCTGGTGAAAGCGCTCCAGGTTATTGCGGGCGGCCTGCACGGCAGCCTGCTTGGCGGCGGCGTCATACTGCTTGTTGTCCAGATCCTGCTGTGAAACTGTTTTGGTGGCCAGCAGCGTGGTGTAACGCTGCGCGGTGATCTCGGCCAACTGTGCATTGGCGACTGCGGTACGCAGGTCAGCCTCCGCCTGCAGGGCCTGCTGGACTATTTCGGGCGTCTCGATTTCGGCAATCAGCTGCCCCGCAGTGACGGCTTGGCCGATATCCACCTTCCAGCTTTTCAGGTAGCCGCTGGTGTGCGCGTAAATAGGCGTCTCTACCCACGCCTGCAGCGAGCCCGGCAACACCAGCTCTCCGCCGGACTCATCAGACAGCGGATGCATCACACCGACATGCGGTATGGCCGCCTGCTCCGCATCACTCACCAGATCGGCGTGCGCCGCACGGCGGGAAAATATTCCCCATGCCACGGCGAGAATGGCGCAAAGCAGGACAACCAGGACGATCAGGCGCATCCGCTTGAATGAATTCGGGGAAGACGGTGTAGGCATATTATTCTCCAGGGACAGGTGTGATTGCGCGCTTGTTGCGGCGCAGCAGGCTGAACAAGGCGGGCACCAGCAGCAGTGTCGCGGGGGTGGCAAACAGCAAGCCGCCGATCACGGCCCGGCCCAAGGGCGCATTCTGTTCCCCGCCGTCGCCCAGGCCCAAAGCCATCGGGAGCATACCGATCATCATCGCCAGGGCTGTCATCATCACCGGGCGCAAACGGGTGGTGCCCGATTCCAGCGCGGCATCCCGCGAACTCAATCCGTCGCTCAGGCGTTCTCGGGCAAAGCTCATGATCAGGATGCTGTTCGCCGCACCCACCCCCATGCACATGATCGCACCGGTCAGCGCGGGCACACTGAGCGTGGTGTGCGTCAGGAACAGCATCCACACGATGCCCGCCAATGCGGCGGGCAACGCCGCAATGACAATGAGCGGATCCAGCCAGGATTGAAAATTCACCACGATCAGCAAATAAACCAGCACCACCGCACCCAGCAACCCCCATTCCAGGCTGCCGAAAGACTGCTCCATGGTTTGCACCTGTCCGCGCAGGGTAACAGTGCTGCCTTTGGGCAGGTTGTGCACATTCCCGGCAATGATACGTTGCAGTTGGGTCGCCACATCGCCCAGGTCAGTGCCTTGCACGGCACCGAATATATCCAGAGCGGGCTTGACATTGTAGTGACTCACTACCGCCGGCCCGGTGCTGTGTGTAAAACTGGCCAGGTTGGATAAAATCTGCGGCGCCGTGCCTGCGCCTATGGATATCGGGGTTTGCCCGAGATCATTCAGGTTTTGCATGCGGTATTGCGGCACTTGCGCCACCACGTTGTATTGCACGCCATTTTGCGGGTTAACCCAAAAACTGGGCGCGTTCTGGAAACTGCCCGACAGGCTGGTCAGCAAATTGCTCGCCACATCCTTTTCCGAGTAGCCCAGAATCTGGGCATTATTCCGGTTCATCGAAACATCGATCTGCGGATAGTCGAAGGCCTGCTGCACATGCATATCCACCGCACCCGGCACCCTACGCACCTGCGGCAACAGCTTGGCCACATACGCCCGGTTGGCTTGCAAATTATTGCCCGATACCTGGATATCCAGCGGCGAGGGCAGGCCGAAATTAAGAATCTGGCTGACAATATCCGCGGGCAAAAACGAGAAAGTGGTACCGGGAAATTGCGCATTCAACGAACGGCGCAGTTTGCGCACGTAGTCTGCAGTCGCACCATGCCCGGGGGTCAGGCTGATGTATATGTCGGCATCGCCGGGGCCTATCGGGGCCGAGGTGCTGTAGGACAAATTGATGCCGCTGTAGGGCAGGCCGATATTGTCGATAATACTGCTGACCTGATTCGCGGGAATGGCGGCGCGTATCGCAGTTTCAACGCGGTCGCACAATGCCGCCGTGTCTTCGATGCGCGTGCCGGTTGCGGCGCGGACATGCAATTTGATCAGCCCCGCATCCACCTGGGGGAAAAAATCCTCGCCTATCCACGGGCTCAGCAGGAACGAGGCTGCAATGGCCACGTAAAACAGCACCAGGAAACGGCGCGGCCTGGCCAGCACCGCCTCAAGAATCAGGTGGTAGGCGCCGCGGAATCGGTCAAAAGCGGCCTCGAAGCGCTGTTGCAAACGCGATCCCCAATGTCCGGGGTGGCGAACCTCTCCGGCATGATGGGCTTTCAGCCAGTATTTGGCCAGGGTGGGCACCAGCGTGCGCGACAGTATCCACGATGCCAGCATCGCAAACACCACCGCTTCCGCCAGCGGAACAAACAGATATCTCGACACCCCGGGCAACAAAAACATCGGGATGAACACGATGCAAATGGCCAGCGTCGAAACAAGAGACGGCATCGCAATCTGGCGCGCGCCATCCAGAATGGCCGTTTCAGTATCCTTGCCCTGCTCCAGATGCCAGTTGATATTCTCTATTGCAACGGTGGCATCATCCACCAGTATCCCCACCGCCAGGGCCAGGCCGCCCAGGGTCATGATGTTGATGGTTTCGCCCAGCCACGACAAAACGATAATCGAGGAAAGCACCGACAAGGGAATCGAAATGGTAATAATCAGCGTGCTGCGCCAAGAGCCGAGAAACAGCAGGATCATCAAGCCGGTCAGGGCTGCCGCGGTGATACCTTCACGGATCACGCCATTGATCGCGGCCCGCACAAAAACAGACTGGTCACCCATGGTTTGCAGGGTCATGCCCTCCGGCATGTCGTTGCGCACCGAGGGCAGCAAATTTTTAATGCCGCTGATAATGTTGAGTGTCGAGGCTGTGCCCGTTTTCAGTATGCTCATCAACACCGCATGATGGCCGTCTATCCTCACCATATTGGTTTGCGGCGGCGAGCCGTCGTGAACATGCGCCACATCGCGGATGTGAATCAGCGTGCCCTTTACGCTGCGCAGCGGGATGTCATTGATGGCTTCGATGTTGCTGAAGCTGACATTGAGCTTGATGAAATACTCCTTGTGCCCGATTTTTTGCGTGCCCGCCGGCAGGATCAGGTTCTGGTCGGCCAACGCGGTGGTCACATCCTGGGCGGATATTCCGTAAATGCGCAAAGCCTGCGGCTCCAGATCCACCTGTACCTGGCGTATCGCGCCTCCATAGGGATAGGGGGTCGAAGCTCCCGCAACGGGCGACAACTGGGTACGGATAAAATTATTGCCGAAGTCGAACAGCTCGGCACCGGTGAGGCGCGCACTGGCCAGAGCCAACTGGATCACCGGGACACTGGACGCGTTGTAAGCCAGAATAAACGGCGGCGTAGTGCCCGGCGGCATGTAGCGCAGCAATGTTTGCGAGATGGACGTGATTTGCGCCACTGCCAGATCTTCGTTGACGTTGGGCTGGAAGAAATACTTCACTACCGCGATGCCATTGAGCGACTGCGACTCAATGTGTTCGATATTGTTCACCGTGGTGGTGGCCACCCGCTCACTGAACGTGGTGATATGGTTGGCCATGTCCTCCGGCGGCAAACCCGAGTAACTCCAGATTACCGAAACAACGGGGATATTGATATTGGGGAGAATGTCGGTTGGAGTGCGCAGTATGCTGAATGCACCCAGCAGGACGATCAGCAGCGCCATGACCAGAAAGGTATAGGGCCGCTGCAGCGCAATTCTGACTATCCACATAAGAAAAATTTAAAAAAGGATTAAAAACCCGGGTGCCGGAAAACTCACCACCAAACCAGGGGGACTCGCATTAAAAACCCGCCTCGTCTGGTCTCATGAAAGGCTTCAAGAGGTGCGTTCAGCCGGGGCGGTTGCGGATTCGGATGATTCATTCTTTTCGCCGCTTTTGCAAGTATTATCTTTACCTAATATGGAGTGTGCCTGAACGGCTGAAGTCCCGGATAACCATGATGAAAACAAGGTGGTCCTCCGCGAGGAGAGTGGAATGGGAGAAATAAAATGATGCGGAAAGAATGCCCGGTATCCCGGAAAGCCCAAGCCGGATATTCCCTCAATATCCGAGCGCCAGCCCGGTATTGCGCCGCGTGTCGTTCGCGCCGTAGTAGCGGTTGTCCCCCACAGGCTTGCCATTCAGCGATGGTGCGCCGACCAGGATCGCCGCGACGTGGTTGGCTTCCTGCGGAGGGCCGAACTTCTGGCCCCAGCCCTCCAGTGTCTTCTGCACCTCCGGGCTGATCGCGTCCGGCTCGAGGTTGGTGTAGTCCGGCAGCCATTGCTGGTGGAAACGCGGCGCATCCACCGCCTGCTGGATGTTCATGCCGTAGTCGATCACATTGAGCAGCGTCAGCAGCACCACGGTGATGATGCGGCTGCCACCCGGCGTGCCGAGCACCATCAGCGTTTTGCCGTCCCTCGTGACGATGGTCGGCGTCATCGAACTGAGCGGACGCTTGCCGGGCTCGATCGCGTTCGCCTCGCCCTGCACCAGGCCGAACTGGTTGGGCACGCCGGGCTTGATCGTGAAGTCGTCCATCTCGTCGTTCAGCAGCACGCCGGTGCCCGCGGCGGTAACCTTGGCGCCGAACCAGTCGTTCAGCGTGTAGGTGACAGCCACCGCGTTGCCCCACTGGTCGATGATCGAGTAGTGCGTGGTGTTGTTGCCCTCTTGTAATGCGGTAGAAGGGTGCGGGTAAACACCGGGCTTGATCAGCAGCGAATCACCGGCCCTGTCCGCGACTATCATCGCGCGTACCTTCTCGGCGTATTTCTTGTCGAGCAAAGTGGCCAGCGGATTTTTCACGAAATCCGGGTCGCCGAGGTAACTGTTGCGGTCGGCATAAGCGTGGCGCATCGCCTCGATCTGGTACTGCACCGCCTGTGCCGAGCGATAGCCCAGTTCCTGCAGCGGATAGCCTTCCAGGATGTTCAGCATCTCGCACAGCGTCACGCCGCCCGAGCTCGGCGGCGGCGCGGAGACAATGCCGTAGCCGCGGTATGTGCACTCTACCGGCTTGAGCTCGCGCGTGCTGTACTCGTTCAGGTCGGCCTGGGTGATGATGCCCTTCCCTTCCCGCATGCTCGCGACGATAGCGCTGCCCACAGTCCCCTGATAAAAACCGGCCGCGCCGTTCTCGCTGATCAGCTTCAGCGTCTGCGCAAGATCATGCTGCACCAGCTTCTGCCCGGCCTTGAACGGCGCGCCGCGGTGCAGAAAGATCGCCGCCGAGGCCGGGTCTTTCCTGAAATATTCGGTCGCGGTTGCCAGCATGTCGATGTCGCCCTGCTCGAGCACAAAGCCCTGTTGCGCATATTTGATCGCCGGGGCGAGCAGCCTGGCACGCTGCATCGTGCCGTATTCGGCGCGCGCCCTCTCCATGCCCGCCACCGTGCCCGGCACGCCGGCCGCGAGGTAGCCGTAAGTGCTCGCGCCCTGCACCACGTTGCCGTCCCGGTCGAGATACATGTCCGCGGTCGCGGCCAGCGGGGCCTTCTCGCGGAAGTCGATGAAAGTCTTGCGCCCATCGGCCAGTTGTATCGTCATGAAGCCGCCCCCGCCGAGATTGCCCGCCGCCGGGTAGACCACCGCCAGCGCATAGCCCACCGCGACGGCAGCATCCACCGCATTGCCGCCCGCCTTCAGCACATCGACGCCGACGTGTGTCGCCAGATGCTGTGCCGTGACCACCATGCCGTGCTCGGCGGCGACGGGTTCCTGCGCAGCGGCCCGGGTCTCGGGCTGGCAGAGAGCGAGTGCTGCGGCAAGCAGGAAACTGGCGAGCGGAGTGGGTTTCATCATGAAGTGTGGAGTAAATCTGCAATGTCGTTGCAATATTGTATATGCAAATAATTCTGCCCGGTTCCCTTAAGGCTTCGGCACAACCAATCTGCTCTCACGGCCTGAGCCGTTTGCGATTCAACAGCAGGGGCACGATACCAATGGCGAGGCCGCCCAGCCCGACGACATTGGTCGTGATGTCGAATGTGGGAATGCTGTAAACCGCGATATAAAACAGGAATGCGGCACTCAACGTCGGCCACAGGACCAGGAACACCAGGTTGTAGGTCGAATGGAACATCTGCTTCCGGTAGTGCCAGGCGCAAGCCAGCCCCGCCAGCCCGTAATAGAAAGCGACCTGGAATCCGATCGCGTTGATTGAATCCTTGATGATCAGATTGACCGTCGGAAAATACGAGGACAGAAACAGGAAAAGCACCCCCAGGAAAGCAATGACTGCGGTTGCCACCCAGGGTGTCTGCCAGGTCTTGTGCAACAGGGCGTAGCGCGGATGAAGCGCGCCATCCCTGCCCTTGGCGTACATGGTGCGGGTAAATTGCAGGATGGATGTTTCCAGTGTGCCGATGGAACTCAGCATGACAGCGATCACCGCCATATAGCTCCACGGCTTGGGAAACAATTTTCCGGCCACTGCAAATACGATGTTGGTGCCCGACTGCTCGATTTCACTGTCGGTCAGAACCATCAGGGTAATGGTGGCAAACGACAGGAACAATAGCAGCACGATCAGCATTGCCCACAGCGCGCCGCGTCCCGGCGCATGACCCGGATCCCTGGTTTCCTCGTTCAGGTTGACCGTCACGTCCCAACCCCAGAAATAGAACAGGGCGATGAGGGCACCGGTCGAAAACAACCGGGGGGAGAATTCCGCAGCGGAGAACCATTTCAAGGAAAACGGATGAACCGGGGCTGTGCCGAACTTGATGGCGGCCACCAACACGATCAACACCAGAACCGCGATCTCCACACCAGTCATCACGATCTGCGCATAGCTGGTGGGCTTGATGCCCTTGACCACGATAGCACTCACCGCGAGCAACCATCCGGCAGCGACGAAAGTAACCACGGACGGATCATTGGCAAGCTCCGGCCTGACAAGCAAAAGCGTAGCCGTGGCCGCCGGAATCGTAGCCGACACCATGAACACCGATGAAGCCACGAGCAGTGCCCATCCGGCAAAAAAACCAAGCACCGGATTGAAAATGCTTCCCACCCAGGCATAGGACGCCCCGGCATTGGGGTTGATACGGTTGAGGTGCATGTAGGAAAACGTCACCCCGAACATGATCAATCCGCAATAAAGCAGGCTGGCCGGTGCCAGCGTCCCCACCGTCGCTGCCAAGGTGGCGGTAGTCGCAGCGATGCTGAAGGCAGGTGCTGTTCCCGCCACACCCATCACGACTGACTCACCTATGCCGAGCGAGTCCTTTTTGAGCCGGGCTTTCTGCTGCATCGTTCCCCCCCATATCTATTGATACTTCCATAATTCACGACACCCTTGCCGTCATTGCGAACGAAGTGAAG
>LSLI01000023.1 GCA_001577345.1 Candidatus Gallionella acididurans
CTCAAGGCACTGGGCGGCCGGGGCGGCGTGAGCATCATGTCACAGCTGTGCGGTACCCTGCTCGGTGTCGTGATCGCTTTTGCCGGCGGCTATCTGGTCTATGGTGCGTTGAAAAAACTGGTGGGCATACGCCTGAGTGCCGAGGAGGAATTCAACGGCACCGACCTGAGCGTCCACAAAATCAGCGCGACACCGGAGCGCGAGTCGGGCTGGTGATCGACCCTATGCCAGGGAACAATAAAAGCTGTCGGGATAAAGAGCCTGTGCTGACCTCCCGCATCCCGGATCAAGGATACCCCGTCATTGCGAGTCGGCAAAGCCGACGTGGCAATCCAGACGGCTTAAACAAAATGCATCTTTGTCTTGCTGGATTGCTTCACTTCGTTCGCAATGACGGCATGGGTGTCATGAATTGACGGCATGGGTGTCATGAATTATGGAAATATCATGGATGAATCTGCGAGATCAGTGCCGCATTGCATGCCGGCAATACGTGCGCTAGCGTACTGATGAAATGTGATCGTCGTTGCAATATGAATACCGGCGCTCGGGATGACCCGCACGCCTGATATCGCACACAGCAGCCAAATCCAGCCGGCATCCATGAAAAAAACCCTACTCCTGTGGCTGAGCAAGCTGGGGCCCGGCCTGATTACCGGGGCGGCAGATGACGACCCCAGCGGGATCGCCACTTATTCCCAGGGCGGTGCGCAATATGGATTCGCCACGCTGTGGACGTTGTTCCTGACCTATCCGCTGATGGTAGGGATCCAGGTGATCAGCGCGCGCATCGGCTGTGTCACCGGCCATGGCCTGGGCACAAACATCGCAAAATCCAATTCCCGAGGCGTCGCAACGACTTTGGTCGCATTGCTGCTGGTCGCCAACACCATCAACATCGGGGCCGACCTGGCGGCAATGGCCGACGCTGTCCAGCTGGTGGCCGGCGGACCGAGACACATCTATGCGGTCGCGTTAGGGCTGACCTGCCTGTTATTGCAGGTGTTCATACCTTACCAGAGATACGTCCGGGTATTGAAGTGGCTGACGCTGACATTGTTCGCCTATGTGGGGACGGTATTCGCCTCCCACGTGCCGTGGGGCGCGGTGTTGCACGGGACACTGTTCCCGAGGGTCGAGATTACACCGGATTACCTGCTGCTCATCGTGGCCATATTTGGCACAACGATCAGCCCCTATCTGTTCTTCTGGCAGGCGGGGCAGGAGGTGGAGGAACTGGAAGTGCGGCAAAGCAAGGATTCCCTGCGCAATTCGCCGCAAGATGCGCTGCGCCAACTGCGCCGCATCAATATCGATACCGCACTGGGCATGGCATTCTCCAACATCATCGCCTTCTTCATCATGCTGACCACAGCCGTCACACTGTATACGCACGGGCTGCATGACATCCAGACTTCCGCCCAGGCCGCTGAGGCACTGCGCCCGATTGGCGGAGAATTCACGTTTCTTCTGTTTGCTGCCGGCATCATCGGCACCGGCATGCTGGCCGTTCCGGTGCTGGCTGGTTCGGCTGCTTATGCAGTGGGGGAAACTTTCCGCTGGCCGTCCAGCCTGGGCTTGAGACTTAATGAAGCCAAGTATTTCTATGCGATCATCGCGATCGCAACTCTGGTTGGCGTGCTTCTGGTTTTCAGCCCCATCGATCCGGTCAAGGCGCTGTTGTGGAGTGCGATGATCAACGGCGTGATATCCGTCCCGTTGATGCTGGCGATGATGCGCATCTCGACGCGGCAGGACATCATGGGCGGATTTGTGATCGGCACCCGCCTGAAATGGCTGGGTTGGCTGGCTACCGGGGTGATGGCTGTCACGGTGTTGGCATTCGGCTTGACCAGCCTGGCGGGATATTTGAAGCCGGATTGATACTGCCGACTGAGACCACGAGCCGTTCAGTACCCACACCCTATGGGTTACCCGGCCGCAGCCAGAGCCAGAAATTTTGCTTCGAAAATCTCGCTAGCCACCGCTTTGCTGAACAGGAAGCCCTGCATTTCGTCGCAGCTCAACAAGCGGAGCAGGCGCGATTGCTCCCGGGTTTCGACGCCCTCCGCCACCACTTTGAGATTCAGCGAGTGCGCCAGCTTGATGATCGTGGACACCAGCGCCAATCCTTCCGGCCCGGCCGCCATGCCGGTCACGAACGAGCGGTCGATCTTCAGCGTGTCCACCGGCAGTCTGACCAGATAGCTGAGCGAAGAGAAGCCGGTGCCGAAGTCGTCGACGGCTATCGTGACGCCCATCGCGCGGATCGCCTGCAGGCTGGCGATACTGTGCCTGACGTCGGCCATGATCAGGCTTTCGGTGATCTCCAGCTCCAGCCCCTCGGCCGCATGCGCGTCGATGCCGATCTTCTGTTCGATCTCGGCGATGAAACCGCGATTGCGCAGCTGCAGCGGCGACACATTGACCGCGATGCGCACCGCTGCCAGGCCGGCAGCCCGCCAGCGCAGGTAATCCGCGATGGCCTGGCGCAGCGCCCAGCGCCCGACGTCGTAGATCAGGCCGGTCTCTTCCAGGATCGGGATGAAACGGCCCGGCGGCACCAGGCCGGTGCGCGGATCATTCCAGCGGATCAGAGCCTCGGCGCTGGTGACCTTGCCGCTGACCAGGTTCACCTTTGGCTGGTAATGGAGCACGAATTCCTCGTTGTCGTATGCCTGGCGCAGCTGGTTTTCCAGCGTGAGCTTGCTGGCCACCGCCTCGGTCATTTTCTGCGTGTGGAACAGGTAGCGCTCGCCGCTCTCCTTGGCTTTTTTGAGCGCGGCCTCGGCGTTCCTGAGCAGGGTGTCCGCATCATCACCGTCATCCGGGAATAGTGCGATGCCAACCTTGATACCGATGCGAAACACGGTGTCATCGAGCAGGAACGGATGCTGAACAAACGCTGCCATGGTTTTCTCGACCAGCCTTGCCAGGTCTTCATTTTGCCTGACTTCCGGCATCACCAGCGCAAAATGGTCCGCATCTATGCGCGCCAACAGATTGGCATCGCCCGCATTTTGCGTCATCCACTCCGCCACCTGTCTCAGCAGCGCGTCACCGGTCGCCCGGCCGAGGCTGTCGTTGATGTTCTTGAACCGCTCAATGTCGATCAGGCCTATCGCAAGCTTGTACCCGCCCTGGACTGCGCCGCGCATATACTGTGTCACCCGATCGAGAAACAGCGTGCGGTTGGCCAGCCCTGTCAGCACATCGTAGTAGGCAAGGTAATCAAGCCGCTCCTGTTTGCTGATATGGTCGATCGCGAACGAGACATCGCCGGCCAGTTCCGTCAGCAACTTAATCTCTGCGTCATGGAAGAATTCGGTCTCGCTGGCATACAGCGTGATCATGCCCACCGCCTCACCAGATACCAGCAATGGCAAAACGATCATCGAGCGGATCCCGGATTCGGCATATTGCTTGCCCAACAAAACCCTGGAATCGCTTAGCGTATCGTTGGAAACAACGACCTTGTTCTCCCTGATTGCAGGGACAATCATGCTGCTTGCAGCAAGCTCACCTGAAGAAAATGCATTTTTGATGGCGTTGACGAGAGCTGCGTCCTTGCCCGCCGAAGCGACCAGGAGGATTTTCATCGTGTTCCGATCCACGCTAGTTATCAGGGCCATGCGGAAACCGCCCACCTCGACCGCAACACTGCACGCCTGCCTGAACAACTCGTCGCGATCAAGCACGCGCACGATCAGCGAGTTGATGCCGCTCAGCACTGCATAGACACGATTCAGGAATGTGATTCTCGCTTCCGCCCGCTTGTTTTCGGTGATGTCGCGGAAATACCAGACGCGCCCGAAATGCTTGCCATCTTCTCCAATGACAGGAGCGGAATACCGGTCGATTATCCTGCCATCTTTAAGCGGTATTTCTTCGCGACTCTTTTCGTCGCGATGCCGGTACAGATATCGGACCCGCGCGGTGAATTCTTCCAGATTCTCAACCTGGTCAGCAACAAATTGCAGTACCGGTGCATCCACATGCGCACTCACGAGCTGGGGTGCAAGCTGCCATAGCTCGATGAAATTCTGATTGAAGGAAATGATTTCTCCGTTCTCGCCCACCACCAGGATGGCATCTAGCGAAGTCTCCTGCTGGGTCTTGAGGATGGTGTTCTTGTATTTTATTTCCTCTTCAGCGCGCTCGCGCCGGGATTCGCGGGCGAAGTTGTCGAGTGCAAAGCTGATATCAGCGGACATTTCAACCAACAGGTCGCGCGCGGCTTCGTCGAAGGGGTTTATCTCCCCGGCAAACAGCGTGAAAGCGCCGATGACCACACCATTCCTGTGCAAGGGCAATGAGGCTGATGCGGCCAAGCCGGCAAGTACGGCACGCTGATGCCAGGGAGCAGTTGACGGGTCGCCCATATAATCCTGGCACCAATACAGACGGTTCTCCCGGATGGCAGTGCCGATCGGGCCGAGCCCAAACGGGTTATCGGCATCCACCGAGACACTCATGTCATTCAGGTACCCGGTGCCATCACCGAAACTGGCGACCGGCCGAACCATGCGGGTCTTGCTGTCGACCAGGCCGACCCACGCCATCTTCATGCCGCCGAACTGCACAGCGGCGCGGCAGACCTGAAGGAATAACTCATCCTCGCTGGTGCAGTGCACGATAGACTTGTTGCACTGGCTCAGCGCGGTATAGAGTTTGGTGTACCGCTGGATTTTCGCTTCAGCTGTCTTACGCTCAGTAATATTCCGGATATTGCACTGAATGACCTTGATGCCTTCGCAGTCGTAAGAATTGCTGACGAATTCAACGGCAATCTCTGTTCCTGATTTTGTTTTCAGCGGAAGGTCTTTGTATCGAACATACCCCGTCGCTTGCAACTGCGCGAACATTTCCTTGCTTTCGGCCCTGTCCGCGAACGCACCTATTTCCCATAGTTTTTTTCCGAGGAACTCGGCATGCGTGTACCCCAGCATCTCGACCAGGTAGGGATTGACGTCCTCGATCTGGGCGGTGTCGGCGTTAAGCAGCAGAATCCCGTCCCGGGCAGTCTCGAACAGCCGGCGGTAGCGGCTTTCGGATATTCGCAGCGCTGCGCCAACCGCATCGGCAACAGATGATACTGAGTGATCGGATGGCATGGAAGCTCTCCGTGAAAGGCTATGTGGATGGCTTGCAACGCAGATTCCGGGCAGGGAAGCACTATTTCATGTTTGATTCCCACCCGCCGAGTATCTCGCATGAACACGATATCAAGCTGTTTTATTATCGCAGGCTCCACCAGGCAAACCGTGCGCTAACGTACATAGAATGGATCAATCCATTGCCTTACAGCCTGCGGCATCAGCAAGTGGGGCCGGATGCGGGCTCAGCCCGGCAATAGCATGATCGATGGATCGGACCGGGGGATCGGGCCGGGAGGAACGCGGGTTCGTCAGCTTGGGTAATTTCTGCCCAGCCCTGATAGTCAGCTTTCGACCCAAAGACCGGCAAAGTACGAAACTGTCCGGGTTGGTGGCGTTGGCTACAAGTGGCAGGTGGCGGTCTTGACCCTGGCGTCCAGGAAGTTCTTTTTGCTGATGCCGGTATCGACCTGGACTTCGCCCGTGATTGTCCCCGGAGTATTCTTGAACACACCTATCGGCGACTGCCGCAGGTCTCTGGAACCCACATGCCCATCGTAGGCCGCCATGATCGATTTCAGTTCGACATCGACATCGCAATAGACCATCCCAATATTCCGTGTGGACTCATAGCCGGTGATCGTGAAAGGTATCCTGACATAGCAGGTCACCACACAGTAATTGTCGGATGCCCCCAGCGTAAGCTGGGGAGCGGCATGGGCTGTCCCGATCACAATTGACAGCCATATAAATACCGTTGCTTTAAGCACCCCGTATCCCCAAGTGGACACTTGCAAAATTCGGAATGCTCAACCAACTTATTTTGCAGACCAATTGAATCAGTCCTTGATCGCCTCGATCTCGAACACCAGCTTCACGTCGTCGCCTATCGCAGGCAATCCGTATTTCACGCCGAAATCGGAACGCTTGATTTGCGCGCTGGCTGCGGCACCGCATTCGGCTTTCTGGTTCATCGGATTGGTGCCGCAATTGAATTCTTCTATCTTTAGGGTGACCGGCTTGGTGACTCCCGAAATGGTCAGGTTGCCGTCCACGCTGGAAGGCACGTCACCCTTGAAGTGTACTGCGGTGGATTTGTAGGTAATGCTGGGAAATTCTGCCGCGTTGAAAAAATCCGGCGAGCGCAGGTGCTCGTCGCGCTTTGCATAACCGGTGGTGACCGAGTCAGTTGCAATGGCCACCTCTATCGATCCATTCTTTGCCGCACGATCCAGCGTTATTTTGCCGCTGGTCTTGTCGAACCGGCCATGCATCGTGGAAAAGCCCAGGTGGTTGATGCTGAAATTCGGGAAGGTATGAAACGGATCTATCGTGTAGCTGTCGGCAGCCAGGGCATTAATCGGGAGTGCGGCACAGATGGCGAATACGGCAAATACTGACTTGCGCATGATCATTCCTTTCGTGGAAATAAAAAATCAAACGGGCGTTTGACTGAGAATGAGCATATCAATCGAAATTGCTTGTGTAAAGCCGGCTGGATTGCGCTTGTTCAAGCAAGCTCGGTCAACGAACCTGGGGCACGTCGTCCGGTTGCAGGCTTCGTTTTATTGCAGGCGCGCTGCCTGGGTATCGCAGTATCCGGGGATCACCCCACAGCCAATACCGGAATAACCCGGCCTACCCTAATTTTGGCTTTTCAATCACACTTTTCCGCAGCAATGGGCTATGATTCGCCCAGCGCGGCCTGTTTGGCCGGTCTGGCACTTTATTATGAAAGGTTCATCATGGATTCCAAAACACGCACACTTGTATTGTCGGTAGCCGTCTCTGTGGTCTTATGGCTGTTGGGCGGGTTTGTGTTTAACCATACGCTGGGCATTATTAGTGTATTCGTAAGCATCGCCCTTATCGGGTTGGCCGCAGGCAACATGATGAACACCCCGGAACTGGCGCACGGCGGCGAAAAGGAATAACTCCGTATCGGACTGCGCAATACAACGCCACCTAACGGTGGCGTGTTTGCTTGTGACTGCAAGACTTGGCATAGCAATACACCTTCCGGTATTGCACGCAGTCGGCTGTTCAGCCATTCCTACCAAAAAATCACTTCGCTTCCTCGCGCAGACGCAACATGCGCCACAACCAGACCCCGAACAATAACACCGCGCCGGCTCCCATCCACAGCGGCCAGAGCACGGGCTGATTCCATGCGCGGCGCAACACGTCGCGCCGTCCGGCATCCACGCGCCAGTATTTCAGCTTGTTGTTGGCCATCACGTTGGCTTTGACATTGCTCAGCCAGCTTTGCTGCAGCACATAATTTTTCGGATGGTAACCCCACAGCCACGGCGAGTCGCGGCGCAGGATTTCCAGCATGCGGTCTATGATCGCCTGGCGTGCCGGACTGTTTTCCATGTTCTTCATTTGCTGAAACAGCCTGTCATATTCCGGGTTGCTGTAATTCGCCGCATTCTCACCGCCCTTGCTCACCTTGGCTTGCGCGCTACTCAACAGGAACAGGAAATTTTCCGGATCAGGATAGTCGGCATTCCATCCGTAGTAGAACATCTGTGTATCGCCCTTGCGCACCTTGTCCTGGAAACGGTTGTAGTCGGTGCTGCGCGCCACCAGCTGCACGTTGATCTTGGCGAATTGCTTGCGCAGCCAGTCCAGCCGGGACTTGTCACCCGCCCCGCTTGCCGTGGTATCCAGATTGATCACCAGCGGCTGGTGGGTTTGCGCATCAACGCCATCCGGATAGCCGGCTTCGGCAAGCAGCCGCTTCGCTGTTTCGACGGACTTGCGCCTGGGCGCACCATCCACCCAGTCGTACACATAGTGATTGATCCCGGCCTCGCCGTCGCGGTAGCCGAAAATACCGGGGGGTATCGGCGACTGGGCGGCGATGCCGCGCCCATTGGCAAAAATGGAGATGAACTCCTCGAAGTCCACCGCGATCGCAATCGCCTGGCGCAGCTTGCGAGCCCTCTCAGGATCACACGATGAATCATTTCGTTTACCCCCTCTCCCTTCGGGAGAGGGTTGGGGAGAGGGAGCACTCGTTGAACTTGTGCATCCCCCACCCACAACCGGATCAAGCCAGTTGAAGCCGGTGTACATGGTTGAAGTCGCGACCGAGGTAGACAGCCTGATACCCTGCGCCTTCATCGCATCGGTCACCGTTGCCTCGCCGCCGACATTCATCTGCACCGCCTGGTCGAAGCTGTCCGAGCTGATCCCCGAGGCATCGTAATAGCCTTGCAGGAATTTGTTCCAGTAAGGAATGGTTTCCTTTTCAAGCGTGAACACGATCTGATCGATCATCGGCAGGGGCTTGCCCGCGTCCGCCAGCAAGCCGGCGGCGGCATCGTCAGCATCTCCTTCAGCGGGGTAGGTCTCGCTGTCATAATACGGGTTGCGCGTCATCACCATGCGCCGGTTGGGATTATTCTCCGACAGGTAATAGGGGCCGCTGCCCACCGGCCACCAATCCAGAATCAGATTGCGTTCACGCATGCCGTCCTGCGCGTAAAACCGCTCGGCTTCTTCCGGCATGGGCGCAAAGAACGGCATCGCCAGCCAGTATGCAAACTGCGGGTATTTGCCGATGATTTCGATGCGGTAGGTAAGATCGTCCACCACCTGCACCCCGGGCAAGGGATACTTGTTCAGGTCGAGAAACGCGCCGGGATTTTTTTTCACCGCCTGTTGCAGGGTGGCGGCATAGTCTTTCAGGCCGACGATATATTCGCTCATCACGCCGAAAATCGGCAGTTGCAGCAGCGGATGGGCAAGGCGCTTGATCTGGTATGCATAATCGGCTGCCGTGACGGTGCGTGTGCCGCTGCGGGGAAAGTCGCCCAATGCATGGATGCCGCTCAGATCATGCGCCGTGAGGTGGTCATACTCCAGCCTGCCCTGCGCATCACGCGCAAATGCCGGGTGCGGCTGGTAGCGCATGCCGGGTTTGATATGGATTTCATATACGCTGTAGGCGACCTTGCTCGCGGGCGCAGTGTCCGGCAACGGCCTGCGGTTCTTGTCCAGATAATGCACCGTCGGCATCGCGCTTGCCGCCAGCGGCACCAGCTCGTAAGGGCGTTTCAAATAATGATATTGCAATGGCGGCGCGTAGATCTGCGCGAGAAACTCATATTCGTTTTCGCTATATGCCTGTGCCGGGTCCAGATGCTTGGGACGTTCGGTGAACGCGGTATAAAAAATGGACTTGCCATTGTCCGACGCCGGATAGGGGTCGTTCCACAACCCGCCGTCGCAGGCAGAAAGCAGCAGCACCCACATAAAAACAAATATGACTCTCATGGCACGAAGTTTAGCGGAATAGCACCAGCGCGTCATGGTCAAGGTTGACACAGACTGGCAGTTGCACAACACTGTGCGCGCTGATCATCATCCATGACACCTCCGGATACGGAACAAAAATCAACCATGAACACAGACTGGCACAGCTTCCTGATCCAACACGGCGCAGCCATAGACGCCGGTGTAGTGCAGCACTTTGGCGACGCCGCTGCCGAACGAAACGCTGCCGCGCAAAACACGGTAGTTTGCGATCTGGGCCAATTTGGCACACTGCGCGTGACCGGCGAGGAAGCGCAGTCGTTCCTGCAAAACCTGTTGAGCAATGATATTCGCGAAGCCGGCATCAAGCAGGCGCAAATCAGCAGCTTCAACAATGCCAAGGGACGGATGCTGGCGACCCTGCAGATCCGGCGTGCAGGCGAGGACTATCTGCTGCAATTGCCGCGCGTGCTGTGCGAACCGATACGCAAGAAACTCGGCATGTATGTGCTGCGCGCCAAGGTTAAAATCAGCGATGCCAGCGACGAGATCGTTTCGTTGGGCCTGTCCGGCGCAAAGGCGCTGGAGATCGTGCTGGAAAAATTCGGCGCACTGCCGGATCTCCCCCTCGGCATCACCGGAACCGCGCAGGCCAGCGCGACAAGAATGGACGTGACGCGTTTCCAGATCGACACCACTGCATCACACGCTGCCGCATTGTGGCCGGAACTCTGCCAACACGCGCAACCGGTCGGCAGCGCGTGCTGGGACTGGCTCAACATCCGTTCCGGCATTCCAGTCATTTTGCCGCAAACCCAGGAGCAGTTTGTCGCGCAAATGGTCAATCTTGAACTCATCGGCGGGGTGAATTTCAACAAGGGCTGCTATCCCGGACAGGAAATCGTCGCGCGCATGCAGTACCTGGGCAAACTGAAGCGGCGCACGTATCTGGCACACCTGGATTACCCCGCACGTCCGGACACCAGTGGTGCGCCGCAAGCTGGCGACGAATTATTCAGTGCAGACATGGAAGGCCAACCCTGCGGCATGATCGTCAACGCGGCCCCGGCGCCCGGGGGCGGTTGCGATGTGCTGGCATCGGTACAGGTCTCCAGCCATGAGAGGAGCACGGTGCACTGGAAATCACTGCAAGGCGCGGCGCTGCGATTTTTGCCGCTGCCTTATCCGCTGCCGGATGTTTGAGCACCGACTGCCTCCATCCGCAAACCATTCTGCACGCCAGACTATCGGCACAAGCTGCCGGGGAAATTACCGGGCAAGCCAATACCGGCTTGGACCATATGGGTACATCACAACAGGCAGCAACGGGTGAACGGAAATTCGACTACCCTGTGTCCGTCAAAACCAGATTTCGGGATAACGCCGCGAAGAGGGTATGTTGTTAACCAGCACGGCCACCGCCAGCAGGACGAGCGGGCCAATTGTGGCGGGCATTAACACATACCAAAATCCCAGTTTATGAACCGCCGGTGATCCGATAACGGCAAGAAGCGCGGTTGCGCCTCCGGGTGGATGCAGTGTGCGAGTCGCATGCATGGCCGCAATCGCCGTGGCAACTGCCACGGATTCCGCGAGCCACAAATTCTGATTCAGGAACTTCCAGCAAAGCACACCCACCAGGGCAGAGACAACATGGCCACCGACGAGATTGCGGGGCTGGGCCAGAGGACTGCGCACCGCGCCGTATGCGAGCACCGCCGAAGCGCCAAAGGAGCCGAGCATCAATGACATGTCGCGCCCGTCGAAAAACAGATGGCTCACCAGGGCGACTCCGGAGATACCCAGGAATGCGCCTATCCAGGACCACAAGATCTCCTCGTTGCTGACCCGCGGCGGACTGCCGCGAGTCGAGCCTTTCATTTTGCCCAGATATTCGCGGAATTTCATGGCAATTCCTTTAATTTGTAAGCGGCAAAGAAATTCTTTCTCAGCAGCAAGCCGAGCAACCTGCCGTCAGTTCCAACTACCGGCATGCTGCGGCCGCCGTGACGGTGAAACGCATCCAGCATCTCGACGAACCCCGCATCCTGACCGATTGTCACTATCGGCTGGGTCATGGCTGCGCCCACAGTCGTTTCATGAAAACTGTGGGTGAACTCGAACGAGTCGTCGAGCAGTTTCAACAGCAATTCCAGGAAGTTCTCAGCCTTCAGGCGTTTCAGGAAGTCGGTCTCGGTGAGCATGCCCAGCACGTATCCACTGGCATCCACGACCGGCAGCCCCTTGTAGCCGGAATCTGCAATTTCCCTGGCTGCAATGTCGAGTGTCGTATCGGGGTTTAGGGGTTTTACGCCGCCCCGCATCAGGCGCCCGGCCGTTACCCCCGCAAACATGCGCTGAAGCGCATGGCGATGGGCAAGGTGATAAATCGAACGAAAGTCCTCGGTGGAGATGTCCAGATAGCCCGGTATATGCCGCATCGCATCCAGGATATCGTCATCGGTAAGCTCCAATTCATCCGAACCCGTGTCGGAAAAATCATTTGTATTGTCTTCCGGCAATGTCTGTTTCATTTGTAGATCAATATCCGATGTGATTTTTATGGAAGGCTACTTGTGAAGTTGCGTACATACAAAAATACCCGGTTGAGCAGACCCGTTCACGGCTCAAGCGCCATGATTGTAGCACTGGCATTCCCGGGCAGTGAATTTTTGCCATAGTTCGCGACTATACGGTCCGGCCCGAGCAGCAGCCCCGCAGATGGCGTGTATGGATCAAGCCGAAGCATGCATTGCCGGCACACTACGGCGCGCTCCCGGTACTCAAGCGCACGCCGGAAGGATAGGTCAAACCGGAGCCGGGAAATGACGGATTGCTATAGTTGCAGGGTCATCTTGATGTGCGGCAGTCCGGCATCGATGAATTCCTCGCCCTGCTCGGCGAATCCGAAGCCGCGATAAAACGGCAATGCCTGGGTTTGCGCATCCACGTCCACCTCCTTGTAGTCATGTGCGCGGGCGTAATCCAGCAGCGCTTCCACGATCGCCGTGCCGACTTTTTTCTTGCGCCACTGCTGCATCACCGCGATGCGGCCGATGTGCCCATTGGAAAACATCCTTCCGCAACCGATAGCTTCGCCGCGCTGGCTGAGTGCCAGCGCATGGCGGCAGCTCTTGTCAAATTCGTCCCACTCCAATTCTGCCGGGACACCCTGCTCCCGGATAAACACCGCCTCGCGTATCGATTTCAGCAAAGGTTCACCGTCGTGCCAGCAAACCAGGCTAACCGTAAAAGGATTGCTCATGCCAACCTCCCTGTGGAAATTTACCCGATGATATCGACTTCAGTCCCAGCGGGCACCAAGTCGAACAATTCGATCAAATCGGCGTTACGCATCCGGATGCAGCCAATCGAGCCGGGAACGCCGAGGGGCACGGAATCCGGCGTGCCATGTATGTAAATATACCGGCGCATGGTGTCGCTGCTACCCAGACGATTGAAGCCCAACTCGCATCCGGACAGCCACAGGATACGCGTCAATATCCAATCGCGCCGCGGAAACTGCGCGCCCAATTCCGGCGTATAAATTTCGCCGGTGGGCCGGCGCCGGACGAACACGGCATTTTCCGCCGCACCGGTCCCGATCTTGGCACGGATGATGTGCTTGCCGCGCGGCGTGCAATAACTGCCATACGCTTCGCCCACGCCATTCTTCGCGCTGGATATCGGATAGCGGCGCAACAGCTTGCCTGCATCGTCGAATAATTCGAGTTGCTGGGCAACGATTTGAACATTTATTTTCATGATTGTTTTTGCTGCTGCAAGCGCCGCAGGGCGAAAAAATTGCTGAGCATGGCGCCGCATTCCCCGGCCAGCACACCGGCGACCACTTCGGCATGGTGATTCAGGCGCGTCCCGGCAAACACATCCAGCACGCTGCCGCACGCGCCGGTCTTCGGGTCACTCGCACCATACACCAGCCTGGCAACACGCGCGTGCATGACCGCTCCGGCGCACATCAGGCACGGCTCCAGCGTGACAAACAACTCGCAGCCGGTCAGCCGGTAATTTCCGGTTTGTTGCGCGGCATCGCGCAACGCCAGCATTTCGGCATGGGCGGAAGGGTCGTGGCGCGAAATCGGCGCATTATAGCCGCGCCCGATGATCTCGCCATCCTTCACCACCACCGCCCCCACCGGCACTTCTCCGGCGGCCTGCGCCTGTTTCGCCAACTCCAGCGCGAGGCGCATGTAATCTGCGTCCGTCATAACGATAATCTTTGTCAAAAATGCAACCTGGAAAAATGGCCGGCAACCGTAGCACAACTGGGGCGGTTTGACGAGGGCACGAAGATGCTTGCCTTTAACACGGTTTTTGACAAGAATGCAGCCATCACTCACGGGTTACCCCATGTCAGAAAAAAAAGTTGCGGATTTTTCCCTGCCAGCCACGGGCAACAGAACCTTCACCCTGTCCGGCGCGCGCGGCAAGCATCTGGTCATATATTTCTACCCCAAGGACAACACTCCGGGCTGCACCACCGAGGCGCAGCAGTTCCGCGATTTGTATCCCGAATTCAACCGGGCGCATTGCGAAGTGGTGGGTATTTCGCGCGACAGCCTCAAGTCGCATGAAAACTTCAAGGCCAGATTCGCCCTGCCCTTCGAGTTGCTTTCGGATAGCGATGAAACCGCATGCAATCTGTTCGGTGTGATCAAGCTAAAGAACCTGTACGGCAAGCAGGTTCGCGGCATCGAGCGCAGCACCTTCGTGTTTGACAGGGACGGTGCGTTGTGCCGCGAATGGCGCGGACTCAAAGCCGACGGCCATGCACAGGAAGTGCTGGATTTCGTCACAACTCTCAACTAAAGGAACGCCATGACTCCGCGCAATCAATCTGCGAAAAACACCGAAACCAAATTGTTCGTATTGGATACCAACGTGCTGTTGCACGACCCGACCAGCCTGTTTCGCTTTGAAGAGCACGATATCTGCCTGCCGATGTTCGTGCTGGAAGAACTGGACAACAAGAAAAAAGGCATGACCGAGGTTGCCAGAAACGCGCGCCAGGCCAGCCGCTTTCTGGACCAGATCGTCAGCGACGCGCCGCACAGAATCGAGGAGGGTATTGCCCTGGAATCTGCCGCACACAAGAATTGCACCGGGCGGTTGTTTCTGCAGACCAGTTTCGTCAAATACGAGTTGCCGCAAAATCTGGAACTGGGCAAGGCGGACAACGCGATACTCGGTGTTGTCATCGGCCTGCAGAAACAGCAACCGCAGCGCCCGGTCATCCTGGTCAGCAAGGATATCAACATGCGCATCAAGGCGCGTGCCCTTGGCCTGGAAGCGCAGGACTATTTCAACGACAAGGTTCTGGAAGACAGCGACCTGCTCTACACGGGCGTGCTTCCGTTGCCGGCTGATTTCTGGGAACGCCACGACAAGGACATGAAATCCTGGCAAAAGGACGGCCACACCTATTACCAGATACAGGGCCCGCTGTGCGGGGCGTTCTTCGTCAACCAGTTCGTCTATCAGGAAAACGGCGATGCGCCATTCTATGCCGTGGTGCTGGAACAGAACGACCATACCGCGCTGTTGCGCACGCTGACCGATTACACGCACAGCAAGAACAACGTGTGGGGCATCACCGCGCGCAACCGCGAACAGAACTTCGTGCTCAATCTGCTGATGAACCCGGACATCGATTTCGTTACGCTGCTGGGACAGGCCGGCACCGGCAAGACCCTGCTGACGCTGGCGGCGGGACTGCTGCAAACACTGGAGACCAAGCTGTATTCAGAGATCATCATCACCCGCGTGACGGTCCCGGTCGGCGAAGACATCGGCTTCCTGCCCGGGACCGAGGAAGAGAAGATGACCCCGTGGATGGGCGCGCTGGAAGACAATCTTGACGTGCTGAACAAGTCCGACGACGAAGGCGGTGATTGGGGGCGTGCCGCAACGCGCGATTTGATACGCTCGAGAATCAAGGTAAAATCGCTCAATTTCATGCGCGGACGCACCTTTCTCAACAAGTATGTGATCATAGACGAGGCGCAAAATCTCACACCCAAACAAATGAAGACGCTGGTCACCCGGGCCGGGCCGGGCACCAAAGTGGTGTGCATGGGCAATATCGCCCAAATCGATACGCCCTATCTCACCGAAGGCAGTTCCGGCCTGACCTATGTGGTGGATAGGTTCAAAGGCTGGCAGCACGGCGGGCACGTCACGCTGATGCGCGGCGAACGCTCGCGGCTGGCGGACCACGCGGGTGAAGTACTATAGGGAATCATGGTCAAGCCGATCGAAAAATCTGATGCCGAATGGCGCGATGAGCTCACTCCCGAGCAATATCAGGTGTGCCGCCAGTGCGGCACCGAACCTCCGTTCACCGGGAGCTATTGGGATTGCCATGATGCCGGGATTTATCGCTGCGCCTGTTGCGGCAATGCTTTGTTTGATTCTGCCAGCAAATTCGATTCCGGCAGCGGATGGCCAAGTTTCTGGCAGGCGCACAATTCCGAAAACATCATATCGCGGACAGATACCAGCCACGGCATGACACGAGTTGAAGTATGCTGCAAACAATGCGGGGCGCATCTTGGACATATATTCCCCGACGGGCCGCAACCATCCGGATTGCGCTTTTGCATCAACTCGGTCGCACTTGCGCTGGATAAAAATTAACACTGCACCCGCATCGTTATGAAAATACTATTCGATCTGTTCCCCATCCTGCTGTTCTTCATCGCCTTCAAGTTCGCGGGCATCTATGTCGCCACAGGGGCGGCTATCGTCGCCACAATTCTGCAAATCGTCTGGACAAAATACCGTCATGGCAAAATCGACAAGATGCTGTGGGTAAGCTTTGCCATCATCGTGGTATTCGGCGGCGCCACGCTGATATTGCATGACGAAAATTTCATCAAATGGAAACCTACCGTGCTGTATTGGGCGTTTTCCGTGACATTGCTGCTCTCGGATCTGCTGTTCCACAAAAACCTGATGCGCAATATGCTCCAGGAAAAGATCGCCCTGCCGCTGCATATATGGAAGCGCTTCAACCTGAGCTGGAGCGTGTTCTTTGCAATCCTCGGGTTTATCAACCTGTATGTGGCATTCCACTACTCCACCGATGTATGGGTGGATTTCAAGCTGTTCGGCTTCACCGCCTTGATGCTGGTATTCATCCTTGCCCAGGGCGTGTGGCTGTCGAAATATATGGACGAAAAAAAGGAAGACAACTGATGTGGGTGCATAGATGTGGTACGCGATCATAGGGCAGGATGTGCCGGGCAGTCTGGACAAGCGTGTTGCTGCCCGCCCGGCGCATGTTGCGCGCCTGCAAACCCTGCAAAGCGAGGGGCGACTGCTGCTGGCGGGGCCTTTCCCCGCGGTGGATGCGCTTGATCCGGGCGCGGCCGGATTTAGCGGCAGCCTGATCGTGGCCGAATTCGGCTCTTTGGCATCCGCCCGGGAATGGGCGAACGTCGACCCTTACGTGGCTGCCGGGGTATACGCGGAAGTGCGGGTTCAGCCGTTCAGGAAGACTTTTCCGCAATGAATGAATGCGAAACCAAAATGCGCGCACGGCTTGCCGTGTTTGAGCCGGTGCAACTGGAAATCGTCGACGAAAGCCACAAGCACGCCGGGCATGCCGGCGCCCGCGATGGTGGCGGGCATTATGTGGTGCGCATCGTTTCAGCCCAGTTTGCCGGCAAAAATACGGTTGCGCGCCATCGTATGATATATTACGCCATGGGGGAATTAATGAAGCGCGAAATCCACGCTCTGACCATACAGGCGCTTGCGCCGGATGAACTTTAGGATAGCCACACTTCAGCCACACTTTGATAATTTTTTAGAGGAACCGCAATGTTAAAAACTGGAAAATTTGCAGCGCTGACATTACTCAGCCTACTCATGATCAACACGGCTTTTGCCGAGGACAAATCAGCCGCCATGGTTAACGGGGTCTCGCTTCCTCAAAGCCGTGTCGAAGCGCGCGTCAAAACCGCCACTGCACAGGGCCAGGCCGACACCCCGGAACTGCGCAAGGCGATCCGTGAAGACATGATCAGTCTCGAAGTGCTGCTGCAGGCCGCAAAGAAGGACGGGCTGGACAAGACCCCTGACGTCATAGAACAAACCGAACTCGCCAAGGACTCCATCCTGGCCAACGCGTATGTCCAGAACTATGTCAAAAACCACCCGATCACTGATGACCAGATCAAGCAGGAATATGACAAGCTGAAGACCAATCTTGGCGACAAGGAATACAAGGTGAGCCATATCCTGGTGGGATCGGAAGACGAAGCCAAGGCTATCATCAAGCAGCTCGGCCACAAGGGTAATTTCGAAAAAATCGCCAAGGAAAAATCCAAGGACGCCGGCTCTGCACAACACGGCGGCGCACTGGACTGGGCAGTTCCGAGCAATTTCGTTCCGCCGTTTGCCGAAGCCATGCTCACCCTGAAAAAGGGCGCTTACACCAAAGAACCGGTTAAAACCCAATTCGGCTGGCATATCATCAAAATGGACGACATACGCCCCCTGAAAATCCCTTCATTGGAACAGGTCAAACCGCAGATACTGCAACGCCTGCAACAGGAATCGATCCAGAAGATGATTGCCGACTTGCGCAGCGGCGCAAAGATCGAGTAATCGGAAGCGCAGTCGCCACAAAAAGGGGATGCCGCTGGCATCCCCTTTTTTTCGTGCCGGCGCATTCTGAAAACGCACCTCAACTTCCTCGCCGCTTCCCGACCACACGCAAAAGATTTCCATGCAATGAGCCCATCTGTAAATCCGGGATGCACATAGATTGGCAAGGCAAACGCACAATCAGCGACTGTCCACCCGTGGAGCACCAGAAGCACGACAGAACGCAAGCCGGCGTGGAATCGCCGAACGCGACATTCGGCATGCGCTTGATTAGCAGAAATGTCAGGGCCGGGCGGCAGAAGGCTGGCACTGGACGGCGGGCAGAAACGACGTCCAACGTTTGAGTTGCATCCGCCGTTCACCGTAACAACGGTACCGGGCGATCAGAACGTATAACCGACGCCTATGGAAATGACCGGGTAGAATTTGTAACTGCTCATCGAACTGTTCAAGTCGCTGTTGGCTTGGCTGATGTCCGCGCTAGTCACGTTAGGAATGTTGGTCGTGACGTTTGCCTTGGGTGAGCCCTGATACATGATGCCTATATCGCTGGTGAACGACAGGCCCGTGTTTTTCGGGGTTCTTCCCCAGCCTATCCCCAGATAGGGAGCCACTTTCTTGAATTCGATCGCGGCATTTACAGATTGCCCGGAGGTGACACCGGTATAAGTCTGTCCGCCAATATTGACACTGCCGGCTGTAGGCCGTGCAGTCATATTCACACTGTTGTTGTTGTAGATGAGGCCGCCGCTCATGCGGAAGCTGCCGGCAAAGGGGTGCCAATCGGCCAGTGCTTCCAGGCTGCTCAGGTTCAAGTCACCGTTATAGTCTGTGGTAAGCCCGTTCGAAGTGGATGTCTTGTTGAGGTTGTACTTGTAGGTATTCAGCCCGATGCGCCCATCGATTGATTGCGCCATCGGAAAGGCCACTTCCATGCCCAAGCCCAACGTGGAGACCTTGCCATTGATCGTGACGTCCGCGTATGCAGGAAGGGTGAGCGCGGAGAAGGCTGTCGCGAAAATTATTTTCTTCATTGTTCATTGTCCTTTGATAAACGGTGGGGGTTGGGATCGCAAAATAATTTCACCCGAATTTCAATGCAGCAATCCCAAAAAGCAGGACGTGCGGCGGTGTTGAAGCACATGCTAGTCGCCCTATGTACTCAAGGTCAAGCCTGGCCCACCCACTTCCTTGCATTCTGGAACATCTTCAGCCATGCGCCGTTCTCCTGCCAGCCATACGGATGCCATGAATTCTGCACGGCACGGAACACCCGCTCGGGATGCGGCATCATGATCGTGAAGCGCCCGTTCGGCGTGGTCAGGCCGGTGATGCCCTGCGGCGAGCCGTTCGGGTTGAGCGGATAATCCTCGGTCGTATTGCCGCGATGATCCACATAGCGCAGCGTGACCAGTTTCTGTGCCGCCTTGAGGTGCTTTTCATCGCGGAAATCGGCATAGCCTTCGCCGTGCGACACCACGATGGGCATGCGGCTGCCCGCCATGCCGTCAAACAGGATAGACGCCGAGGGCTGCACCTCGACCATCACGAAGCGCGCCTCGAATTGCTCTGAGCGGTTGCGCGTGAAGTGCGCCCAGCTTTCCGCGCCAGGAATGATCTCGTGCAGCTTGCTCATCATCTGGCAGCCGTTGCACACGCCCAGCGCAAAGGTATCACTGCGCTGGAAGAACGCCTCGAATTCGTTGCGCGCCCTGGCGTTGAACAGGATGGATTTCGCCCACCCTTCGCCGGCCCCCAGCACGTCGCCGTAAGAGAACCCGCCGCACGCCGCGAACCCCTTAAAATCCGCCAGATTGACGCGGCCGCTGATGATGTCGCTCATATGCACATCCACCGCGGCAAACCCGGCGCGATCGAAAGCCGCCGCCATCTCTGCCTGGCCGTTCACGCCCTGCTCCCGCAGAATCGCGATTTTGGGGCGGGTGCGCAACAGTGAGGGGGAAATCTTCTCGTTCAGGTCATAACTCAATTTGATGTGCAAGCCGGGGTCGGCGGCATCCAGCAGCCTGTCGAACTCCTGCAGGGCGCAATCCGGATTGTCGCGCAGCTTCTGCATCCGGTAGCTGGTCTCCGACCAGATGCGCTGCAGATTGACGCCGCTTTCCGCAAACAATGTTTTACCGTCGCGGGAGATCACTATCATGCCTGTCTGGTTCAATGTGGCGATCTTCTGCACGCTCTTCAGCCCGGCAGCGCGCGCCATTTCCAGGACATGTTCGACATCGCGGTTGCGCACTTGTATCACCGCGCCGAGTTCCTCATTGAACAAGGCGCGCAATGTATCCCCGTGAGACTCGTCAAGGCTGATGTTCAACCCGATGTGTCCGGCGAAAGCCATTTCACACAGCGTTACGAACACACCGCCGTCGGAACGGTCGTGATAGCTGAACAGCTTGCCCTCGACGTTCAGCCTTTGTATCAGCTCGAAGCAGGACTTGAGCAGCAGCGCATCGTCGACATCAGGCGCGACATCGCCGACCTGCTTGTACACCTGCGCCAATGCCGAGCCGCCCATGCGATTCTTGCCCTGGCCGAGATCGATCAGCAGCAGCGTGGTGTCCAGGAACGGCGCCAGTTGCGGCGTCAGTGTTTCGCGCGCATCGGGACAGGGCGCGAAAGCGGTGATGATCAGGGACAGCGGCGCTGTGACGGACTTGCTTCCCCCCCCGTCCTGCCACACCGTCTTCATCGACATCGAATCCTTGCCGACCGGAATACTGATGCCGAGCTGCGGGCACAGCTCCATGCCCACCGCGCGCACCGTGTCGAACAGCGCCGCGTCCTCGCCATGATGCCCGGCTGCAGCCATCCAGTTCGCCGAGAGTTTGATGTCGCTGATCTTGTCTATGCGCGTCGCCGCGATGTTGGTGAGCGCCTCGCCCACCGCCATGCGCCCCGAAGCCGGCGCATTCACCAATGCCAGCGGAGTACGCTCGCCGATCGCGAACGCCTCGGCGCGATACGTGTTGAAACCCATCAGCGTGACGGCAACATCGGCCACCGGCACTTGCCACGGGCCGACCATCTGGTCGCGGGCCGTCATGCCGCCCACGCTGCGGTCGCCGATGCTGATCAGGAAGTTCTTGTTCGCCACCGACGGCAGACGCAGCACACGCCCTATCGCCTCTTTCAGCCCGACCTTGGAGATTTCGCAGGTAGTCAGCCGGCGCGTTTCGCGCGCCACGGTGCGCGTCATTTTCGGCGGCTTGCCGAGCAGCACCGACAGCGGCATGTCCACCGGGTAATTGTCGAACCGCATGTCATGCACGCTGAGCTGGTCTTCTACCGTCGTAACACCGACCACCTCGAAGGGACAGCGCTCGCGCTCGCAGAACGCGCGGAATTCTTCCAGGCGCCCGGGCGCGATCGCCAGCACGTAGCGTTCCTGCGATTCGTTGCACCATATCTGCTTGGGCGACATGCCGGTCTCGTCCAGCGGTATCTTGCGCAAATCGAAGCGCGCGCCGCGCCCGCCGCCGTGCACCAGCTCGGGCAGCGCGTTCGACATGCCCCCCGCGCCGACATCGTGTATGGACAGGATGGGATTGTTCGCGCCCATCTGCCAGCAACGGTCTATCACTTCCTGCGCGCGGCGCTGCATCTCGGGATTGCCGCGCTGCACCGAATCGAAATCCAGCTTCTCAACGTTGCTGCCGGTGTCCATGCTGGAGGCTGCGCCGCCTCCCAGGCCGATCAGCATGCCCGGGCCGCCCAGATGCACCACCAGCGCGCCGACCGGCAGATCGTGTTTGTGGGTGTGTATCGCCGCGATGTTGCCGACTCCGCCCGCCAGCATGATGGGCTTGTGGTAGCCGCGCATCTCGCCGCTGACGTTCTCTTCGAAAGTGCGGAAATAGCCGGCCAGGTTCGGTCGGCCGAATTCATTGTTGAAAGCCGCGCCACCGATCGGGCCGTCCAGCATGATCTGCAATGCGGAAACAATCCGGCCCGGCTTGCCATATTGACTCGAAACCCTCTCCCCCACCCCCTCTCCCGCCTGCGGGAGAGGGGAACCACTCTGTTCTGAGGAGAGGACGTTTGTCCCCTCTCCCACTTGTGGGAGAGGGTTAGGGAGAGGGCTGTATTTTTCCCACGGCTGCCCGAAGCCCGGGATGTTCAGGTTGGAAACCGAGAAGCCGGTCAGACCGGCCTTGGGCTTGGAGCCGGTACCGGTCGCGCCCTCGTCGCGTATCTCGCCGCCGGAACCGGTCGCGGCGCCGGCGAACGGCGCTATCGCTGTGGGATGGTTGTGCGTCTCGACCTTCATCAGCGTGTGCGTCAGTTCGTCGCTGAACGCGTAAGCGCCATCGGCGCGCGGATAAAATCGCTCGATGCGCGCGCCCTCGATCACCGACGAATTGTCGGAATACGCCACCACCGTGCCTTGCGGGCTGACCTTGTGGGTGTTGCGTATCATGCCGAACAGCGACATGGATTGTGCCTCGCCGTCGATTACCCAGTCGGCATTGAATATCTTGTGGCGGCAGTGTTCGGAATTGGCCTGTGCGAACATCATCAGCTCGACATCAGTGGGATTGCGCTTCAGCTTTTTGAAGTTTTCGACCAGGTACTCGATCTCGTCCTGCGAAAGCGCCATGCCCATCTCGAGATTGGCCTTCGCCAGCGCAGCGCTGCCGCCCTTCAGCACATCGACGCTGGCCAGCGCTTGCGGTTCGCCGTGCCTGAAGATCTTTTCCGCCGCGCTATCGATATCATCAAGCACCGATTCGGTCATGCGGTCATGCAGCAGCGGCAATATCGCGGCTTGTTCACCTCTGCTCAACATCCTGCCATTGGGGGTTTTCAGGTAATACACCACGCCGCGCTCGATGCGCAGCACACCGGACAGGCCGCAATGCTTCGCGATATCCGTGGCCTTGGTAGACCAGGGCGAGATCGTGCCCAGGCGCGGCACGACGAGCACCCGCTGCATGGCTCCGGCCTGCCCGGGTTCACCGCTGTGTTTATCCAGGCCCAGCACCTTATCCAGCAACTTCGCCTGTGCACTGCTGAAAGTCGCGCCATGGTTTTCCGGCAATTTCGGGGCCGAAAGCGGCGGCGAATTTTTGGCTGTGCTCTCGCGCAGCACTGTGAAATAGCAGTGGCGCGTGTCAGCGATAACCACATCAGGTGCAGCCGCATGCAATGTGCTGCGCAGTTTTTCTAGGCGAAACACAGACAATGCGGCACAGCCAACAGATACACGAAACATGGGGATGTCCATAATATAAATCCGGGGCGCGATTATACTATGCACCACACATATGAATGACCCAAGAAAATGACCGAACGCGTCCCCGCCCCTGCCCCCGAAACCATTACCCGGAACCGGGTCATGGCTGACTTCCCGATACGCCCGCGCGACAGCCACAAGGGGATGTTCGGCACGGTCGCGGTGCTCGGCGGCGCCTCCGGGACGGTCGGCGCGCCACTGCTGGCGGCACGCGCGGCGCTAAAGCTCGGCGCAGGCAGCGTGCATGTCGGGTTGCTGGCAGAGAATGCGCCCGTTGTGGATGCTGTGCAGCCGGAACTGATGCTGCACAGCGCGACAGATTTGTTTCGCCACCGCCCTCTCCCCAACCCTCTCCCGCAGGCGGGAGAGGGGGGAAAAGTGAAAAGCAATTTCAATCATGATGTGCTGGCGATCGGCTGCGGCCTGGGAACCTCGATTGAGGCACGGGGGCTTTTGCATGAAGCTCTGGTCAGCGACGTCGCGCTGGTGATTGATGCCGACGCGCTGAACCTCCTTGCCCGCCAGCCTGACCTGCGGGTGCTCCTGCACAACCGCATGCAAGCCACCGTGCTCACCCCGCATCCAGGCGAAGCCGCGCGACTGCTGGGCTGCGAGAGCCGCGAGATACAGTCGGACCGCATCGCGGCGGTGCGGCAACTGGCACAAAAATTTTCTTGCAGCGCGGTACTGAAAGGCGCGGACAGCCTGTGCATCACCCGCGACGGCAAATTATTCGTCAACCAGACCGGCAATCCCGGCATGAGCAGCGCGGGCATGGGCGACGTGCTGACCGGCATGATCGCGGCCTTCATCGCGCAGGGCATGACTGCGGACAACGCGATGCTGCTGGCCGTGCACCTGCATGGCGCGGCGGGTGATGCGCTGGCCGGGCAAGGCATTGCGACAGGCATGACTGCCAGCGACGTCACCGAGTCGGCGCGGCTGCTGTTGAACCAGTGGCTGGGCAACTAGATTGTCCACACCGATCGACATATCCGAAGAGGCCGGCGTGCGCTACCTGCACTTCGGCTCGGAATGGGTGCAGGGCGCGATGCGCATCGCGCGCCCGTGGAACCTAGAGCTGGAATACACCCGCGAGATGATGGCGTCGCTATTGCTGCGCCAGGATGCAAACTGGCCGCGCAAGGTGCTGCTGATCGGCCTGGGCGCGGCCTCGCTGACCAAATTCCTGTATCGGCACTACCCGCTCGCGCATCTGACCGTGGTGGAAATCGAACCCGCCGTGGTCGCCGCCGCGCGGCAATTCTTCAAGCTTCCTGAAGACCCCAAGCGGGTCAATATCGTGATAGGCGACGGCGTGGAATATGTGCTGAACAGCACCAGGAAATTCGATCTGGTCCTGGTGGACGGCTACGATGAAAATGCAAGTTCCGGCGCGCTGGATACCCTGCCGTTCTATCAGGGATGCCGGGGGCGTTTGAACGGAGGCGGAATCATGTCGGTCAACCTGCTCACCAGCAGTCGCCGCTTCGAAGGCAGCATAACGCGCATAGCCAAAGCATTCGATGATCGCGTACTGGCGTTTCCTTCATGCGAAAGCGGCAACGCCATCGCGTTGGCGGCGGATGGCGAGGCTGTTACCATCCCCTTCCATGACCTGCGAGAAAACGCGCTGGAACTGCACAAGGAAACCGGCCTGAACCTGATGCCTGCCATCGCGCGGCTGGAGCAGTCTCAAAGTTGCCCGGGCGGCATCCTGAAACTGTAAGCCGCGCCCCCAGGGCCGGGCTGCTGCCACTGGTGTACGCGGAGCGATCCATTCCGGAAAGATGCCCGGCAGTGCAAATCCATGGCACAATTAATCTGCAGGGAATCATGATTTTTTGTTCATTCAATACCGGGGAGAAAACATGGGCATGCTGATTTTTTTCGGATTCATCGCGGTGCTGCTGATCTACGCCGTCAGCCTGTACAACCATCTGGTCCTCGTCAAAAACGATGTCGCCAAGGCGTGGGCCAACATCGACGTGCTGCTCAAACAGCGCCATGACGAACTGCCCAAGCTGGTCGAGGTGTGCAAGCAATACAAACAGTTCGAGCAGGCCACACTGCAAAAAGTCATCGAGGCGCGCTCGCAGGTGCATGCCGCACGCGAACGCCAGGATATCGGCGCGCTGGGTCAGGCGGAAGGTGCATTGCGCGCCGGATTGGGCAACATCTTCGCGGTGGCCGAGGCTTACCCGGAACTGAAAGCCAATGAAAACTTCATGCAACTGCAGAACCGCATCACCTCGCTCGAGAACGGCATCGCAGACCGCCGCGAACTGTATAACGACTCGGCGAACATCAACAACGTGCAGATCGAGGTATTTCCTGCCAGCATCATCGCGGGCATGTTCAACTTCGGCGAGAAACCGCTGCTGGAATTCTCCGCCTCGGAGAAGGCGGATGTGGACATGAAATCGCTGTTCGGCTGACTTTCAACGTCTGCCGATCATGCTGGATTCGCTGCGCCGCGAATACGCTCAACTGGTCACTTCCGGTGCGCAGTTGCTGCTGCTGCTGATAGGACTCAAACTGGAGTCTCGCAACAGCTGGCTGATTTGCCTGTCCGTCATGGCCGCAATCAGTATCCTGGCCTGGCTGTCGGCATTGAACCGGCTGCGCACGGTACGCGATACGCCCACCTCGAAGATCGCCTCCGCCGCGCAGGGCTATGTTGAACTCCGCGGACGCGGTCACCCGTTTGGGGACCCTTTGCTCGGCAAACTCAGCCTGCTGCCCTGTTTGTGGTACCGCTACAGGATAGAACAGCGCGAATCCGGAAATAAATGGAAAACCATGGACGCCGGAGAAAGTGACGATACTTTCATACTGCGCGACGACACAGGCGAGTGCGTAATCGATCCCGAGCAGGCGGAGATACTTACGCTGCACCACGACCAGTGGCATGACGGCGATTATCGCTATACCGAATGGAAGCTTATCGAGCACGACAGCCTTTACGTCATCGGCCAGTTCCGCACCCAGGGCGGAAGCAGCGTTGAGTTCGATACCCATGCGGAACTCAACGCGCTACTGGCCGAATGGAAGCAGGACATGCCGGCACTATTGAAGCGCTTCGATCTGGACAACGACGGCACGCTGAATGCACAGGAGTGGATGCTGGCGCGATCGGCCGCCAACCGTGAAGTGGCCAGGATGATGCGCGAAGCGCAGGCGCAGCCGGACATCAATATCGTCGGCAGGCCGCGCGACGGAAAATTGTTCATGGTCAGCAATCTCGGCCAGGACAAGCTGGCGCGCCGCTACCTGTTATGGAGCTGGGCGCATCTGCTGATCTTCTTCGGGGCATTGGGCGGGGCAGGATGGGTGCTGCAGAAAACAACGATTTGAAATCCCGGAAAACAAACCCGGAAAAAACGGGTATCCGGAATTTGTGATTGAAAAAACAAGTGACTGGTATGAGATCGAAAACAGACATAGAATTATCTGTGAAACTATAGAATGAAGGTCTTAAACGTGCCATCTGCGGAACTTTACGCATATCAAGTTGAACGACTTGTCTCGCTAGTAAAGCGGCCTATAGCGAATTGAATATTTGACCGGCTATTCCCGGCCAGCCAGTCAGTGGAGTTAGTCTGCTTTGGAGCATCGAATCTTGATGCCATGAAGCGCCGCAAACGAGACTGAAACGTAGTTCAAATTTCTGTAACGCATGTGTTAATCGCTTGCTGCTTTCACGCTGACGGTTGTTCATTTCCAGCAGAGGTCAGCGCCGCATCCAATGCGCTCATAAGTTCATTGATCTTGATTGGTTTGGTGAGATACTTGAAGAACCCGGCCTCCAGGCCCTTCTCGATATCATTAAGCATGGCATGTGCACTCAGCGCGATGATGGGGATGTGCTTAGTTGCCGGGTTTTTGTACAGGATGTTCATAGCTTCGATTCCGCTGATGCCGGGTAGATTGATGTCCATCAGGATGACATCAGGGAGTTGGGCTTGTGCAAGCGCTACACCCTGATTGCCATCGCGTGCGCTTATCATGCTTAAGCGCGGGCGCCCCTCGATGATTTGCTCCACTAGCATCAGATTGGTCGGATTGTCTTCCACGTAGAGCAGAAGATGCTGTTCCAGATTCTCATGAGTTTGAGGTGAGATTTCTGCGGGCAGTGTGGTTTTACCGGCAAGTTGCGGCACCTCGCCCTGAGGCAGTTCGATCCAGAATTCGCACCCTTCACCAACGTTACTTTCCACGCCGATGGTGCCTTCCATCACATCGACAAGTCGCCTGGTTACCACCAAGCCGATGCCTGTCCCTTCTATGTCGCTGTTTTCTTGCCCGAGCCGATTGAACGGTTGAAATAGCTGCGCCAGCTTTTCTGGAGACAATCCCGCACCGCTGTCTTTGACACTGATGCGCACGCGCCCCGGCGTGCTCTCTGCACACCTCACCTCGACCGTTCCATGCTCGCGATTATATTTGATCGCGTTGGAAAGCAGATTGACTAGGACTTGCTTCAGCCGAATTCGATCAGCACAGACATAGCAAGGGTTGTCGAACTGTGGAAAGGTCAGTTTAATGTCTCGTTTTTGCGCCTGCGATTCGATCATGTTCTGGCATTCGAGCATGACTCGTTCCAGCGACAAAGATTCTGGCGACAGCGAAACCTTGCCGGACTCAATCAATGAGAGATCGAGAATTTCATTGATCAGTCCGAGTAGATACCATCCTGCCTTGGAAATTTGGCCCAGTCTTTCAATCTGGACATCCGTAGGAGGCGGCACACTGATCTCCATTAACTGCGAGAAGCCGAGGATGGCATTCAGCGGGGTGCGCAACTCATGGCTCATGTAGGAAAGGAACTCCGATTTCGCAATGTTGGCGGCCTCGGCTGCTTCTTTGGATTTGCTAGCTATTTCCAGTTCAATGGCGCGGGCCTTCGCCAGTTCTTCGAGAGCCAGCTTGACCTGCCCCTCACTTCCAATCACATTCATAGAACGCACCAAACTAGGGCCGTCCCTGCCCAGTACGGCATCAGCCTCCCCGTGTTCTAGTGTTCGCAGAATGTCCTGCGCCCTTTCGAGGCGTGCTTTTAAGTCATCATGGGCCGCTTCAGTCATGATGATCTCCTTCATTGATGCCAAGCGCAGCAAGAATTCTTGCCGTATCGGTCAGTGCGCCGAACAGGGTAACCGGGCGCGGTGCTGTCATCACCACTGCGGGTGCCACCATGATCATGGCTTGCAGCGCCGCCTCGAAGTCTTGAAGTACATCAATGATCTCAATGTAGTGTCGCTCGGGCAGATACGCTGCGCACAGTGCGCGCAAGTTTTGCTTGGCGAGGCGCGAATTGGGTTCGTTGCCCGCAATGAACAGACGAAAACGGTATTCTTCCGCGCTCATGTCAGACATCTTCTTTCAGGATAGTGATTCCTTGATCCGAGATTTGAAAGTTGTGATGGCGATGTGAATGCACTGAACCACGCGACTTCACAACCAGTAACTTGCGCTGCATGGCTCCGACATCCTCGACCATTTGCATCTTAATGACCGAGTCGATGAGGGACGAGATACCAATGCCGCTTATTTCATCCAGATTGCTGAGGCTGATGGTCTGGTTGGTGATGAGAATGATGATACCCATTTCTTTGCAGGTATTGATCATGCGCATCATGTATTCAAAGGCTGCCTGCTCGGTGCCCATACGCTTGCAGGCGGAGGCCGATTCAAGCACGACGCAACTGGGCTGCATCTGCTTGATGGCGTTGAGAGCACGTACCAAATGTTGCTCCGCGCCCATCGCTTCCGGCATGGCCGTCAACAGGCGCAGCTTGCCATCGGCAATCGCCGGGTTCAGATCGGTGCCGGAACTGAGCATCGCCGACACCAGCGCCGCCTCCGACTCCTCAAAATTAAGGCACAAAACTTTTTCACCATTCGCGCAGGCTGCATGCGTGAATGCGCTGCACAGCGTTGTCTTGCCGGAACCGGTGGAACCCGTAATCAGCACGCTGGAAGCGCGCCGGAAGCCGCCGCCGATAAGCTTGTCGAGCTCCGCCAGTCCGGTCGAAATTCGCTTCCCCAGCGCCTGATGAGACAGACCGATTTCGGAGATCGGCAGCAAGGTGATGCCGGGCGGTTCGATCACAAACGGATATTCGTTCGAACCGAAACCGGAGCCACGATATTTGATGACTCGCAGGCGGCGAGTACTCAATTGACCGAGCATACGGTTGTCGAGATGAATAACGCAATCGGCCATGTAGTCGAGGAATTCAAAGTGCCGTGCATGATTCGAATCGCGCGGAGCCTTGACCGTCAATAGCGCAGTCATCTTATGCTCGGAAAGCCACTGATGCAGTGCCAACAATTCGTTTTGCTCACGGCGTTCATCGTTGATCAGTCGCATCAACACATCGATCGCATCGATGACCACAAACTTGGCGCCCATCGCCTTAATCTTGTGATTGAGGATGGCGAGGAAGGACTGAATGCCGAATTCGCCGGTAACAATGGCTTTCGGGTCAATGCGAGCCTCAAACAGGAACAGCTTGCCGTTTTGCTCCAGTGGCGCCAGATCCCAGCCAAGGGTACGCGTATTAATGCGCAGATCAGCGGCGTGCTCCTCGAAGGTGATGAAAATCCCCGGTTCCCCGTCGAGCGCGGCGCGGTAGAGGAACTCAAGTCCGAACAGGCTTTTGCCGCTGCCGGGCCCACCGATGATCACTGAGGTGCGCCCCGATGGCAGTCCCCCCTTGAGTATCATATCCAACCCCTCAATCTGAGTCGGGCACTTGGAGAGGGACGGAAGTTGATTCTCGGTCATAACATCGCCTTATTTGCTAATTTGATTGCTGATTTTAAACTGTTATCAAAATAGCTTCGGGAGTCTGGCATCGTGCGCGCCAATAAACCAAGAGAAAATTTCAATGGGAAAAATTATTAAAAACGGCATCATTATACAGAATCTTTTATAAAGTAAGTATCCCACGGCAAAGCCGGGGGCTTTAATTTGTGAGCCGCTCAAAGCGGCTTAACGGGGTCGCTTACGCGGCCTCTACCCTTGTGACCACCTGAAGGTGGCCGGTCAGCGCCATAGGTTCATCTGGTCTATGCGCCGGTCTTCTTCCTCTTGGTGCCGGATGTACTCCCGTATCAATTCTTCGTCTCGCCCTACTGTTGATACGAAATATCCTCTCGCCCAAAAGTGCTGCCCTACGAAGTTGCGCTTGCGTTCTCCGTACACCCGCGCCAGATGGATTGCACTCTTTCCCTTGATATAGCCCACCACCTGCGATACCGCATACTTCGGTGGGGTCGATATCAACATGTGCACGTGATCCTGCATCAGGTGACCTTCCTCTACGGTGCTTTCCTTGTACCTGGCCAGTTTCCTGAATACCTCCCCAAGATGCGGCCTTAATTGCTCGTACAACGTCTTTCTTCTGCATTTCGGAATGAATACCACATGGTATTTGCACTCCCATTTACTATGGCTTAGGCTTTCGCTGTCGTCCATCTCGATTCTCCTTTCTCAGTGTGCTTGGCGGCTCACGAGTTGGAGTGTCGCAGATGGACTCCCGCATATGTCAAACTTCTACTGCCACCCCGGCATAGCCGGGGGATTTCCCGTCATGGGTTAAGCAGTTATTATTAATGGGCAATAAGTTATCCTTTTACAAGTGTCGGCTTTGCGGCAACGAGTTAGCACGACTGACAGGCAGAAACGGGTTATCAAGAGTCCTTCAAGCTCACAAATTCCCATCATATTGAAGGTCTGCTGCCAGCTGTAAAGCAGTCGCACAGATGTTGCACCTTGAAGGTCGGGTGTGTGTCGGGAAGCGACAGCCAACCAGAAACTAGCGTAAGTCCGCTATACCTCCAACAGCGGCCATGCGGAATCAATCACAAGTTCCGGATACCCAAAAAAACGGGCCAAGCCACCATCAGTCTTTTCTGCGCAGCATCATCCGCTTCATCAAGCCATCCTTGCTGATGAACTGATGCTTGATCGCACCGAGTATGTGCAGCGCCACCAGAGCGATCAGCACATTGACCAGTTGTTCATGCACTGTATGGGCAAACACGCTGCGGTATCCATGTTCCTTTGGCAGCAAATTGGCATCGCCCGCCAGCAGCGCCTTGCCGGCACTGCTTGTGATTACCGTCATGATGCCGCTTATAGGCAGCACATACAGCAATGCATAAAGCAGGTAGTGCACGCCTTTTGCCAGCTTATCCATAGGCGTATCGCCGGTGGGCGGAGGAACCCCGTCCCTGCGGCGGAAATAAAAACGGAATACAGCCAGCAATAACACGCTGAGGCCAACCGATATATGCACGATATATCCCGCCAGCGTCGCCTTGCTGTCGTCAGTCGCATCGTCCAGGCTGTCGCCGAGATACCAGGCGGCGATCAACAATATCAAAGTCAGCCAATGAACGATCACCATGCGCTTGCTGTATTGCTTCATAACTTTAAACTCCCGGAATTTATCGAACCACGTGAATTTCGTGGAGCCGGTGAGATAGGCTGGCTCCACTATAGTTCCCATCAAAATGGGTACGCAATTTACCCCAAACACGTTTGACGCGCAGCACTTTTCTGGGTTGATCCAACCGGACAGGCCGTGATATACCGGATGAGCGCTATCGCTGCATGCCCTCATAATCGCAAGGCCTGGTATCGATCCCCATGAGCACAGTAAGTGATGGGCCGTCACTCGCATGGCTGAGCACGGCGGAAGCGCGGCGGCGCATTGCCGTATAGGGATACAACGAGCTGTCTTCGGCAAAACCACGCCGTATCTGGAACACAGTTGCCGAGATGTTGCGCGAGCCTGCGTTTTTGCTACTGCTCGCGGCGGGCGGCAGCGTACTGGCATTGACGCTGAGCGTGCCGGCGCTGCGCTGGCCGTATCATTTTCCCGGGGCCGCACCGCCAAGAACATAATGGCGATTCCAGGCAATCGACTCGCATACACAATGACTCTTTGAGCCAAGCTAAAACAGGAGACCGACCGCTTCTGGCAACGTAGTATGATGGAGCTACAGCCAAGCACCACAACCGGACAGTCAACCCCAAGTTTCGTTTTAATGATTTGGAGACTCGCCTAATATGTTTTTTCCATGGGAAAAGGTTCCGCCTCTAGTTCTTGGCCCATTCGTCATCTGCGCCGGAATATGGGAATTTTTTATACCGGACAATCCTGTGGGTCACAAAAAGGAAGTTGCTTGGGGCATTTTTGTATTCGCCATCGGAATAGCTGTCACTGTTTATGGAGTGACCAAACAAAGGCGAAAGAAGAATGAACTCGTACAGCCAGCCGTTCTCCGTCATTCGCGAGTGCCCGCCATGCGGAACCGTTACTTGCCAGTTTTTTACATGGATATTCAAGAGACAAACCAAAAGTACCTGTCATTTAATAACCAGGAGGCTGACATGAATAAGAACAAGTTAATTCAAGGTAGGGCATTGGCTTTGAAAAAGCTATCACTTGGTATCTTTGCAGTCGTTCTTTTCGGTGCCACGGCCCCAAGTCGCGCGTCCACGCCCGATGAGAATTTAAAGGTAAAGATCGAAGGACAAGAAACGGCAATCCTCACCGATGCGCCCAATGTGCCACCTCCGATTGCCAGGAAACATGCAACCAAAGTAATTGTCCATCTTGAAGTAAAGGAAGTGGAAGGCCGTTTAGCTGACGGAGTGAAATACACCTTTTGGACTTTTGGCGGAAAAGTCCCGGGCAAATTTATTCGCATCCGCGAGGGCGATGTTGTGGAATTTCATCTCGACAATCATCCCGACAATAAAATGCCTCACAACATTGATTTGCATGCTGTCACCGGCCCGGGGGGAGGAGCGGCCTCTTCTCTAACAGCACCTGGCCACAGCTCTGTATTTTCCTTCAAAGCATTGAACCCCGGTCTTTATGTATACCATTGCGCCACCGCCCCTGTTGCCATGCATGTGGCCAATGGAATGTACGGCCTGATTCTTGTGGAACCCAAAGAGGGTTTACGCAAGGTTGATCGGGAATACTATGTCATGCAGGGAGATTTTTATACCAAGGGGGCGAATGGTGAACAGGGGCTGCAGCCATTCAGCATGAGCAAGGCGATCGATGAAAAACCGGAATATGTTGTTTTTAACGGGGCCGCAGGATCTCTCGTTGCAGAAAATGCCCTACAGGCCGAAAAAGGTGAAACCATACGACTTTTTGTGGGCGATGGAGGTCCGAACCTCACTTCGTCTTTCCATGTAATCGGCGAAATTTTTGATACTGTTTATCAGGAAGGAAATACAAGCTCCGCGGTTCACAATGTTCAAACGACCATGATTCCGCCTGGAGGCGCGGTATTGATAGAGTTTAAAGTTAATGTCCCCGGCACGTTCATACTGGTGGATCATTCATTGACTCGCGCCTTTAACAAAGGCGCACTCGGGCAGTTAAAAGTATCCGGTAGCGCAGACAAGTTAGGG
>LSLI01000024.1 GCA_001577345.1 Candidatus Gallionella acididurans
TGGGCGGCGATGCCGACCTGGCTGAACTGGAGCGGCAGGAAAAAGCCGCGCAGCAAAGCTATCTGGAGGCTGCGCGCAAGTTGACCGCGGCGCGCAGAAAATCCGCGGACAAATTGTCGCGGGAAATCACCGCGGCGATGCAGACGCTGGCGATGCAGGGCGGAAAATTCGAGGTTGCGCTGCTGCCGTTGGACCAGAATGATGGCAACAGTGGCAATGCACACGGGCTGGAAAGCATAGAGTTTCAGGTCTCGGCCAATCCCGGCACACCATTGCGCAGCCTCGCCAAGGTCGCGTCGGGCGGCGAATTGTCGCGCATAAGTCTGGCGATACAAGTAGCCACCTCGCAGCTTGCGGGTGCGCCCACGCTGATCTTCGACGAGGTGGACAGCGGCATCGGCGGCCGCGTTGCGGAAATTGTCGGGCACTTGCTGAAAAAACTGGGCAAGACCTACCAGGTGCTGTGTGTCACGCATCTGCCGCAGGTCGCGGCCGCAGCCGACCAGCAGTGGCAGGTCAGCAAGGCGGTGGAAAACGGCGTCACGCTGAGCCACATCGCCGTGCTGGACGGCGAACGGCGCATCGAGGAGATCGCGCGCATGCTGGGCGGCGTAAAGATCACCGAGACCACGCGCAAACATGCCGCCGAGATGTTGGGTGTGGCTGCTTGAGGTATCATGCTGCGCCTTTTGCAGGTATGCAAGTCATCAGGCACACCGCCGCTGTATTTTCCGTATGCAATCACCCTGGTGGCCTGGCCCATCCAAAGACTGGGCGCAAGGGGGGATGATTCACCTTGCCGGGCGGTGATTGGGGTGACGTGCCTGTGGTTGCCGCGGCTTTGAACTTGAATATTGATTGGGAATTTCATGCGCATCAAGATTGTTTTGCTTTCCGTGCTGCTGGCCTCGTGCGACAGCTTTTACATACCCTTTATATCGCCCTACAAGCTGGACGTTCGCCAGGGTAATTTCGTGACCAAGGAAATGCGCGAGCAGCTGAAGCTGGGCATGTCCAAGGTGCAGGTGCGATTTGTACTTGGCACGCCGTTGATAAAAGACATCTTTCATGCCAACCGCTGGGACTATGTGTATCGTTTTGTACACAACGACAAAATTGTCGAGCAGCAAAAGCTGACGCTTTATTTCGAGAACGAAAATCTGGCGCGCATAGAAGACGGTGGCCAGCCTGCCGGATCTGTGCCGGTTAAGGCTGAGCCGTAAGCAAAGGGGCAGACATGAAAAAAATCAAGGTCGCAATTGCGGGCAGCAGCGGACGCATGGGGCGCGCATTATTGGAGGGCTTGGCACAGGCCGGCGATCTGGCCCTGCATGCCGCACTGGAACACAGTGGCAGCGCGCTGCTGGGGCGCGACGCCGGAGAGCTGATAGGCGCGCCGTGCGGCGTGAAGATCGGCGCCGATGTGGCGGCGGCGCTGCATGGTGCGGACGTGCTGATCGATTTCACCCGTCCCGAAGGCACGCTGCACCACCTCGATGTCTGCCGCAAGCTCGGTGTGAACATGGTGATAGGCACCACCGGTTTCAACGCGCAGCAAAAGGCGCAGCTTGGCGCGGCGGCACAGCACATCGGCATCGTGTTCGCGCCCAACATGAGCGTGGGCGTCAACCTGGTGTTCAAATTGCTGGAGACCGCATCGCGCGTGCTGGAGCAGGGATACGACATCGAGATCATCGAGGCGCATCACCGCCACAAAGTGGATGCCCCGTCCGGCACGGCGCTGGGCATGGGTGAGGTGATTGCGAAAACCCTGGGCCGCGACCTTGAAAAATGCGCCGTGTACGGCCGGGAGGGCGTCACCGGCGAGCGCGATCCGTCCACGATAGGCTTCGCCACCGTGCGCGGCGGCGACATCGTCGGCGATCACACTGTGCTGTTTGCGGGCACCGGGGAGCGCATCGAGATCAGCCACAAGGCCAGCAGTCGCGCCACCTTTGCATTGGGCGCGTTGCGTGCAGCACGCTTCCTGAAATCACATCCGGCTGGCATGTATGATATGCAGGATGTGCTGGGTTTGAAAAATTGAGCGGATTTGCTCATCAGCGGTAATAATTCACGAAGGAGTTGAAAATGACGGAAAGTGCTCGGTTGAGTATGAATTGGAATTGGGTGGGACGGTATGTCGCTGTCATCGTGGTGGCGCTGGTGCTGGCAGCGGCGATTGGAGAAATGCCCCTGTTTGGCAAAACCTTTCTGGTGAGCGGCAAGCTCAACGCCGCGCAGATGGTGCGGTTCCTGGGCTACGGGACAGCACTCGTCGTATTCTGGATATTTGGTCAGCGCCTGACTATGGTTTTGCGGCAGCAGCAGGGTAGCCGCTGGGTGGCAGCGTACAATCTGATTTTGCCGGTTGTTACGCTGATCGTGGTTTCCGCGCTGTACTCGGTCATCCTGCTGGTGATGAAGCCTTTGATGGATCTTGCGCTGCAAAGAATCTATAACTGGATGTTTGTCCTGGCCATCATTGCCTGCGCGATATGGCTGATCATGGCGTTGCTCGGTCAATCAGATGCTTTGACCGAGGCATTGATCGGTGCTTCGCGGAGAACAGCGCTATCTGGAGGGACTGTTGTCTGCGCGTCCTGTGGAGCCAGCAATGATGCCGGTTCGACCCATTGCGGGAAGTGCGGCAAGGAGTTGGCAGGGGATTCCGCCTGATTTTGTTTTTCCGGATTGCGGCGATATCGGCTCCGGCTATTGTGCAAGACCTGATTCGGCGCATCCCATTCCGTTTCTGCTGCTCCTGCATCAATCCGCTTGCCGCGTACCTTCAGGCATGTCTGCGGCGTGATGCTCGATCAGTTTGTCGATAAAGCTGCGCAGGAAATGCAAAGCTTGCGCGCTGTGGAAGCGATCGGTCTCCTGTCCGCGGCTGTAAGCGATCACGGTCGGAAATCCGCGCACCTTGTGCCGTCCGGCGATGCGCATGTTCTCGTCGGCATCCACCTTCGCCAGCACGAACTTGCCTTCGTATTCCTCGGCCAGTTTTTCCAGCATCGGTCCCAGCACCAGGCAGGGGCTGCACCACTCTGCGCCGATATCGAGCAACACCGGTACGTCATGGGATCGTGCCACGACCAGTTCGTCAAAATTGGCTTCTTCTGCATTGTATGAATATTTAATCATTTTAAATTTTGCATGGAACCATCATATAAAGCTTGTGGATTTCAGATCAAATAGGCTTCAGCCCAAACGAATAATGTGGTTGGCCCAGGGGGGTACATTTGTGAAGAAGACATGAAAACCTTCCGAAAAACTGCCCAGATTGACCCCGTTATTTTGGGCAATGATTGCCAGACTTTTTCTTGAAAATAAACTGATGTGCCCGTTGCGGGGGGCCGCGTACCACCAATTGATTCTTTGATTGGACTGAATGTTTCCGTCTGAAATTAGAGTTGAAAACAACACAATGCCATCAGGAGAAAGCAATGAACGCAAGTTTGACATCAAATGTTGAACGTCGGGGACGTGCTCGAAAACTTCAAATGCAGTGATCAGGTCAAATTTCCCAAGCTGATCGATACTGACGTTTCTGTCCACGAATGGATCGTACGAAACCGACTGCCAGTTTGATTTTTTCAGGATGTTTGCGAGAAGACCGCTCCCGCCGCCGTAGTCGAGGTGTTTAATGAAGCGTGCCTGATCGCCAAGCATTGAAATTAGATTGGCGGCATTCGCTTTGGGTCTGGTTTCGATGTAGTCCGGATCGACGAGTATGTATTCGTCGTTGTATATCTTTTTCTCGAACTCCTGCAACGTCCAGGTCGCGATCTCTGGGGTGAAACAGAAGCCGCAATCGCTGCATAGGGCGTAGTAAACAGGAATTCCTGCAAGGCCGAGAAATTTTCCCCTTGCCTCCTCGCATGATTTATTGAAATCCACTACATCAAGTAGCGAACAGCTGCCATTGCAAACAGGACAAAGTAAATTATTTTTCATGGTCCATTGGGGAGCCGTTATCAGCCGGGTTGACCGGCGCGCAGTATTGGAAGTAGTGCCGGATATACTGTCATCCAGCACATTTTACTGCCAGCATAATAGTACGGACAGCGGCGAATGTCTCCTGTGGTGCGGCTGAGTCGACGGATTAGCTGAATATTTATACCTTCCATTACGGCAGCTGGTGTCGGACATGTTTTAGTGCCGCAATTTGACACTGCGTTTTGAATTGAAACCACCCCTCCAATCGTCTATAATGAGCGTCTATCCAAAGCGGGATGAACACACGGTTCGTTCCGCTTCTTTATGTCATACGAGCTATTAGCCTTTTCTTGGGGAGTCATCCGGTGTCGCAAACTAGCCCTGCCATTCTTGTATTAGCCGATGGTACGGTATTTCGCGGCATTTCCATCGGGGCTACCGGCAGCAGCGTCGGCGAGGTGGTGTTCAATACCGCGATGACCGGCTACCAGGAAATCCTCACCGACCCGTCATATTGCAGGCAGATCGTCACGCTGACCTGTCCGCACATCGGCAACGTCGGCGTGAACGCCGAGGATGTGGAGTCACGCCAGGTGTTTGCCAGCGGCCTGGTGATACGCGACCTGTCGATGACGGTGAGCAATTTCCGCAACACCAAATCCTTGCCTGATTACCTGAAAGCCAACAATGTCGTTGCGATCGCCGGGATTGATACGCGCAAGCTGACGCGCATCCTGCGCGAGAAGGGCGCGCAAAACGGCTGTATCGCGACGGGCACCGATGAGGCGGCGGCACTTGAAGCTGCGCGCGGTTTTGCCGGCCTGATGGGCATGGATCTGGCCAGGGAAGTCAGTTGCACGAAATCCTATTCATGGACGCAGCGCGAGTGGGAGCTGGGCGTGGGTTATCCGGAGGTCGAGCATGCGAAATTTCATGTGGTGGCATACGACTTCGGCGTGAAGCGCAATATTCTGCGCATGCTGGCCGAGCGCGGTTGCCGCATCACCGTGGTGCCTGCGCAGACCTCCGCAAAAGAAGTGCTGGCGATGGAGCCGGACGGGGTATTCCTGTCCAACGGCCCCGGCGATCCGGAACCTTGCGAATACGCGATTGCCGCGACGAAGAAATATATTGAAACCGGTTTGCCGCTGTTCGGTATCTGTCTCGGGCATCAGCTGATGGGCTTGGCGGTGGGAGCGAAGACCGTGAAGATGAAGTTCGGGCACCGTGGCGCGAATCACCCGGTGCAGGACACGCAGACCAGGCGCGTGATGATCACCAGCCAGAACCACGGGTTTGCTGTGGATGCGGCAACGCTGCCGGCAAACGCGCGTGTCACTCATGTGTCGCTGTTTGACGGCACGCTTCAGGGTTTCGAGCTGACCGACAAGCCCGCATTCTGCTTCCAGGGGCATCCCGAAGCCAGTCCGGGGCCGCACGATGTCGACGGATTATTCGATAAATTTATCGGAATGATGGAGAAAAGAAAAACCTAGGCCACAGAGAATACAGGGATTACAGAGCGTTCGCCGCTCCTCTCTGTGTTCTCTGTGAACTCTGTGGCTAATAGATTATGCCCAAAAGAAACGACATAAAAAGCATACTGATCATCGGCGCAGGCCCCATCGTCATCGGGCAGGCGTGCGAGTTCGATTACTCCGGCGCGCAGGCCTGCAAGGCGCTGCGCGAGGAAGGTTATCGCGTCATCCTGGTCAACTCGAATCCGGCCACCATCATGACCGATCCGGGCATGGCGGATGCGACCTACATCGAGCCGATCACCTGGCAGATGGTGGAGAAGATCATCGCCAAGGAGAGACCGGACGCGATTCTCCCGACCATGGGCGGGCAGACCGCACTGAACTGCTCGCTGGATTTGGCCAAGCACGGCGTGCTGGAAAAGTATTCCGTGGAGATGATAGGCGCATCCAGGGACGCGATCGACAAGGCTGAAGACCGCGAAAAATTCAAGCAGGCGATGACCAGGATCGGCCTGGCCTCCGCCCGCTCAGCTATCGCACACAGCATGGAAGAAGCGTTGCAGGTGCAGCAGGTGATGGGCTTTCCGACAGTGATTCGCCCCTCGTTTACGATGGGTGGCAGCGGCGGCGGCATCGCCTACAACCGCGAAGAGTTCCTCGAAATCTGCGAGCGCGGGCTGGAAGCCTCTCCGACGCGCGAGCTGCTGATCGAGGAATCGCTGCTGGGCTGGAAAGAATTCGAGATGGAAGTGGTGCGTGACCGTGCCGACAATTGCATCATCATCTGTTCCATTGAAAATCTCGATGCGATGGGTGTGCACACCGGCGATTCGATCACGGTCGCCCCGGCGCAGACACTGACCGACAAGGAATACCAGATCATGCGCGATGCCTCGATCGCAGTGTTGCGCGAGATCGGCGTGGATACCGGCGGCTCCAATGTCCAGTTCGCGATCAATCCGGACGACGGGCGCATGGTGGTGATCGAGATGAATCCGCGCGTGTCCAGATCAAGCGCTCTGGCTTCCAAGGCAACCGGTTTCCCGATTGCCAAGGTGGCGGCCAAGCTGGCAGTGGGCTATACGCTGGATGAATTGAAGAACGACATCACCGGCGGCGCGACCCCGGCCTCGTTCGAGCCCAGCATCGATTATGTGGTGACCAAGATTCCAAGATTCGCATTCGAGAAATTTCCCCAGGCCAATGACAGGTTGACCACGCAAATGAAGTCGGTGGGAGAGGTGATGGCCATAGGCCGCACTTTCCAGGAGTCGTTCCAGAAAGCCTTGCGCGGTCTGGAAGTGGGTGTGAACGGGCTGGACAGCAAGTACAGTGATCGCGAAGCCATAGTCGCAGAACTGGGCAGCCCCGGGCCGGACCGTATCTGGGCGGTGGGTGATGCATTCCGCCTCGGTATGACGGTGGAAGATGTGTTCAACGTCAGCAAGATCGACCCGTGGTTTCTGGTGCAGATAGCAGACCTGATACGCCAGGAGGAATCCCTGGCTGGCCGCACACTGGAAAGCCTGGGCTCAGATGAACTGCGCGCCCTGAAACGCAGCGGCTTTGCCGATGCGCGCCTGGCAAAGTTGCTGGATACCGATTCCGGCGCAATGCGCGCTTACCGCCATGCTTTGGGCGTGCGCCCGGTGTTCAAGCGTGTGGACACCTGTGCGGCCGAGTTCGCCACCAACACCGCATATATGTATTCCACCTATGAGGAGGAATGCGAAGCGCAGCCGACCAACAACAAAAAGATCATGGTGCTGGGCGGCGGGCCGAACCGCATCGGGCAGGGCATCGAGTTCGATTATTGCTGTGTGCATGCCGCGCTGGCGATGCGCGAGGACGGCTACGAGACCATCATGGTCAACTGCAATCCCGAAACCGTGTCCACCGATTACGACACATCGGATCGCCTGTATTTCGAACCGCTGACACTGGAAGACGTGCTGGAAGTGGTGGCTGTGGAAAAACCGATCGGCGTGATCGTGCAATACGGCGGCCAGACTCCGCTCAGCCTGGCGCACGGGCTGGAAAAGAACGGTGTGCCCATCATCGGCACGTCACCGGACATGATCGACTGCGCCGAAGACCGCGCGCGCTTCCAGCAGATGCTGTATCAGCTGGAATTGAAGCAGCCGCCCAACCGTACCGCATGCAGCGTGGAAGAAGGCATTGCGGGTGCAGCGGAAATCGGCTATCCGCTGGTGATGCGCCCTTCCAATGTGCTGGGCGGACGGGCGATGGAGATCATCCATGCGCAGGCCGATCTGGAGCGATACATGCGCGATGCGCAGGAAATGTCCATCACCTATCCGGAGCGCATGCCCATCCTGCTGGATCGCTTTCTGGACGATGCCATCGAGGTGGACGTGGATGCGGTATCCGACGGCAGGGACGTGATCATCGGCGGCATCATGGAACACGTCGAACAGGCCGGGGTACATTCCGGTGATTCGGCGTGTTCGCTGCCGCCGTTCAGCCTGTCGCAGGCATTGCAGGATGAACTGCGCCGCCAGACCGTGGCGATGGCCAAGGCGCTCAACGTGGTGGGACTGATGAACGTGCAGTTCGCGATACAGGGTGAAACGGTGTATGTGCTGGAAGTGAACCCGCGCGCTTCACGCACCGTGCCGTTCGTGTCCAAGGCGACCGGCGTGCCGCTGGCCAAGATTGCGGCGCGCTGCATGGCGGGACAAAGCCTGCCGCAGCAGGGCATCACCAGGGAAGTGATACCCCCGTATTACTCGGTGAAGGAAGCAGTGTTCCCGTTCATCAAATTTCCCGGCGTGGACACCATCCTCGGGCCGGAAATGAAATCCACCGGCGAAGTGATGGGTGTGGGCGATACTTTTGCCGAAGCCTTCGTCAAGTCGCAGCTGGCTGCCAGCGTGAAACTGCCGAAAGATGGTAAAGTGTTCATCAGCGTGCGCGAAGCGGACAAATCCGGAGTGGTGGAAATCGCCCGTTCCCTGGTGCAGCTCGGGTTTACCTTGCGGGCCACGCGCGGCACGGCAGCGGTGATCAGCGCGGCGGGGGTGGCGGTGGAGGTGGTGAACAAAGTCGCCGAGGGTCGTCCGCATATCGTGGACATGATCAAAAATGGCGAGGTCAGCCTCATCATCAACACTGTGGACAGCAAGCCCTCGGTGATGCGGGATTCCTATTCCATCCGGCACGTTGCCCTGCAAGGACGGATAACGTATTACACGACACTGGCCGGGGCTCGCGCCGCCTGTGTCGGGATGCAGCACCTGACCGCGCTTGGCGTTTATGACCTGCAGAGTCAGCACCTGCGTCTGGCTAAATAATAAATTGAGAGAATTATCGATATGAGCAAGACTCCATTAACCGTAGTGGGCGCAGAGAAATTGCGCCGTGAACTGCATAACCTCAAGACGGTAGAGCGCCCGAAGGTGATCAATGCCATTGCCGAAGCGCGCGCGCAGGGCGACTTGTCGGAAAATGCCGAATACGATGCCGCGAAAGAACGGCAGTCTTTTGTCGAGGGTCGTATTGTTGAATTGGAAAGCAAGCTTGGTAGCGCGCAGATCATTGATCCCAAAGCTCTCAACGCCGATGGGCGATGTGTGTTCGGTTCTACCGTGATACTGGAAGACGTCAACAACGGAGATGTGGTCACTTATCAGATTGTCGGGGATGACGAGGCCGACATCAGGCACCGCAAGATTTCCATTAGCTCTCCTGTCGCCCGCGCGCTGATCGGGAAAAGCAGCGGAGACATCGCGGAAGTGCAGGCGCCGGGCGGAGTGCGCGAATACGAGGTGGTCGAGGTCCAGTATATTTAGTCGCCAGACACTGGCTGTCAGTCGTTGGTTGGATGCGCGTTTAACTGATAACTTAACGACTGGCTGCTAACGGCTGGCGCTTAGCGATTCCCCAGCTGTTTCTTGGTCAGCGGCTTCTTCCCCTTGTGACGGGGCATTTTCTTGATTTCGATCAGATGCGCATCAGGGTTGGGCTGGTAAACCACCAGAATTTTGCCGATGTGCTGGACAGGCGCCGCATTTAATTGGGTACAGATGGCCGTGAGGATTTCTTCGCGTTGCGGACGTTCTGCCATGACCCGGATTTTGATGAGCTCGTGAATTTTCAGGGTCTGTGCGATTTCGTTTAACACTGCTTCGGTCAAGCCCGCATTGCCTATCATCACCGTTGGGCTCAGGGCGTGGGCGCGGCTTTTCAGGGCGAGGCGTTCGGATAGGGTAATCGATAACATGATGAACTTCCAGATAGAGGGCGTGGATTCTAAACGATGAAGCCTTCCAAGACCAGCAAACAATGGATGCGCGAGCATGTCAACGACCCATTTGTGCAGCTTGCCCAGAAGGAGGGCTACCGCTCGCGCGCGGCTTACAAGCTGCTGGAAATCGATGCCAGGGATCGTTTGATCAAGCCCGGAATGGTGGTGGTGGACCTGGGCGCGACCCCGGGAGGCTGGTCGCAGGTCGCGGCAGCGGGGGTTGGGCGGGGGGGGAAGGTGATTGCACTGGATCTGTTGCCGCTGGATCCCCTGGCGGGAGTGGATTTCATCCAGGGCGATTTTCGCGAGCCAGGCGCACTCAGGCAACTGGAAGTTTTTTTGCAGGACAAGCCGGTGGGGCTTGTAATTTCGGATATGGCGCCCAATATGTCCGGTGTAGTCTCGGCGGATCAGGCGCGGGCCATGCATCTTGCGGAACTGGCGATGGAATTTGCGCTCGAACACCTGAAGGCGGATGGCAGTTTCCTGGTCAAGACCTTCCAGGGTGCGGGGTTCGAGGATTTTCTCAGGTTGATGCGCAGCCGGTTCGCAAAAGTGGTGACACGCAAACCCAAGGCATCCCGTGACCGCAGCAGTGAGGTGTATTTGCTGGCTAGCGGAAAGCTTGAGTAATCGTGCAATACATAGTCTAATGAACAACTCGGAAGTCAGTTCCCAGCCGGCTGTCCATCAAATATCGGGCAAATATCGGGCGCGTAGTTTAAGGAGTTATTTTGAACAACTTTAAAAGCATTGCAATCTGGATGGTCGTCGCCCTGGTGCTGATGACCGTGTTCAACCAATTCAATTCCCACCAGCAGCAGGCCGGCCAGTCGCAGCTGGATTATTCACAATTTCTCGACGAAGTGAAGCAGGGGCATATCACCAAAGTGATCATCGAGGGCCGCACACTGAAGGCCACGACTACAGACGGCAAGAGTATCACCAGCTACGCGCCCAGCGATTTGTGGATGGTTTCCGACCTGTTGAAAAATGGCGTGAGCATCCAGGCCAAGCCGGAAGAAGAGCAATCTTTTCTGATGAACATTTTCATATCATGGTTCCCGATGATCCTGCTGATCCTCGTGTGGGTGTATTTCATGAGGCAGATGCAGGGCGGCGGCAAGGGCGGCGCGTTTTCATTCGGCAAGTCGCGTGCGCGCATGCTTGACGAGAACAAGGAGCGCTTCACATTTGTCGATGTCGCGGGCTGCGACGAAGCCAAGGAAGAAGTGTCCGAATTGGTGGATTTTCTGCGCGACCCTTCAAAATTCCAAAATCTGGGCGGGCGCATTCCCCGCGGGGTGCTGCTGGTCGGCAATCCCGGAACGGGCAAGACCCTGCTGGCGAAAGCGATTGCCGGAGAGGCAAAAGTGCCTTTCTTTTCCATCTCCGGTTCTGATTTTGTGGAAATGTTCGTCGGTGTGGGCGCCGCGCGCGTACGCGATATGTTCGAACAGGCCAAAAAACAGGCGCCTTGCATCGTGTTCATCGATGAAATCGATGCGGTGGGTCGGCAACGCGGAGCAGGTCTGGGCGGCGGCAATGACGAGCGCGAGCAGACGCTGAATGCATTGCTGGTGGAAATGGACGGTTTTGAGGGCGCCAGCGGCGTGATCGTGATCGCGGCAACCAACCGTCCGGATGTGCTGGATGCCGCGCTGTTGCGTCCGGGCCGCTTCGATCGCCAGGTGGTTGTGCCGTTGCCGGATATCCGCGGTCGCGAGCAGATACTGATGGTGCATATGCGCAAGGTGCCGATTGCCCCGGATGTCAAGGCCGACATACTCGCGCGCGGAACTCCCGGCATGTCGGGAGCAGATCTGGCCAATCTGGTCAATGAAGCCGCCCTGTTTGCGGCGCGCCGAAGCAAGCGTTTCGTCGAGATGGATGATTTCGAGTCGGCCAAAGATAAAATCTTTATGGGTGCCGAACGCAGGTCTATGGTGATCTCTCCCGAAGACAAAAAGAAAACTGCATATCATGAATCCGGTCATGCAGTTATCGGCATGACGCTGGAAGGCTGCGATCCCGTGCACAAGGTGTCGGTGATTCCGCGCGGCCGCGCCCTGGGCGTGACATGGTCGTTGCCGGAACTGGATCGCTTCAGCCTGTATCGCGATCAGATGCTGGCCAATATCGCCATGCTGTTCGGTGGGCGTGTCGCGGAAGAAATTTTCGTGGGCAATATTTCCACCGGCGCTTCCAACGACTTTGAGCGCGCCACGCAAATTGCCCGCGACATGGTGACACGTTATGGCATGTCTGAGGCCTTGGGACCGATGGTATACGGCGAAAATGAAGGGGAAGTATTTTTGGGCCGTTCGGTAACGACACATAAAAATATATCCGAGACCACTATGCAAAAGGTCGATGCCGAGATTCGCCGTATTCTTGACGAGCAATATGCCGTGGCAACCAAAATACTGACTGAGGGCCGCGCCAAGGTCGAGGCGATGACCGCAGCATTATTGGAGTGGGAAACGATAGACGCCGATCAAATTGCCGATATCATGGCCGGAATTCCGCCCCGCCCGCCAAAACCCACCCAAAGCAGCCAGCCTCCCCAGCCGCCCAAGGATCAGGCGCCGACCGCTCCTGCCACGACGGCTCCAACGCAGCCCGCGCAGGAAATTTAAAAACGAGGACTAAAACGAGGATTGAGTGCTGAGGACTGAGTAAAACCATTCCGCTCCCAGTCCCCAGTCCTCAGTCCTTTCATGTTTCTTTGCGGCAGTTTCCAGTTTGACTTGTCCGGGCCTCAGATCAGGAGGCCTCTGGTCATGGGCATCGTCAATGCCACTCCCGACTCATTCTCCGATGGCGGCATGCATTTGCAGTACGGAGATATGCTGTCCCATGCGCAACAGCTGATAGCGGAGGGTGCGGACATGCTCGATATCGGTGGCGAATCTACTCGCCCCGGAGCGCGGCCGGTCGGTGTTCAGGAGGAATTGGACCGGGTATTGCCGGTCATCGAAGGCTTGCGCGGGGCCCCGGTGCCGCTGTCGATCGACACCTTCAAGCCGGAAGTGATGCGGGCAGCGATCGCTGCAGGTGTACAGATGGTCAATGACATCAACGCACTGCAGGACACCGCGGCATTGAAACTGGTTGCCGACAGCAATGTTGCGGTGTGTCTGATGCACAAACAAGGTAATCCGCAAACCATGCAGGAGCAACCATTTTATCAAAACGTGGTGGCTGAGGTCACCGCGTTTTTGAATGAACGTATTATGGCCGCCGAAATTGCCGGGATTCGGCGCGCGCGTATCGTGATTGATCCGGGTTTTGGATTTGGCAAGACCTTGGAGCATAATCTTGCCTTGCTGCGCGAATTGGGAAAGCTGGCTGATTTGGGAGTGCCGGTATTGGCGGGGCTTTCGCGCAAATCCATGCTGGGTGCGTTGACCGGACAAGTTGTCGGCCTGCGTATGCCGGCCAGCGTGGCGGCCGCAATAATCGCGATACAACACGGAGCAGGCATCGTGCGAGTGCATGATGTGCGGGAGACGGTGGATGCGTTGAAAATATTGACTGCAGTGAATGGAGGGACGGCGTGAGCAGAAAATATTTCGGTACTGATGGAGTGCGAGGGCGGGTGGGTGTACACCCGATAACCCCGCAGTTTGTGATGCAGCTGGGCTATGCTGCCGGGAAAGTGTTGTCTGGCCTGGGCGATGCGCGCGGCGAGCGCACCGGCGTGTTGATCGGCAAGGATACGCGCATCTCCGGCTACATGCTGGAATCGGCTCTGGAAGCCGGCCTGATCGCTGCAGGAATAGATGTATATCTGGCCGGTCCGGTGCCAACACCGGCGGTGGCCTATTTGACCAGGGCATTGCGCTTGCAGGCCGGTATCGTGATTTCCGCGTCGCACAATCCGTTCGATGACAACGGGATCAAGTTCTTCTCGGCACATGGTACCAAGTTGCCGGACGAGACCGAAGGCGCCATCGAGGCGGCATTGGATGGGGAGATGAAAACCAATGCGTCCGATGCGCTGGGGAAAGCCAAGCGTATCGATGACGCGGTCGGGCGCTATATTGAATTTTGCAAAAGTACCTTTCCCGCCGAGCTGGATTTGCGCGGCCTGAAGATCGTGGTGGACAGCGCCCATGGTGCGACTTACCACATCGCGCAGAATGTATTTCACGAACTCGGTGCCGATGTCATCGCCATAGGCGCACAACCTGACGGCAGGAATATCAATGACGGTTTTGGCGCGACCGCGCCGGATAATTTGCGCAAGGCGGTGGTCGGGCACAAGGCGGACGTCGGCATCGCGCTGGACGGCGACGGCGACAGGCTGGTGATGGTGGACAATGCGGGAAAACTCTACGACGGCGACCAGTTGCTGTACGTGATCGCAAAACACCGCCAGGCGCATGGAAAGATGCATGGCGGCGTGGCCGGCACATTGATGACCAACCTGGCTTTCGAGCATGCCATGCAGAAGCTGGGCATCCCGTTCAAGCGCGCCAGGGTCGGCGATCGCTACGTGATGGAACTGTTGCAGCAACAAGGCTGGCAACTTGGCGGCGAAAATTCCGGCCACATCATCTGCCTGGACAAGCACAGCACCGGCGACGGCATCATCTCCGCCCTGCAAGTGCTGCATGCCTTGCGAAGCGGCAAGCAAACGCTGGGAGAAGCAACCGCTGATTTGCACATGTACCCGCAAGTGCTGATCAATGTGCGGGTAGCCAAGGGTGCTGATTTCCTTTGCCACGACCAGGTGCAGGCTGCAGTATCTGCTGCCGAGAAAAACCTGAATGGCAAAGGCCGCGTGCTGTTGCGACCTTCCGGTACTGAGCCGCTGTTGCGCGTGATGGTTGAGGGGGAAGACGGCAAACTGGTTGAACAATCCGCCCGGAACATTGCTGATGCGGTAAGTAAATTGACAATGGGCTAGATGTTTTTTGAAAGTTGGCTCATGAAGGGAAATTCCCCGGCTATGCCGAGAGATACCTGCTGAACCCAGGAGTGCCGCCTGAGTTTTTCCGGATGGTTCATTCGCTTCCCACATACACTATGAAAGTGCTGTCTTCAACTGCTGAAAGCATGCATGAAGAAGGCTTTCACTCCTGCGCCGCTTCAAAATTTCATTCGGACATGCACGACCGGAATAACGTGGACGACCCCTGCCGGGATGAAAGGTCTTGGTTGTCCCGAAAATTTTCATGAAACCGGTTTTTGTATCAAAAAACATACCAAAATCCATCGTTTTATACAGAGTGGATATATGGCAGTTACCTGAGTCGACTAAATTTCATTAAGCAATAGCCTGGGGTTATCAGGCCGGGATGTGGAATGGCAGGGTTGGTTTCGCACGCAGCAAAAGTAAACAGGCTTATCCGTCTCGTCGTGCCGACGCAACAGAATTTAAATTTTAGGAGGGCGATGTGAATATCAGGGACGTGAATCTCAATCTGGGCATGCTTGCCACTGTGGCTATTTTGGTCGTGTTGCCGGTCTCATTTGACTTGCCCGCCCAGTATTGCATAGACTGAGATTGGAGTTATTGCTTCCATATGACTTTGTATGGCAGGGTCTATGCAAGAATAACCGGGAATCCTAACTCATTAAATTTAGGGTCACCATGATGAAACAGGCTGCTGCGGGTTTAATGGTTGGAGTTCTGCTGGCAGGCTCTTTGCCAGCGTCCGCCGATGGTGGCGAGAGACGGCGTGATGGCCGGCACTGGGAAGGCCGGGAAATCCAGCGGTTTGGTGATCGTGACCTGGGTGTCTGGCAAGGAGGTCATTGGCGTCACGGTCGTCATGACGGCAGACTCGGGTGGTGGTGGATTGCAGCCGGGGTGTGGTATTTTTATCCCCGACCGGCTTATCCTTACCCCGATCCTTATACACCACCGGTTGTGGTTGTGAACCAGCCGCCCGCCGTGGTGGTTCCATCGCCTCCGCCGGTTATTGTGCAGCCGCAGCCAGCCGCCCGGCTCTGGTATTACTGCGATTCCGCGAAAGGATATTATCCCTATGTGCCAAGTTGTGCCGAAGGGTGGCAGCCAGTCGCGGCGCAACCCCCTGCGGCAGCACCTCGCTAAAGCCTTCTGCAATAGCCGGCAGGGATGATAAGCGATCATTCTTTTGGTAGTAAACTAACTGGAGGGTAGTAGTCATGCGTCGTTCTATTTTTGTGGTGTCGTTTCTGGGAGTTTTTGCCGGTTGCGCGAACGTTCCCACTGGCCCCAGCGTTGCGGTAATGCCTGCGCCGGGTAAGCCGTTCGATCTGTTTGTGAGCGAAGACAAGGAGTGCAGGCAATTTGCGCAGCAGTCTATTGGAACGACCGCCGGCCATGCCGCTACAACCAGCGCAGAGGAAAGCATTGCCGTGGGTACCGCATTGGGTGCGGTTGCAGGCGTTCTGGGTGGCGGGGGGCAGAGCGGCGCCGGGACGGGCGCTGCTATCGGGATGCTGGGAGGTGCAGCCATGGGTTCGGATGCGTCCAGTTACAGCGGAAACGAGGCACAGCGCCGGTACGATATAGCGTATGAGCAATGCATGTATGCCAAGGGCAACCAAATTCCCCAGTCATCCGCATACCGGTCAAGAATAATTTATTCCCAACCACCCGCACCTGCGCAATACAGCCCGCCGCCACCTTGATGGTGATGTCTTGATGCGCCCTAATGTCGCTTCGGCAAGGCTAACGTTGCAACCAGACCGCCTTCGGGAGCATTTTTCAGGGTGATCTTCCCACCTTGCTTTCCGGCCATATCCCTGGCGATGGAAAGGCCGAGACCAATTCCGCCGGTATGCCGGCTGCGGGAAGCATCGATCCGATAGAAGGGAGTGAAGACGGTTTCCAGTTTGTCCTCAGGGATTCCCGGTCCTTCGTCATGAATGGCAATTAAAATTTCCTCATCAGTTTCACTGATGTTTATCGCGGCTCTCTCCCCGTACCGTAATGCATTCCCGATCAGATTGTTCAGGCATCTCCGTATGGAAAGTGGCTGAAGTCTTATCGGGCGAGCATTGCCGGAAACCGTGATGACATCGCCGGCATCCTCGGCCAGAGAATGCACAAGCGCGCCGATATCAAGCAGGTATGTGGCTTCGGGCTGTTCATCGCCGCGCAAATAGCCCAGCGTCGTGTCGATAATCTCGGCCATTTCATTGAGGTCATTCTGGACATCAGTTCGCAGATCATGCTGGTCCATTTTTTCGGCACGCAACTTGAGCCGGGTAAGGGGGGTACGCAAATCGTGCGAAACCGCTGCCAGAAAATGGTTGCGCTCTTCCATCTGTTGCTTGAGACGCGCCTGCATCTGGTTGAAGACTTTAGACGCTTGCCGCACTTCGGAAGGACCGGATGTCTCGCTGATGGTTGGGCTATTCAAGTTCTTTCCCAATTCATCTGCGGCTCTTGCCATGTGTTTGATCGGATTCGACAGCCAGCGTGCGCCGACCCATGCGGTCAACGCAATTGCAACTAGCCGGGCAATAAAACTGACCAGGCCATGGTGCTGCGGGCGGATACCGGGAACAGGGTGTTCCAGGCCAAGGTAAAGGAAAATCTCCCTGCCGGCAAAATTACTCAGGGAAAGGACGAAAAACAATAGCAAAAACAGACGCACAAACAGAGAGTCCGGGACGGGAAATTTCATCGGGTAATCTTCGCGTCGAACAGGTAACCCTCGCCACGAACAGTCTTTATCAATTGCGGCGTGCGGGGATCATCATTAAATTTCTGGCGCACACGCGAAACCAGTATGTCTATGCTGCGGTCGAATATTTCCATATTTCGCCCACGCGCTTCATCAAGCAGAAACTCACGGGATAGCACGCGGTTGGGATGTTCAACAAACACAGTCAGCAAGCGGAATTCCGCATTGGAAAGCGGAATTACCAATTCTCCGGGGGAAACAAGCTGGCGCAACACAAAATTCAAACGCCATCCCATGAATTCAATTTCCTTGCGCTCCTTTGCGATGCTCTCGCGTCCGCCTCGGGCGCGTCTCAGGATAGTCTGGATACGCGCGACCAGCTCGCGCGGTTCAAATGGCTTCACGATGTAATCGTCGGCGCCCACTTCCAGGCCGATCACCCTGTCCATCGCTTCCCCGCGTGCAGTGAGCATCAGGATGGGGATGTCTGATTTCGCACGCAGGCCGCGACACAAGGAAAGGCCGTCCTCGCCTGGCAGCATCAGGTCGAGTATGACAAGATCGAAGGCCCCCTTTTCCAGGGCTGTCTCCATTGCTTTTCCGTCGGGAACGGCAACGATGGACATGCCAAAGCCGGACAAATAGTCGCGCAGCAACTGGCGGATCTGTGCATCGTCATCAACAATCAGAATGGACAGCATGTTGGTAAATTCCCGGATGCTTTTAAAAATGTTGAGTAATAGTATCCAAGGCGGTGAAGGATTCAGGGCCAAGAATTACGCCAATGCAAATCCCGGTTTCTGTTCCGCAAGCCATCATTGGTTTGCCAATGGTATTTGAATAATTGTAAGGATTAATCACGTGATCCCGACCAGGATTGCCGCACGATCAATTGCAATATCGATCAACTCATTGCTTAATTCCGGCCCGGGACACAAGCTGCATTTCCGGGCCGTGGCAATAGTGAAGCATGGTTAACTTTATGTGTATCGGTAAAATATCGTCTTTGTAAAAAACATGATACAAGAATTCCGGGTGGACTACATTTTATCAACCAGCCTGGATGGCCCTTGGGATGATGATAACTATTTGCTGGCGCCGTTGCATACCGATGCAGTTCGAAGTCGGCTTACAGGGAGCCCATGAATAATCGCATCAGTCAGCATGGATCATTCAACCGAAAATTGACAGCATTTTGAGAATGCATCAGGCTGCCAATTATCAATCGCCCACGCCAGAATTTCCCTGGCTGGGGCGGCTCGTAATGCGGCGGGGGGCTCCTGACGCAAGAGCATCAGAACTTCGAACAAGGTGGCACCCGCCTTGTCTTTTTCGACGGGTTTGGCAAGCGTTTGTTTGCTGAGCTTCTCCCCTTGCGCATTCACTGCTATCGGGAGATGCATGTAGGCTGGAGTATCCATGCCCAGCAGTCTCTGCAAATATATCTGCCGCGGGGTTGAGTAAAGCAGGTCGGCTCCGCGTACCACGTCGGTGACCCGTTGCGCGTCATCATCCACCACCACTGCCAATTGGTAGGCAAACAGCCCGTCGGCACGCAGCACGACAAAGTCACCTGCCCCGGTTGCCAGGTTTTGCGTAATCTCACCTTGAGTCCTGTCAATAAAACCTATTGGTGTTTCATTAACGCGGACACGCCAGGACCGGGCAAGCTTGCCTGGTTCGATCCCGTTGCGGCACGTGCCGGGATAAATCAGTTCATTGCCGTAATGCAGCGCGGAATCGGCAATCTCCTTTCGGCTGCATGCGCAGGCATATATCTCGCCAGTTTTTTTTAATTGAAGAAATGCTTCTTCGTAGGCGGCGGTACGCCGGCTTTGAAAAACGACGTCTTCATCCCAATGCAGGCCATAAGCTTCCAGAGTCCTGAGAATATCATCGGCAGCGCCCTTGACAGTGCGCGGCGTGTCCAGGTCTTCGATACGCACCAGCCACTTTCCCTGGTGGTGTCTGGCATCCAGATAGCTGCCGACGGCAGCCACTAAAGAACCGAAATGGAGTGGTCCGGTTGGAGAGGGCGCGAAACGCCCCCTGTATTGATTGCGGTTGTAAAGTTCGTTAAGCAGGAACCGGCTCTTCGGCAAATGCCAGTTTCACCTTGCCGTCCGTGTCGACGTCTACCGTCACCTTGCCGCCGTTCGCCAGCTTGCCGAACAACAGTTCGTCGGCCAACGCGGAGCGTATGGTGTCCTGAATCAGGCGCGCCATCGGGCGCGCACCCATCAGCGGATCGAAACCGTTCTCGGCCAGATGGTCCTTGAGCGCATCGGTGAACACGACTTCAACCTTCTTCTCATGCAACTGCTCTTCCAGCTGCATCAGGAACTTGTCCACCACGCGCAGGATGACCTCGTGATCCAGCGGAGCGAATGAAATCACGGCATCCAGACGATTGCGGAATTCCGGCGTGAAGATGCGCTTGATGTCCGCCAATTCGTCTCCGTTTGCGCTGCTCTTGGTGAATCCGATCTGGCTCTTGTTAAGTGTTTCCGAACCCGCGTTGGTGGTCATGATGATGACCACGTTGCGGAAATCGGCCTTGCGCCCGTTATTGTCAGTCAGCGTGCCATGATCCATCACTTGCAGCAGGATGTTGAAAATATCCGGATGCGCCTTTTCGATCTCGTCCAGCAGCAGCACGGCATGGGGTTGTTTGCTGATGGCTTCGGTAAGCAGGCCGCCCTGGTCGAAGCCGACATAACCTGGCGGCGCGCCAATCAGGCGCGACACGGCGTGGCGCTCCATGTATTCCGACATGTCAAAACGATGCAGGGGCATGCCCATCGCATAAGCCAGTTGCCGCGCAACTTCGGTCTTGCCGACGCCGGTGGGGCCTGAAAACAGGAAGCTGCCGATGGGTTTTTGCGGGTTTCCCAAACCGCTGCGCGACATTTTGATGGCAGTGGAAAGTGCGTCGATCGCCTTGTTCTGGCCGAATACCACTGCTTTCAAGTCGCGATCAAGCGTCTTCAGGGTGTTGCGATCATCGGAAGAAACAGTGCGCGGCGGAATACGCGCGATCTTGGCAATGATCTCCTCGATCTCGTGCTTGCCGATGATTTTTTTCTGTTTCGATTTGGGCAGAATGCGTTGCGCAGCCCCGGCTTCATCGAGCACATCGATCGCCTTGTCCGGTAAATGGCGGTCATTGATGAAACGCGATGAAAGTTCTGCGGCACTGGTCAGCGCAGCCGCACTGTATTTGATGCTGTGATGGTCTTCGAACCGCGATTTCAGGCCGCGCAGAATCTCGATGGTTTGTTCCACAGACGGTTCCGGGACGTCTATCTTTTGGAAGCGCCGCGATAACGCGTGATCTTTTTCGAAGATGCCGCGATATTCCTGGTAGGTGGTCGCCCCGATACACTTCAATTGCCCGTTTGACAATGCCGGTTTGAGCAGATTTGACGCATCCATCGTGCCCCCGGAAGCTGCACCCGCGCCTATCATGGTGTGTATCTCGTCGATGAACAGCACTGCATTCTGTGCTTCACTGAGTTCCTTCAGCACAGCTTTCAGGCGTTGTTCGAAATCGCCGCGATATTTGGTGCCGGCGAGCAACGCGCCCATGTCGAGCGAGTAGACATGCGCATCCTTAAGTACTTCCGGAATGTCGTTCTCAACAATGCGGCGAGCCAAGCCCTCGGCGATAGCGGTTTTTCCCACGCCGGCTTCGCCCACCAGCAAGGGGTTGTTCTTGCGGCGCCGGCACAGCGTCTGGATGACCCGCTCCAGTTCAATTTCACGCCCGATCAATGGGTCAATCTTGCCGGCCAGCGCCTGTGCATTCAGATCCAGCGTGAAGCTTTTCAGCGCGCCACCGGCGATTTGCTCCTGTTCCGAGTCGGGTTCATTCTGCGTTTTGTTTGGCAAGGCCGCCTGGGCCTTGTCTATGCCATGAGCAATGTAATTCACCACATCCAGGCGGTTGACGTTGCGCTGGGTGAGGAAATATACAGCGTGCGAATCTTTCTCGCCGAACAGCGCGACCAGTATGTTGGCCCCGGTAACTTCTTTCTTGTTGGTGGATTGCACATGCAGAATGGCGCGCTGGATTACGCGCTGGAATCCCACCGTGGGCTGGGTATCCACTTCCTGGTCACCCGGCGTAACCGGAGTATGCGTGGAGATGTAATCGGCCAGCACCTGGCGCAATTCTTCTATGTCGATGCCGCAGGCACGCAGAACCTGTGCGGCAGAGGCATTGTCCAGCATGGTGAGGAGCAGATGCTCGACAGTAATAAATTCATGCCGCTTCTGGCGAGCCTCGACGAACGCCAAATGCAAACTGACTTCCAATTCTTGTGCAATCATTTCAGCTTTCCTCCATGCCGCATCGTAACGGATGACCGTGTTGTTGTGCAAACTCTGATACCTGGGCGACCTTGGTTTCAGCTACATCCTTGGAATATACCCCGCATACCGCGGAGCCTTCATTATGTACTTTGAGCATGATTTGCAGCGCACGTTCACGATTCATCTCGAAGAACCGCTGCAACACCTCGATTACAAAATCCATGGTAGTGTAATCGTCATTGAACAAAACCACCTTGTACATGCGCGGCGGCTTTGTTTTTGCGCGTTCCGGCGCGAGTACTGAGTTACTGTGGTGTTTGGTTGCCATAATCGTATGGTGCATATTCTGACACTTTCTACGCCAATGTACATGATGATTAACGCCACTTTTTCAAGCCCGATTGAAAAATATTTTATAAACCACTTGACGGTATCAACTAAACAGGAGTAAAAAGCGCGCTGGTGTTTGACTCAAAGTATCTGCAGTACTGGTTTTGCCGTGTGCGATCTTGGATTCAAACAGTTCCGCGGGGGATTTCCCCGTTTTTTTTGGTAAGGATGTAATCACATGGCAACTGGTACAGTTAAATGGTTCAACGATGCAAAGGGATTTGGCTTTATTACTCCCGATGATGGTAGCGAAGATCTGTTCGCGCACTTTTCCGCAATCAACATGAGCGGCTTCAAGTCACTCAAAGAAGGCCAGAAGGTCACCTTCGAAGTAGTTCAGGGTCCTAAAGGCAAGCAAGCTTCCAACATCCAGGCTCCTTAATCGGTACCTGAGTTGGTAAAAAAAGCCCGGTGCGAAAGTACCGGGCTTTTTGTTTTGGATGGCCGGCTAATTCGACTCCGGTACCTTATCGCCGTTCGTATTGAGTAGGCCCAAGGCCGTATCGAAATATGAATGACAAAATAAAAATCAAAGTCGCGGGGTGCGGCCCCGCACGTCATTGAGTTTCTTTGCCTGTAATTAAAAGAGAAACAACAATGTACCGGAGTCGAATTGTTTTGGCTATCTGTCTCAGCATAGTGGGCAACTTGTTGCCCACCCGATTTTCAGTTTTGACTTTCGCTTTTCATCCCCTGAGCGCCGCCGAGTAGCGGAGGCTGGTCAGGGGATTTCGGCGAGGACTGTCTGAGCGCGTAGCGCGAGTTCCGCAGCCGCCTGACCAGTCGAGCAACGCAGGGAACCGCGCAGCGGCGGCAAACCGGGGCGGCGTTTCTTTGATTACTTTCTTTAGCCGCATAAAGAAAGTAATCGGCGTGCGGGGCCGCACCCCGCGACTTTGATTTTCTGTTGTCGTACATGCTTCGATAGGCTCAGCACGAAAGGCGTTAAATGCCGGGCATCAGCTCAAATCGCATCCAACGCCGCATTCAACGTCTTGCTAGGCCGCATCGCCTTCGATGTCTTGTCGAAGTCCGGATGATAATATCCTCCCATATCCACCGGTTTTCCCTGGGCCGCAATCAATTCGGCATTGATCTTTGCCTCGTTGTCAGCCAGTGTCTTCGCCAGGGTTGTGAAACGCGCCTGAATTTCCTTGTCCACGGTCTGTGCGGCCAGTGCCTGCGCCCAATACAGTGCGAGGTAGAAATGGCTGCCCCGATTATCAAGCTCACCCACCTTGCGGGCGGGAGACTTGTTGTTTTCAAGAATTCTGCTGTTGGCCTGATCAAGCGTCTCGGCCAGTACTTGCGCTTTTGCGTTGTTGAATTTCTGGCCCAGATGTTCCAGTGATGCGCCCAGCGCGAGGAACTCGCCGAGTGAATCCCAGCGCAAATAGCCTTCCTGCTGGAATTGCTGGACATGTTTGGGAGCCGAGCCACCCGCGCCGGTTTCAAACAGGCCTCCGCCATTCATCAGCGGAACGATGGACAGCATTTTCGCGCTGGTGCCCAGCTCCATGATCGGGAACAGGTCGGTGAGATAGTCGCGCAGGACGTTGCCGGTCACAGAGATGGTGTCCTTGCCCGCGCGGATGCGTTCGATCGAGAGTTGTATCGCCTCTTCGGGCGTCATGATGCGAATGTCCATGCCTTTTGTATCGTGTTCCTTGAGGTAACGCTCCACTTTCAGGATGATCTGCGCGTCGTGCGCCCGGTTCTTGTCCAGCCAGAAAACAGCGGGCGCGCCGGTGGCGCGCACGCGCGCAACGGCCAGCTTCACCCAGTCCCGGATAGGCGCATCTTTTGCCTGGCACATACGGAAGATGTCGCCCGGCTCGACCTTTTGCTCCAGCAGTGTCTTGCCAGTGGCATCCACGACACGGACGGCGCCGTTGTCATTCAGTTGAAAGGTCTTGTCGTGTGAGCCATATTCCTCGGCCTGCTGGGCCATCAGGCCGACATTCGGTACGCTGCCCATGGTCTTTGGATCGAATGCGCCGTGCTTCTTGCAATCGTCTATGACAACCTGATAAATGCGTGCATAGCAGCGGTCAGGGATCAGCGCCTTGGTATCGTGCAACTTGCCGTCACTGCCCCACATTTTTCCCGAATCACGAATCATCGCGGGCATGGAAGCATCGACGATGATATCGCTGGGCACATGCAGGTTGGTGATGCCCTTGTCCGAATTCACCATCGCCAGTTCCGGCCTGGTCTTGTAAGCGGCCTGGATGTCAGCTTCGATCTCGGCGCGTTTCGTTTCGGGCAGTTTCGCGATCTTTGCGTAGAGGTCACCCAGGCCGTTGTTGACGTTGACTCCCAGTTCGTTGATCACCGCCGCATGCTTTTCGAAAACATCCTTGAAATAAACGGTAACGGCATGGCCGAACATGATCGGATCGGAAATCTTCATCATGGTGGCCTTGAGGTGCAATGACAACAGCACGCCCTGCTTCTTTGCGTCTTCCATCTGTTCCTCGTAGAACGCACGCAGACCGCGGCGGCTTATCACGCTGGCGTCTATGACTTCACCCGACTGTAACGGGGTTTTCTCCTTCAGCACGGTTGTTTTGCCATCGCGGGCTACAAACTCGATACGCACGGCGCAGGCTGCGTCAACAGTGACGGATTTTTCGCTGCCATAGAAATCACCGGCGTTCATGTGTGCCACATGGGTCTTCGAGTCGGCGCTCCATGCACCCATTTTGTGCGGATGTTTTTGTGCGAATTTTTTGACAGAAAGCGCAGCACGGCGGTCAGAGTTGCCTTCCCGCAGTACCGGGTTGACGGCACTGCCGAGAATCTTGCCGTAGCGGGCCTTGGTCGCTTTCTCGGCATCGCTCCGGGGTTCTTCAGGATAATCCGGGATGTTGAAACCCTGCGACTGCAATTCCTTGATTGCCGCTTTCAGTTGCGGGGGAGTTGCGCTGATATTCGGCAATTTTATGATGTTGGCCTCGGGTTTGAGGGTCAGCGCACCCAATTCGGCCAGGTCATCAGCGATTTTCTGGTTCGCGGTCAGATTCTCGGGGAAGTTCGCGAGGATGCGACCCGCCAGGGAGATATCCCTCGTTTCGACGGCAACGCCGGCTGCGCTGGTGAAAGCTTGCACGATGGGAAGCAGGGAATAAGTGGCCAGTGCCGGTGCTTCATCGACCATCGTGTAAATAATTTTATGACTTGTCATGTTTTTTCTCTTTGGTTGGTTCTCGTCAATGCACCGCCGGTATTCCGGGATTCACCTAAACTTGCCGGAAGGAAGCCGCTATTCGATTGTGGTTCCGGAAAACAATCAGCACGCATGATTTGGCGCTCAGGGGGAGTGGAGGCGGTAAAATATCGTTTCAAATATAAACAGGAATTCCGATGGGGAGCATTCTGCTTTTCAACAAACCGTTTGGCGTGATCTGCCAGTTCAGCCGTGATGGCATGCATCCGACGCTGGCTGATTATATCCCTCTTCCGGATTTTTATCCCGCCGGGCGGCTGGACACAGATAGCGAAGGCCTGCTGGTGCTGACCGACGACGGCCAGATGCAACACCGCATCACCGACCCCGAACATAAATTGCCGAAGACTTACTGGGTGCAGGTGGAGGGTGTTCCCGGTGAACAGGCTCTGGAACGGTTACGGGTTGGCGTGGAATTGCCCGGTTTCACCACACGACCCGCCGAGGCGCGCGTGATAGACGAGCCCGCCAACCTGTGGCCGCGCAACCCTCCGATCAGGTCGCGCAAAAACATCCCTACTGGCTGGATAGAACTGGCCATCCGCGAAGGAAAAAACCGCCAGGTGAGGCGCATGACCGCGGCAGTTGGATTGCCCACATTGCGGCTGATACGTTACGGTATCGGCGAATGGACGCTGGCAGGATTGGAGCCGGGACAATGGCGACAGATATAGTGTTCTAGCGACCCCGGCGCACGCCCGGTTTGGGTGAAAACAAAGCGGGTTGTGGCATGGCTTGATGGCGTGCCGCTTCAGACAGATGCTGCTCGTCGGTCTTCTGCGGCGGGCGCGGCTTGGCAGAAGGCTGTCCATTGCGCGGTTGCTGATCACGCTGTTGCGGATTGCGCGGCTTTTGCTTTTGGCCCTGGCCATCATGCCGCGTCTGACCTTCGCGCGGCGGCTGATGGGGCTTGCCGGAGTTTGCGGCACGCGGTCCGCTATTGCGTCTTGGCCCGTTTGGCTGGCGGGGTGGGCGCGGGGCTTCAGCGGGAAGATTGGCGGGCGGCACAAAACCGTCTATCGCAACTACCGGGATCTCGCGTTTGATCAATCGCTCGATGTCCCTGAGGAACGGCAATTCCTCCTTGTCCACCAGCGAGATCGCCGCGCCGCTGCTGCCCGCGCGACCGGTGCGGCCGATGCGGTGCACGTAATCTTCCGGCACATTCGGCAATTCGAAATTGACCACATGAGGCAACTGGTCGATGTCCAGTCCGCGCGCGGCGATGTCGGTGGCGACCAGCACCGGCAATGAGCCGTCCTTGAATTGCGCCAGGGCCTTGGTGCGCGCAGGCTGGCTCTTGTTGCCGTGTATTGCGGCTGCGGGTATGCCGTCCGCGATCAATTTTTCGGTCAGCCGGTTCGCGCCGTGTTTGGTGCGGGTGAATACCAGCACCTGCTTCCAGTCGTGATGCTTGATCAGGTGCGACAGCAAATGGCTCTTCAGCTTTTGCGGTATCAGATGGACGCTTTGTGTGATCAATTCCACCGTGGAGTTGCGGCGCGCCACTTCGACATAACCGGGATTGTGCAGCAGGCCGTCAGAAAGGGTTTTGATCTCGTCGGAGAAGGTTGCCGAGAACAGCAGGTTCTGGCGCTGCTTGGGCAACAGCGCGAGGATCTTCTTGATGTCGCGGATGAAACCCATGTCCAGCATGCGGTCGGCTTCATCCAGCACCAGGATTTCGATGCCCGACAGATCCAGGGTTTTTTGCCCCACATGGTCGAGCAGCCGCCCGGGCGTGGCGACAAGGATGTCCACTTGCCCGCGCAGGGCCTTCATTTGCGGATTGATATTCACGCCGCCGAACATCACCATGGATTTCAGCGCAAGATATTTGCCATAAGTTTGCACGGATTCCTCCACTTGGGCGGCGAGTTCGCGCGTCGGGACCAGAATCAGGCAGCGCGGCCGGCCGGGGCGCTGGTGGGCAACAGGTTTTGCGGTGAGCAGATGCAGGATCGGCAGCGTGAAGCCGGCAGTTTTTCCAGTGCCTGTCTGCGCGCCAGCCAGCAAATCGCCGCCAGCCAACACCAGCGGTATCGCCTGTGCCTGAACCGGGGTGGGTGTGGTGTAGCCCGCGTCTGAAATCGCGCGCATCAGGGGTTGTGCCAAATTCAAGCTGGCAAAAGTAATATCATTGGTTGACAAGGCATTGCTCCTGTGACGGCCCGCTGCCCGCAAGAGCTGCACCAATCGGGCCAGACGAATTAATGATCGAAGAGATCGGGGGTGACACAGAAACCGCAGCGCTGATTGGTTGGGCGAAGGGTGGCGCGCATTATACCCGCGATGCACTTTTTCGGTAGCCTGAAAAAAACGGATATGCGGGAATATGACCATTCTCCGCGACGGGCCCCATATCTGCACAAGGAAACAACGTTAATTTCCGACCTCATGTGGTCCCGAAGACAGACAAAATGCCGGATGAAATTACTCAAACTTTGCCGGGCACAGGCCACTATCGGTTGCGTGAACCGCAGGCGGTGATTACAATCGCACGCAGATTTACCGGTTTTTAAACAACTTAATATAAAGGAGCAAAACATGAAATATATTATCGCGGGTGCGGCAATGGCTGGACTGATGATTGCCGGGAGCGCAATGGCGACCGACATGCCTGCGCTTGCCAAGAAAGACGGTTGCAGCGCCTGCCACTCGATTGACAGGAAATTGGTTGGCCCCGCATGGATGGATGTTTCCAAAAAATACAAGGGTGACGCGGGTGCAAAAGCAATGTTGGTCGCAAAAGTATCCAAGGGCGGCTCGGGACACTGGGGTAGCATGGCCATGCCCCCGATGGACGCATCCGGCCAGAAACAAGGCGACATCAAGGAATTGGTCGATTTTATATTGGCCTTGGACAAGTAAGACAGTTTTGGTTTTCGATAAAGCCGACATCAGTCGGCTTTTTTTGTGCCTCCCCGGATTGCCACCAAGCCGAATGCCCTGATACGGCGCGCTCGGGTATAATGCCCGCCTTTGTAAATTACCCGATAGGAAGTTGCGATGCCTATTTATGCTTATCGTTGCAGTAGTTGCGCCTGCCAGAAGGATGTGATGCAGAAAATGAGCGATGCGCCGATCCTTACCTGCCCCGAATGCGGAAAAGACACCTTCTCAAAACAATTGACCGCCGCCAGTTTCCAGTTGAAGGGCAATGGCTATTACGTTACCGATTTCAAGGGCGGCCCCAAGAAAGGGGATGCCAAAGCGGATGCAGGGAAGCCGGAAATCAAGCACGAAACCAAGCCTGACGCGGTTGCAGTGACTGCACCCGCCCCGGCGGCCACGGGTGTTGTTTAGGGCATGAAGAAATATTTCATTACCGGTTTGCTGGTTTGGGTTCCGCTGGGTATCACCCTGTGGGTGCTGAACCTGACGATAGGCGCCATGGATCAAACGCTGCTGCTGCTTCCGGAGCATTGGCGGCCGGACAGGGTGCTGGGCATACATATTCCCGGCCTGGGGATCATCCTGACGCTGTTCGTGGTGGGGCTGACCGGCTTGCTGATGCGCAACTTGTTCGGGCAGTATTTGTGGGCGCAATGGGAAAGAGCAATGTTGCACGTTCCTTTCGTGGGCAGCATCTACAAGGGCGTGAAGCAGGTCAGCGACACCTTGTTGTCCGGGAGCGGCAATTCCTTTCGCAAGGTTCTGCTGGTGCGTTACCCCCATCCCCAGGCGTGGTCGCTGGCGTTCCAGACCAGTTTGCCCGGGGAAGTGATAGACCGGTTCGACGAGGAATACGTGGCGGTATTTATTCCCACCACACCCAGTCCGGTGAACGGCTTTTATTTCTTCGTGCGCAAGGCCGACACCATAGCGCTGGATATGACTGTGGACGTGGCCCTGCGCTCCATCGTCTCGATGGGAGTGGCGGCGGATTCCGAAACCGGAAAGCATCGCGTCCATACACCCAACCCCGAATCAAACTAAATAATTTCCTACCAACCTGAACCATGCGAACTCATTATTGCGGACTGCTTAACACCGACCAACTCGATCAAACCGTCAGCCTGTGCGGCTGGGCGCATCGTCGCCGCGACCATGGCGGGGTGATCTTCATCGACCTGCGCGACCGCGAGGGGCTGGCACAGATCGTCTGCGACCCCGACCGCCCGGACATGTTCAGGATCGCCGAATCGGTGCGCAACGAGTTCGTGCTGCGCATCACCGGCAAGGTGCGCCGCCGCCCGGCGGGCACGACCAATGCCAATATCACCAGCGGCGAGATCGAGATACTGTGCCACGAGATCGAGGTGCTGAACACCGCGCTGACCCCGCCGTTCCAGCTGGACGACGAGAACCTGTCCGAGACGGTGCGGCTGACCCATCGCGTGATCGACCTGCGCCGCCCGCAGATGCAGAAGAACCTGATGCTGCGCTACAAGGTGGCGATGGCGTTCCGCCGCTTTCTCGACAGCCGCGGCTTCATCGACATCGAAACGCCGATGCTGACCAAATCCACGCCGGAAGGCGCGCGCGACTATCTGGTGCCGTCGCGCGTGCATCCCGGCGAATTTTTCGCGCTGCCGCAATCGCCGCAGCTGTTCAAGCAGTTGCTGATGGTGGCGGGTTTCGACCGTTATTACCAGATCACCAAGTGCTTTCGCGACGAGGACCTGCGCGCCGACCGCCAGCCGGAATTCACCCAGGTGGATATCGAGACTTCGTTCCTGAATGAAGATCAAATCACCGCGCTGATGGAAGAAATGATACGCACCGTGTTCAAGGAAGCGCTGAATGAGGAACTGCCCAACCCGTTCCCGCGCATGACTTATGCGGAAGCGATGGCACGCTACGGTTCGGACAAGCCGGACCTGCGCGTGACGCTGGAGCTGACCGAAGTCACCGATGCGGTGAAGGACGTCGCGTTCAAGGTATTTGCCGGTGTGGCCAATTCCGAAACCGGCCGCGTCGCCGCATTACGTGTGCCGGGTGGCGGCGCATTCTCGCGCGGCGAGATCGACGAGTACACCAAATTTGTCGGCATCTATGGCGCGAAGGGGCTGGCCTACATCAAGGTCAACGACATCACGCAACTCAACGAAACCGGTTTGCAGTCGCCCATCGTGAAGAACCTCCACGAGGCCGCACTGAAGACCATCATGGCCCGCACCGGCGCGCAGAACGGCGACATCATCTTCTTCGGTGCGGACAAGGAAAAGATCGTCAACGACGCGCTCGGCGCGCTGCGCAGCAAGATCGGTCACGAGAAGGGTTACACCAACGGCAAGGCATGGGAACCGCTGTGGGTGGTGGATTTCCCGATGTTCGAATACGACGAGGAAGGTCAGCGCTGGAACGCCTGCCATCACCCGTTCACCGCGCCCAAGGACGAACATCTTGCGCTGCTGGAAAGCGATCCCGGACGTTGCCTGGCCAAGGCATACGACCTTGCGCTGAACGGCTCGGAGATCGGCGGAGGTTCGGTGCGTATCCATCAGGAGTCAGTACAGTCGCAGGTGTTTCGCGCGCTCAATATCGGCGCTGAAGAGGCGCAACTCAAGTTCGGTTTCCTGCTTGACGCACTGCAATACGGCGCGCCCCCGCACGGTGGGCTGGCGTTCGGCCTGGACCGTATCGTGACGATGATGACCGGTTCGGAATCCATACGCGACGTGATCGCCTTCCCCAAGACGCAGCGCGCGCAGTGCCTGCTGACCCAGGCACCCAGCGCGGTGGATGAAAGACAGTTGCGCGACTTGCATATCCGCCTGCGCCAGCAAGTGACAACCACCGCTGAAGTCACCAAGGAATGATGGGGCCGCGCATGTTGCGTTTGGTGTGGATCGTGCTGGCGGCAATGCTGTGGTTGCCGGCCGGTGCGCAGGCGCATGCCCACCACACAGCGCAAAGTGCACATGCTGATCTGGCGATCATCAGCGTTGCCGAATTGCCGCCGCAGGCGCGGGACACGCTGCGCGCCATCAAGGATGGCGGGCCGTTTGCCTATCCGCGCGATGGCGTGGTGTTCGGCAACTACGAGCGGGCCTTGCCGAAACGCCCGCGCGGTTACTATCACGAATACACAGTGAAAACGCCGGGGGCGCGCAATCGCGGTGCCCGCCGCATCATCAGTGGTGAACCTGGCGAATATTATTACACTGCCGACCATTACAAGATATTCAAACGAATTCAGGAGTAGCCATGGAAGCTTTGGCACAACAACTGGGCGACCAGGAAGCAGCGGGTAGCTATACGCTGGGATGCAGTATCGAAACCTTGCGCAGCGCCGCTGATGCAGCCGGTTTTGCGCTGTTCGATACCGATCTCAGGAGCGTCAAGGGCAAACAGAATCTGCTCAATGCCCTGGCTGCCGCGGCCAGTTTCCCGCCTGAGTTCGGCGCGAACTGGGATGCGCTTGCGGATGCGCTGTGCGACCTGTCGTGGCATCAGGCGAACGGATATGTGCTGCTGCTGCGCAATGCCAGCGACACCCTGGGCCTTTCCGCCAACGACAGGGAGATCGCCCAGGATATTCTGGCCGACACAGTGGTGTATTGGCGCCAGCGCAACAAGGCGTTCTGGATATTTTTTGCTTAGAGCATGGTGCAATATAAACAGCCAGTCTCGGTGCTGGTGGTAATCTACACTGCTGACGGGGATGTGCTGTTGCTGGAACGCGCAGATCACCCCGGATATTGGCAATCCGTCACCGGCAGCCGCGACGATGAAGAAACGCTGGCCGAGACCGCGCGGCGCGAGGTGCGCGAAGAGACCGGCCTGGACGTCCGGCAATACGCGCTGGCCGACTGGCAGACACAAAACGTCTACGAGATCTATCCGCACTGGCGCTACCGTTATGTGCCCGGCATCACGCACAACACCGAGCATGTGTTCGGTTTGCAACTTCCGCACAGGGTTGATATCCAGCTGGAGCCGCGCGAGCATTTAAACTACCAGTGGCTGGCGTGGCAGGATGCCGCTGAAAAAGTCTTTTCACCGAGCAATCGCGCCGCAATAATGGAATTGGCCAGTCGCACATAATTCCCTGGGCGCACACAGAGGAAACATTAATGAGTGAAAAAACCATTCCCTATGCCTATGAACACCCCGGCTCCCCGACCGCTGTGGCATGGGCCAAGCTTCCGCGCGAGCCAAACGCGGCCGAGAAGCCTGGGCTGATCGCGCGCATCAAGCGCCTGCTCAAGGAGCAGGATGCGGTGCTGGTCGCGCATTATTACGTGGATGCAGATCTGCAGGATCTCGCGGAAGCCACCGGCGGGATTGTTTCCGATTCGCTGGACATGGCCAACTTCGGCCACAAGCATCCGGCGAAGACCATCGTGGTTGCCGGCGTGCGCTTCATGGGGGAAACCGCGAAGATACTGAATCCCGAGAAGCGCGTGCTGATGCCCGACCTTAAAGCGGAATGCTCGCTGGATCTCGGTTGTCCGGCGGACGAGTTCGCCGCGTTCTGCGACGCGCATCCGGATCGCACCGTGGTGGTATATGCCAACACCAGCGCCGCGGTGAAAGCCCGTGCCGACTGGATGGTCACCAGCTCGATCGCATTGCCGGGGGTGAAACACCTCAAGGAGCAGGGCAAGAAGGTGCTGTGGGCGCCGGACCGCCACCTCGGCAACTATGTGCAGGAACAGACCGGCGCAGACATGCTGTTGTGGCAGGGCTCGTGCATCGTGCACGACGAATACAAGGCCAAGGAATTGATAGCGCTGAAAGCGCAGCACCCGCACGCCAAGGTGCTGGTGCATCCCGAATCGCCGCGCGCAGTCATCCAGCTCGCCGACATGGTCGGCTCCACCACGCAACTGATCACGGCCGCGCAGAATCTGGACGCGCAGGAATTCATCGTCGCCACCGACAACGGCATCCTGCACAAGATGCGTACGCTGTGCCCGGGCAAGATTTTCCTCGAAGCGCCTACCGCCGGATCCGGCGCGAACTGCACCAGCTGCAGCCACTGCCCGTGGATGGCGATGAACGGGTTGTTGAATCTGGCGGAGGTGTTGGAAACGGGGCGCAATGAGATATACGTTGATCCTTCTATCATCCCGCGTGCAGTGCAACCAATTCAGCGGATGCTGGATTTTGCGAAGCAGATCGGGTTGCCGACGAAGGGGATAGGGAACGCGTAGTGGGAATCCAGCAATTCCCTCGCCCCTTGGGGGAGAGGGTTGGGGAGAGGGGCGAATCAAAGTCAAAGTCGCGGGGTGCGGCCCCGCACGCCGATT
>LSLI01000025.1 GCA_001577345.1 Candidatus Gallionella acididurans
TTAGGCGTGGTTTTGGCCAATAGTTGTGCGGGTGTCGGGAATAAGCGTGCAGTAAGCTCTTGCGCAGACAGCTCTACAGTGTCCTTGAATGAAACGGGAGATTGCTTTATTTGGTTGCTGGACAATGTCAGCTCCTGGGAACCTTCCCAGACTATCGTGCCGTTTTCACCGTCCCATATCTGAAGAAACAGCCTCACGGTAGTTATTTCTGTTATCGTCATGTTGAATCCAAGAACTCCCCACAGGCCCTGTGTTGTCTGCGTGAATCCGCCAAGTTTGAGTTGAGCTATATAACGGGCCCCGGTTTGACGGGAAATTTTCAGCAAAGTATCCCGATTGAAAATCCCCGTTAAGCGGGAATCTTCATACATCCTCTTATATTCTTCAGCGAGTCCGTCCTTATTTATTATTCCGAGTGTTTCCGGCAAGGTGACGATACGCAGATCAGGGCGGGCCTGTTTCAGAGCATCTGTAAACGCCAGCGCCAGACCTTGCTTGTCCTCTTCCTGCCCTGTTACAGTGCCCGGCGTAATAAAGGCGATTCCCGCCGTTTTCAAGGCCTGGGGTTCCAGATTAACTGACTGAACCAGTGTTGTTGGATATGACTGAGTGGTGACGGCACAACCGGAGAGCAACGTCATTACGATAAAACCCACCGCGGGCATCGCCAGTATTTTTGATCTGGTCAACGACATCAAGGGTCCAGACTTAAATGGATATTCATGGCAGAATCCTTATAAACACAGAAAGTGAAACTTTTTTCAGAATATCCCTTTTGTATGGAACGCTCTGTGTGCCAGAGCACAGAGCAATGTGCTGCGGATAGTAATTTTTGTGGCCCGCCTGAATTCTTCCAGCTTTAGATTCCAATGGTGCTATTAAGTTGAAGTTTCGCAATTGGGACGAATCAGCCTTTCGATCCTTATAATGGCTTAGCCATGGCGACCTTTTGTACCGAGTATCGCCTGCGAATTTCGTAAATGATGTCCATGTAAAACACTCCAGATACCTCCGGCTAAAACGCCGGATGGTTACACGCTGAGGTGGAAACTATTGGACGCCGTTTCCACCCCTAATCTGGAAAGTGTTGCACGCTGTTTCACACCCTAACTTTTTAACGTGGCCTTTCGGTGCACCCTGGGAACGTGAAATAACTCCCCGACATTAAACTTTTCTTGGGCGGGGGTTGGTGCGGGGTTGGTGGGGTTGGTGGGTCTGGAATGAGGTAGAATCAAACTCATTAGGAAGCAGAAAAAGACGTGGTGGCTTCGATACCGGAGTCCACACACTAAGACGTCATCTGGCTTCGTTGCAAAAAGATAGTCTTGAGGGAAACTCGATCGTATTGGGTTTGGAAGGAAGTACAATTGAAAAAATCATTTCAGCCGTCATTCTCGACGGCGGAAGCGGCAGCCGGTTGTGGTCGCCGCCACGCCCACTTGCTCGTGCAAGACCTCGTTTGCATACGTCCAACTTGCCTTACCCCGAGCACCAATCATCTGCACAGCACGCATCACCAATAAAAGATCCCCTATGGCTTGCAATCTGAACAAGTTCCTTCATCTCTCCGGCTCAGGCGCATTGCTCGCCGCTCTGGTGCTGCCTGTCCTAGCGGCCTGCACTTGGGTGCCGGGAATGAACATGAACAGCCAGGTAGCCAAGGTGCCGCAACGGCAACCAGCGCCGGTAAAGCATTAATGTTCAGGGAAGTGATCGCTTCAGACCTACAGAAACATTCCTATTCCTTTCTGTTTGACCATTTATATTAATGCTGTCAGCAAACAACTCACTCGCAACACTCCATAGACTGTCAAGCTTATATTCAAATCCCAAGGCGAAATTATTACGAATGCCAGGCCATCCGCCAGTCTCACCCAATTTAGCGTAGGGCATAAATTCACCCATAGGAAATCCCAGCTTCACATCGCCACCGTAATCATTGGCAGTTATGGAATTGGTATGAAAATCCGCAAAACCGTCTACGCCTAACAACACGCTACCAATATCCCACCCGTAACCTGCTTCAAGACCTGGATATAATTGATTGACAGTGTGATTGGTAGGCGGGCTACTTGTGTTGTAGCCGATTTTGCCAATTAGATAGGCGCCGCCGAATTCGCTAGCTTGTGCGGCGGTAATGCTCGCCTTCGGACTCTTTTCATATTGTAAAATGCTTGCATCTGCAACCGCCTCTCCTGTACTTATTGATGCGCCCCCAGCAGCAGGAACTGGAGTAGAAACAGTTACAGGAACGAGAGCAGTAGATGTAGCAGGAGCTGTGGACGGCGGTATGGAAAGCAACAGACCAAACGTACTGGCAGGTATAGCTGAAGCAGTGACCAAGGTAGGCGGAGTATTGGGTGACGTCACGTAAGCTGCCTGTCCTGCTCTTAAATAGATTGAACCGCGGTCACTTGTCATTTCGATCTTTCCAGTCATCACCTGACTATAGATAGTTCCGCCCACCATAACTACCTCGAACTCAGCACCATGTATGCCGATGGTCGCATTCGGGGTTGATATCCTAAACCTGTATGCTTGCGCGTTTTTCTGGTCGATTATGCCAGGAAAAAAATGAAATCCGCCTTTGAACATCGAAAAAACAATATTGCTATTCTTAACCCGCTTGGCATCGTAGCGGTATTCTCTGACCTTGAATGTGGAATTAGCTTGCATGGTGACGACTTGACCATCTTCGAATTTCAGCACGGCATAGCTATTGGCACCTGTACTGATCACTGTGCCGGAAGCAACGGATTCCGTTTTAACCGCTTTATGTGCGACATTTGTGCCATGCATGACAAAAACCTCGCCAGACATGTCAGAAACCTGACCACCTGTTGCAGAGGTTGGCATCGCTGTTTTTTTGATGGTAATAGTGCCACCAGTTATATCTGCCGCAAAAGAAACAGTAGAAAATAAGGTAAGAACTATAATAATTGCCGAAATTATTTTCATTCCGATGATTCCATTTTCGTTTGGCGGATTCAACTCTGAAGTGCAACTTTTGTAAGCGACTCTAATACTGATGCTAGGGGGCGTCAATACATATCAGGCTGAATGTTTGAAACTAAATGGTGAGCGACAACTATCTTGGAGAGTGGAACAATCCCAGGGCTGGCTTCTATGCCGCTGCCATTAACGTTGTTTGCTTGGTTGATGAAATCCGAACCCACTGACGTCAGTATCGATGACCTTGCCAATTATCCCAACCAGACCGTAGCCTGGTATGGCATGCGCAATTACCACTCAACTGTCGGTGCGCGTTTAAAAATACCCAGGTGTGCGCGCTGTAGGAATACCCAGAGTGCAGGCAGCCTAAAGTTGGCTGGCCTGTTGATAAGTGTAGCGCATTTGCATGGAAGAAGTCGCGTGGGGAGTGGCCTTAACGACTCTCCCCACGCGGCTGATTTTTAGGTGGCATTAGTGGAATATCTTGGAATTGATAATGGTGCGGAGAGAGGAATCGAACCTCCGACCTACGCGTTCCAAGGAATCGACACCTGCATATTTCCTCGCATATTCAGCAGCGTGTAGCACCTCAGATTTATAGTGACATCAGTTTGATGGCGCTCTCCATCGAAAAGTTGATGCCACTCTCATGCCGCAATTATACAGGCCATGGTGACCGGCATCTTGGTTACGTACAGTACCAGCTGCTGTCGACAAGTCTAAAGGAGAAATTCCGCCTGCTTGAAAATGCAAAATAGAGAGTAGACTGCCTGGTGGCAATAGCACATATTCTTGTAACCAGTTGGGTTAGCCTTGATAGCTGTGCATCTTTGAAGGAAGTGCCTTGAGCAAGATGCGAACGAACAAGACCCGATGCGGAAAGCTGCCGAAGCGCAACTTGCCTACGCACCCAAGCCGAAGCCGCGCTCGGCCAAGGAACTCCTGCACGAACTTCAGGTACACCAGATCCAACTGGAGATGCAGAACGAAGAGCTGCGGGGTGCGCAGCTCGCGCTGGGAGAATCGCGCGACCGTTACGTGGATCTCTATGAATTCGCTCCGGTCGGTTATCTCAGCCTCAACCACGACGGGATAATCGACGAGATCAACCTTACCGGTGCCACGCTGCTTGGAATGGAGCGCAACAAACTACCCCATCGTCGCTTCGCCCCTTTTGTGGCCACTGCGGATCGCGATCGCTGGCATCGCCATTTTCTGAACGTTCTGGCACGCGACAACACATTGACTTGCGAACTGGCATTTCAGCACGGTGAAGAGCCTTACTTTTACGCACGTCTGGATTGCTTGTGCTTGAAACAAGTTGGCAAGGAATCCGTGGTTCGCATCGTGCTGACCGACATTACCGAACGCAAAACCATCGAGCGCAAACTGCGCGACCTGACCGCGCATCTACAGACGGTACGCGAGCAAGAAAAAGCCAGTATCGCACGCGAAATACACGACGAACTTGGCGGCTCAATGACGGCCATGAAAGTTAAAATCCACCAGTTAAAAACCGACATATCCAATGATATTAATGCGCTGGCACTGCTTGAACAAGTCGAGTCAATGTCGCAACTGATCGATGGCGCGGCGGGCATCACTCGGCACATCATTGCCGATTTGCGCCCAACCATACTTGACTATCTCGGACTGCTGGCGGCGATTGAATGGCAAGCCGCCCAATTTCATGAACTTACCGGCATCGAATATCTGGTGAACTGTATCGGAGATAAGGGCAATCTCGACAAGCCGCACTCGATCGCGCTGTTCCGCACCCTTCAGGAAGCGCTCACCAATGTAACGAAGCATTCCAGAGCTTCCAGAGTGGAAATTGAATACCACCATGGCGACGATGAGGTGATGCTGTCCGTCTGCGACAATGGGTGCGGCCTCTTGGAAGAAGATGCCGTCAAATTGGGATGCTATGGCATTCTTGGTATAAATGAGCGCGTTGAGCAACTGGGTGGCACAGTCAAATTTGACATTCCGCCTGGCGGCGGGCTTTGCTTGACGGTGATTGTTCCCCTACCGGAACGGAGCATCTAATGGCAGGCATGATCCGTATTCTGCTCGCCGACGACCACGCCATGGTGCGGCGTGGATTGGCGCAAATTCTGGAACAGAGTGGCGGGATGGAAATCGTTGCCGAATACGCCAATGGTATTCACGCGCTGAACTGGCTTTGCGACAACGACTGCGATGTGGCGTTGCTCGACATTGCCATGCCCGGCATGAACGGCATTGACCTGCTCAAGCAGCTTACACAGATAAAACCAAAATTACCCGTGCTGATTATCACGGCCTACCCAGAAGATCAATTCGCCGTGCGTCTCATCAAGGCTGGCGCAGCCGGATATTTGAACAAGGACTGTGCGCCGGAAGAAGTGGTGAATGCGGTGCGTAGCGTGGTGAGTGGCAAGATGTACATTAGTACGGCAGTGACCAAAATGCTCACCAACGCAATCAGGCTGCCGGATGGAAAGCTCACGCACGAAATCCTATCGACTCGTGAATATCAGATTTTTTTGCTGTTCGCTTCAGCCAAAAGCATATCTGAAATTGCCGCCACCTTATCACTGAGCGTGAAAACCGTCAGCACCTACCGCACCCGCATTCTGGAGAAAATGCAACTGCGCAACAACCTTGAGCTGATGCAGTATGCGGTTGACAAAAATCTCTTGAATTAGCCGCAAACAGCCATTCTGTAACACCTGCGCCCTGTCAGTAAAACACTGACAGCGAAGGTTACCGCTTCCTACATCACGCTCAGCCAAACCCCGATTTATCTTCCGCGTGCAAGGGAACATCATTCCCGTGCGGATTTTGCACTTCACTTGGTGCTTGAGGCCGCCAGTGATTAATAAGGTGCATCATGTTAATACCGGGAACCGGTAAGTTTGGTCGTGCCACAACACAGGCGAAGGCAGTAATAAATTCCCACTTTTCAAACAGATGGATAGTTTGTATTTTTCTCGCCTCCATTTTCAACACATCAATCGCGGAAACTTTTGCAACTGTTGAGTCAAAACCGATTAGCGAGCTTTGGTTAAACGTGGGATTTTATTCTCGCCACTTTCAGAAAGAAAAGGGATTTAATAACGACAATTACGGGTTGGGGGGCGAGTACCGCTATTCAACAGTAAGCTCCATTACTTTTGGCGAATATTACAACAGCGTTAAACAAACCACACACTACGCAGGCTGGTATTGGCGACCGCTTGAAATTGGACCTGTCCGTTTGGGAATGGCTGCGGGAGGTATGGACGGGTATCCTAATATGCGTAGCAGTGGCTGGTTTTTAGCAGTTATACCTACAGCCAGCATTGAGTATAAACATGTTGGAGCCTATCTGATGTATATCCCAAGTTACCAAGACAAACTATATGGAGTGATTTCTTTGCAGATGAGAATCATGGTGTTCTGATTGGGGTAAAGCAAATAAAATGTTGTTCAATCTCCACGAACACACCAGCGTGATGTTCAGGACGGAATCTGACCATCATCAATTCCAGCATCAAAGGCAACAGCCGTCTCAAATAGGAAGCCGCATACCGTGGTAGACCAACGCGCTTTTTGCATCGAAAAGTGATGTGGCTTTTGATGTCGGTCTCAACACTGCAGAATCCGTGGGGCTGCGGTCTAGCGTAAAAAGAAAAAGGGGCTACACACCGTGTAACCCCTTTATTTAATGGTGCTGGAGAGAGGAATCGAACCTCCGACCTACGCGTTACGAGTGCGTTGCTCTACCAACTGAGCTACTCCAGCAATATTGCTGCAATTATAAAGGACGCACTGAGCTTGGCGCCACGATTTTGATTTCTTATGGAGTGTAGCGACGTGTCTCTGCTTTCCCCCATGCGTTGATGCTTTCCCAACGCAGCGACGCGTCGCTGCACTCCAAACAGGCATTACTGCCAGCGGTATTCATCCACCGAAAATGGTTGCGCTACGCCTTCAATCTCATTAAGCAACAGGTCTGCACTGGCGAATGACATGGTCACACCATATCTGAAATGCCCGCTGTTGGCGTAAAGGTTGGTCAGCTGCGGATGCCGTCCTATGGTGGGGATGTTGTCCGGCGAACCGGGGCGGAAACCTGCCCAGTGCTGCACCGGCTCGCGGCTCTGCCAACCCGGAAAGATTTCCCGTACACGGCCAAGCAGGCTGTCACGCGCCTCGGCAGTCGTGGACTTGTCGAAGCCAACGTCCTCCAGCGTGCTGCCTATCAGGACATGGCCGTCGCGGCGGGGAATCAGGTACAGATTCTGTTTGAGCAGTATTTGCCGGAACGGTGGCGTGTCGAATTTGAGCAACAGTATCTGCCCGCGTATCGGCCGGATATCCATGTTGAGGGCGTGTTCGCCCAGCAAATCCCTGCTCCACGCCCCTGCCGCCACGATGTAGTAGTCCGCGACCAGTCTGCCTTGCGTTGTCTGCAGCGCAAGCACACGGTCGCCCGCAATCTCGAATTGTTGCACCTCGTGTTGTTCCAGGATCACGCCACCGAGCATTTCGACATGCTTGGCCAGCGCCTGCATCAGTCGCGGATTGCGCACCTGCGCGACTTCAGGCAACAGCAGCCCGTCACCCGGTTGGCCAGCGCCCTGCCGCACTTGCAGATTTCCGGGCAAATAATCGGCAAGGTTTACCTGCTGCAATGCGACCCGGTGTTGGGCGCACCATTGCGTGGCCAATTCTGTTTGATACGGCGGCAGCAGCAACATGCCGCTGCGTTGATATTCTGAATCGATGCCGGTCGCGTCATGCAGCTTCGCGGCTGCCTCACCGAACATGTCCATGCCGCGATGCGCGAGGCGCGTGACCGGCTCCTTGTAATCCCAGGAACACAGCGGCGAGAGGATGCCTCCGCCCGCCCAGGATGCCTCGCGCCCCACTGCGCCGCGCTCGACCAGTGTCACGCTATAACCGGCCTGCAACAGTGCTTGCGCGCTGGCCAGTCCGACCGCGCCACCGCCCACAATCAGGAAATCCGTTTGCATATGGCGGAGAGAATCAGGGTTGCCGGTTCGGGATCGCCGGATCAGGAACGGGCCACAATCGGAATCAGGGTCTTGGGCAACGGAAACACGACGTTCTCTACGATACCCTGCAACTCAATCACCCTGGTCCCGCCCATTTTCTCCAGCCGCGCAATCACGCCCTGCACCAGCACTTCGGGTGCGGATGCACCCGCGCTGATGCCGACATGCGCTTTTCCGGCGAACCATTCGGGCTGCAATGCTTCGGCATCATTCACCAAATAGGCGGGGATTCCGATATTCGCCGCGACTTCGCGCAGGCGGTTGGAGTTCGAGCTGTTCGGCGAACCGACCACGACCACCACGTCACATTGCTTGACCAGCGCCTTCACCGCATCCTGGCGGTTTTGCGTCGCATAGCAGATGTCGTCTTTCTTCGGCCCGGTGATGAACGGGAAGCGCGTCTTCAGCGCGGCAATGATCGTGCTGGCATCATCCACGGACAGCGTGGTCTGCGTGACATAGGCCAGGTTCTGCTCGTCCTTCACGCTGAGCTGAGCGACCTGATCCGGCGACTCCACCAAGTACATGCCGCCGTTGCCCCCTTCTTCACATTGGCCCATTGTGCCCTCCACTTCGGGATGGCCGGCGTGGCCTATCATCACGATCTCCTTGCCCTGCTCGCGCATCCGCGACACCTCGATATGCACCTTGGTCACCAGCGGACAGGTCGCATCGAACACCGTCAGCCCGCGCGCCTGGGCCTCATGGCGCACCGCCTGCGAAACCCCGTGGGCGCTGAAGATCAGGATGCTGCCGCTAGGCACATCCGCCAGGTCCTCGATGAAGATCGCGCCCTTCTGGCGCAAGCCATCCACGACGAATTTGTTGTGCACCACCTCGTGGCGCACATAAATGGGCGAGCCGTGCAGTTCCAGTGCGCGCTCCACGATCTCGATGGCACGATCAACACCGGCGCAGAAGCCGCGCGGATTAGCGAGTAACAAGTCCATTTTTATCTTTCAAAAAACTGTCCAGAATGAGTACGAATGCGCCGCATGTAATCGACGAATCGGCAAGGTTGAAAGCCGGAAAATAATATTGCTGCCAGTGGAACGACAGGAAATCCACCACATAACCATAGGTGATCCGGTCGATCAGGTTGCCCAGCGCACCGCCCAGTATCATGCTAAGGCCGAAGCAAAACAATAGCTGTGTCCTGTGCCTGGGCAGTAACCAGACTATCCAGGCCGAGGCGGCAATCGCAATGATGCTGAACAGCCAGCGCTGCATCCCGCCCGCATCGTTCAAAAAACTGAACGCTGCACCGGTGTTATGCGCCAGCACCAGGTTGAACACGCTGAGCACGGTAAAACTTTCACCGAAAGCAAAATGGCTGGTAATCCACGTCTTGCTCAGCTGGTCGAGTACGATCACCAACGCGCTCAACCATAACCAGCGGTTAAGCATAACGTCGCACCTCGCCGCTGCCGTACAGATTGCTCACGCAACGGCCGCACAGCGTAGCATGCTGCGGGTCCGCGCCGACATCCGCGCGGTAATGCCAGCAGCGCTCGCACTTGTCGTGCAGGCTGGCGGAGACATCGATATGCCCTTCCGCTTCCGTCGCGACGAGATGCACGGTGGCGCGCGAGGTGATGAATACCAGGCGCAGGTCATCGCCCAGGCGCGCCAGCACTCGATAATCATCACCCGCCGCATACACATCCACCTCTGCAGCGAGCGCTGATCCGATCAGGCCTGCGCCGCGCGCGTCTTCCAGCTGCTTGTTAACCTTCGCGCGCAATGCCCCGATCTTCAACCACGCGGCAACCGCATCGCCGTCCAGTTGTGCATCGGGCAGCTTATGCCACTCATCGATGAACACACTGCGGTCGTTGCTGCCGCTTAACACCTCCCACACCTCCTCGGCAGTAAAGCTCAGGACGGGCGCGATCAGGCGCGCCAGCGCATGGGTGATGTGGTAAAGCGCGTTTTGCGCAGAACGGCGCGCGGCAGAACCCGCACCGGCTGTGTAGAGACGGTCTTTCAGGATATCGAGATAGAAACTGCCCAGGCCCTCGGAACAGAAAGCCTGCAATTTTTGCGCGACCAGGTGGAACTCATAGCCCGCGTAAGCTCCGGCAACCTCATTCTGAAGGCGCTGCGTCAGCGCCAGCGCATAGCGGTCTATCTCCAGCCACTGATGCACCGGCATGGCATGCTGCTGCGGGTCGAAATCGGCGATGTTAGCCAGCAGGAAACGCAAGGTATTGCGGATGCGCCGGTAACTTTCCACGACGCGCTTGAGTATCTCGTCGGAGATCGTCAATTCACCGGAGTAATCGGTTGATGCCACCCACAGGCGCAGGATATCGGCCCCCAGCGTGTCCAGTATCTTTTGCGGCGCGATCACATTGCCTTTGGATTTCGACATCTTGTGGCCGCTGCCGTCCACGACAAAACCGTGCGTCAGCAACGCGGCGTAAGGCGCGCGGCCGTTGATCGCACAGGCGGTCAGCAGGCTGGACTGGAACCAGCCGCGATGCTGGTCCGAACCTTCCAGATAAAGATCAGCCGGCGACTCGTCCTGCTCCAGGCGCCGCCGAACCTCGTCCCTGAAAGCCGGGTGATGGCGCAACACCGACGCATGCGTGGTGCCGGAATCGAACCACACGTCCAGCGTGTCGCCGAGCTTCCGGTACTGATCGGCCTCTGCGCCGAGCAGGTCGACGGAGTTCAGGCTGAACCACGCCTCGATACCGTCGCGCTCGACCAGAAGGGCCACTTGCTCCAGCAACTCCTGCGTGCGCGGGTGCAGCTGGCTGGTTTCCCGGTTCACGAAAAACGGCATGGGCACACCCCAGCTGCGCTGGCGCGACACGCACCAGTCGGGTCGGTTCCTGATCATCGCCTCCAGACGGGCGCGCCCCCAACTCGGGAAGAATTCGGTCTGCTCGACCGCCTGGTTAGCCAAATCACGCAAACTCTGTCCGTCACGCTTTTCAGATTTGGCTGAATGCAAACGTTTTTCTTGCACCAGATTTTCAGTCTCGGCAAGCCCGCCAGACGCAACGTTATCCATGCCGATAAACCACTGCGGCGTGGAGCGGAAAATGATCGGGGTTTTGTGCCGCCAGCAGTGCGGATAACTATGCTGCATTTTTTCGATGTGCAACAGATGGCCGCTGGCTTGCAGCGCACCTGTCACCACATCGTTGGCTTTCCACACGAACAATCCGCCGACCAGCGGCAGGTTTGCGGAAAACTTGCCGTCGTCGCCTACCGGGCTGTCGGTGGGCAGATTGTATTTCTGGCCGGCAAAATAATCGTCCAGGCCGTGCGCCGGCGCGGTGTGCACCAGGCCGGTACCCGCCTCAAGCGTGACGTGCCCGCCGCAGATGACAGGCACACTGCGCTCGTAGAACGGGTGCTGCAGCAGCAATCCTTCCAGTGCCTCACCCTTGCAGGTCGCCGCAATGCCGTCTCCCCTGTCGTTGCTTCCGCCCAGCTGGTATCGTGCCAGGCATTGGGTCGCAAGATCGTAGGCAAGGATCAGATAGCCCTTGGGCGTTTTGATCAAGTCATACTGGAGTTCCGGGTGCACGCACACCGCCTGGTTCGCCGGCAAGGTCCAGGGCGTGGTGGTCCAGATCACCGCATACACTTTGGCATTTGCCGGCAGCGACACGCCGAACGCCTTGCCCAGAGCGGCCTTGTCCATTACCTCGAAGCCGACGTCTATCGCCGGAGAGGTCTTGTCTTCATATTCGACTTCCGCCTCGGCCAGTGCCGACTGGCAATCCAGGCACCAGTTCACCGGCTTGTAGCCCTGGTAAAGATAGCCGCGTTCGTGGATGTCGCCGAGCGCGCGGATGATGTCGGCCTCGGTCCTGAAATCCATGGTCATATAGGGATAATCCCATTCACCCAGCACGCCGAGACGGATGAAATCTTTTTTCTGCCGCTCGATCTGCTCCCTTGCGTAGGCACGGCACAGCGCGCGGAACTGCGCGGGCGGGATCGCCTTGCCGTGTTTCTTCTCCACCTGCAATTCGATCGGCAGGCCGTGGCAATCCCATCCGGGCACATAGGGCGCGTCAAATCCCGCCAGGGTCTTGCTCTTGATGATGATGTCCTTGAGTATCTTGTTCACCGCGTGGCCGATGTGGATGTCGCCGTTCGCATAGGGCGGGCCGTCATGCAGGATGAACACCGGCTTGCCCTGCTTGGCAGCGCGGATCTTTTTATAGCGTTGCTGCTCCTGCCAGCGCGCCAGCATTTGCGGCTCGCGGCGGGCCAGGTCACCGCGCATCGGGAAGGGCGTGTCGGGTAAATTCAGTGTGTCTTTATAGTCTGCCATATCGGGTAATCTGTCCTGTTGAATCCTTGCCCCGGCGGGCAATCAATCATGTTGTTCGAACCACTTCCTTGCCTGTTCCACATCTGCGGCAATCTGCAGCGTCAACGCCGCCACATCCGGATATTTCTCTTCATCGCGCAGTTTCTGCAGAAACTCCACGCGCAAATGCCTGCCATAGATCTGCTGCGAAAATTCGAACAGATGGACTTCCAGAACAGCCTTGCCATCCTGTTTCACCGTCGGGCGCACACCCAGGCTGGCCACGCCCTGCAACACGCCCAAACCCTCGGCATGCGCATTGACCACATAAATTCCCGACAACGATGTACGCATATGCTTCAGTTGGATGTTGGCGGTGGGATAACCGATTTTCCTGCCCATTCCATCTCCATGCACCACACGCCCGCTGATGCTGTAATGCCTGCCCAGATAATGCTGTGCCGAACGCAACTGCCCCGCGGACAATGTGGCGCGCACTGCCGTGCTGGATATGCGCACACCATCGTGCCTGACGCTGCGTACCGCCTGCACCTCAAAGCCGCGGGATGTCCCGAACTTTTCCATCAGCGCAAAATCACCGCTGCGCCCGCTGCCGAAGCGAAAGTCATCGCCGATCAGCACGAACCTGGCCGACAACTTTTCATACAACGCATTGATAAAATCCGCCGCGCTCATCTGCGCAAAGTGCGCGTTGAAACGGCACACGTGCACACGATCCACGCCCAGCCCGGAAAACAACTCCAGCTTCTCGCGCAAAGTGGTCAATCTTGCCGGCGCCTGCAGGGGCGTGAAGAATTCGCGCGGATGCGGCTCGAAGATCACCACCGCCGCCGGCAAGCCGCGCGCCTTGCCCTCGGCCAGCAACTGGCTCAGCAAAGCCTGATGGCCCAGATGCACACCGTCGAAATTACCGATGGTGAGTGCAACGGGCCGGGAGTCAGGGGAATAAAGTCCGCGAAGAATCAACATGGGCGCGGATTATACCGTAGGGAGGATGAGCCGTAGGCCTTATCCGCCGAATGAACAGCATTGGAGCCGCCCCGCTTCAACCTGATCAAACTTTCTTCAGGAATTCCGGTTTCAGCCGCAGGCCTTTGACTTTGTCAGAATTGCCCTCGACGGCTTCATCGCCTTCTCCGAGGCGGATATTCTTGATGACCGTGCCTCTTTTCAGCGTAACGGACGAGTGTTTCACCTTCAAGTCCTTGATAACCTGCACCGAGTCGCCGTCCTTGAGCACGTTGCCATTGCTATCTTTCACATCCATAATTTCTTTTCCATACTTTTTGCCTGAATTTTTGCCATCCGGCTTTGCAGTTGCAATCGGGCCAGTGTCACGCTAACCCGTCCCGCCCACCGTCAGGCCGTCGATCCGCACCGTGGGCTGCCCCACGCCGACAGGCACGCTCTGGCCTTCCTTGCCGCAGGTGCCGACACCGGAATCGAGCGCCATGTCGTTGCCTATCATCGCGATGCGAGTCAGCACGTCCGGGCCGTTGCCGATCAGCGTCGCGCCCTTCACCGGGTGGGTGATCTTGCCGTCTTCTATCATGTAGGCTTCGGCGGTGGAGAACACGAATTTTCCGCTGGTGATGTCCACCTGTCCGCCGCCGAAATTCACCGCATACAAGCCGTGTTTTACCGACGCGATGATTTCCTGCGGGTCCTTGTCGCCGTTGAGCATGTAGGTGTTGGTCATGCGCGGCATAGGCAGGTGCGCGTAGGATTCGCGCCGCGCATTGCCGGTGACCGGCATGCCCATCAGCCGCGCGTTGAGCGTGTCCTGCAAATAGCCGCGCAGTATGCCGTTCTCGATCAGCGTGGTGCACTGGGTGGGATTGCCCTCATCGTCCATCTGCAGCGAGCCGCGCCGCCGCGCCAGCGTGCCGTCATCCACCACGGTAACGCCTTCGGCGGCAACACGTTCGCCGACACGGCCGGAAAATGCCGAGCTGCCCTTGCGGTTGAAGTCGCCTTCCAGACCGTGGCCTATCGCCTCGTGCAGCAAAATCCCCGGCCAGCCGTTGCCCAGCACCACGGTCATGTTGCCTGCCGGGGCCGGTCTGGCATCCAGATTCACCACCGCCTGATGCACCGCCTGTGCGGCATATTTGCGCAGCATCGCATCGTCGAAATAGCCGTAATCGAAACGCCCGCCGCCGCCCGCCGCACCCTGTTCGCGCCTGCCATTGCTCTCGATGATGACCGTGACCGACAGCCGCACCAGCGGGCGTATGTCGGCATTCATCAGGCCGTCGCTGCGCGCTACCATCACCACTTCATATTCCCCCGCCAGTCCGGCCATCACCTGCACCACGCGCGGATCGAGCGCGCGCGCATAGCCTTCGAGGCGTTCCAGCAACGCGACCTTGTCGCCATCCTTCATGCTGGCGATGGGATCATGCGGCAGATAGATATCGCGGCGCGAGCCGTGGCGTATCACAGGCACACTCTGCGTGCCGCCCTGCCTGGCAATCGCGCGCGTGGCTTGTGCCGCGCTTTCCAGCGCGTTCAGGCTGATATCGTCCGAGTAGGCGAAAGCGGTTTTCTCGCCACTCACGGCGCGCACCCCGACTCCCTGGTCGATATTGAAGCTGCCGGACTTGACGATGCCTTCCTCCAGCGACCAGCTCTCGGCGCGGCTGTACTGGAAATACAGGTCCGCATAGTCGAGACGGTGCGTCATCATGCTGGCAAACACCTGCTCGATATGCCCGGTTTCAATGGCATAGGGCGTGAACAGCGATTGCTGCGCGGTAGAGAACAGCGTATCCGGATGGGCTGATTTTTGCGGGCTATTCATTGGGATTCTTTCTGTTCAGGCACAACTGAATAAAATGCGATGTTCCAGCGCTGGCAGGCTGGAGCGCAGGCTGGCCTGGTAGGACGGGTTCACATCGGCGATTACCACGCCCGAGCCGCGCGCCAGCTTGTCCAGCACCCTTCCCCAGGGGTCGACGATCATGCTGTTGCCGTGCGTCTCGCGCCCGCTGACGTGGTAACCGCCCTGCGCGGCGGCGATCACATAGGCCAGATTTTCAATGGCGCGCGCGCGCACCAGCGGTTCCCAGTGCATCTTGCCGGTGGTCTCGGTGAACGCGGAAGGCAGCACGATGATGTCCACATCTTTCATCGAGCGGAATAACTCCGGGAAACGCAGGTCGTAACATATCGCCAGGCCGATGCGCCCGAACGGGCTGTCCACCACCACCACCTGGTTTCCGGGTTCTATGGTTCTCGCTTCGTGGTAATTCTCGTTGCCCAGCTCCAGATTGAACAGGTGTATCTTGTCATAGCGCGCCACCTGCTCGCCGCGTTCATCGAACACCAGGCAGGTATTCCTGACCTTGCCCGGCGCGTCGGCCGCCAACGGAATCGAGCCTCCAACCAGCCATATCTTGTAGTGGCGCGCGGTTTCACTGAGGAAAGACTGGATAGGTCCCAGTCCGGGCTGCTCGCGCACCGCAACCTTGTCCATATCTTTCATGCCCATGATGGGGAAGAATTCCGGCAGCACCACCAGCCGTGCACCCTGTTCGGCAGCGTTGCCGATCAGGCGGCGGGCCTCGCTCAAGTTTCCGGCAACGATGGTGCCTGAAGCCATCTGCACGGCAGCGACCTTGAATGCATTGACCTGCGCGGCAATGCGTTGCTGAGTGGAATCGCCTGTTGTCATTATTCTCTTTCCTATTCGCCCAGCTTGTTTAGTTCAGCCTTGATCCCGCTAATTTTAACCACATCGGGATTGCTCCATGTCCCGCTGACATTGTATTCAAATGACGCCAACTTATCGAGCGGATTTCCCAATACCTTGTTGACTATGAGTGACCCTATGCCCACCGCCGGGCTGATCGCAAATGCGCCGATCACCGACATGCTGTTGCCGATAGTCGGCATGACCCTGACCCGCAGATCCTGTGTTTCCCGGTTCAAGTCCACGCTACCCTTCATCGTCACCTTGGCAGACGACCCATCTATATGGAAATCCTGCGTGTCTATCACGCCATCCTTGATAGCCGCAGTGCCGTTGATGTTATCGAACTGAAAACCCTCGCTGAACACATCGGTAAAACCCAGCGCGATGTGCCTGGGCAGGTCCTGCAGGCTGAGCACACTGAGCAGTTTGCCCGCGCCCGGATCCATCTTCAGGAACCTGCCCTTGCCGGTATCCAGTTTGAGCGTACCGTTTAAAGCGGCGATACTAAATTCATCCGGGGTGCCCGACCACGACAAATTGGCCGCCAGCCTGCCATTCCCGCCCTTGACGGTATTGGGATAGCCGGAACGCTCCAGAATCTTTCCCGCATCGCTGATATCAAGCACCAGACCGACCTGGGTTTTCATTCCCCCCGCCGCATCGCTCCAGACTCCGTCGCCCACCAGACTGCCGTCCGGATTGGCGATGTTCAGGCGGCGCAACCGCCAATCCTTGCCTTCCGGATGTCCGATAAATTCGAAGCGGCCGATTTGCTTGCCCTTTAGCTGAAAATTTTCAACCCGGATATCGAGCGCGGGCAGAGTGCCCGGATGCATCTCTGAATGCGGCTTAGTCACAATGGCTTCAGGTTTCGCTGTTAGCCCGGGCTTGGCGGCCTCAATGGGTCGCAACGCTTGCGCGGGTTGTTCGTCGCCGGTCAATTGCAGATTGCTGATGCGCGCACGAACCAGGCCGCCCGCATCATACCCGCGGGGTTCCCAGATCACTTCGCCATTCGCCGCGCTACTGGACAACTTCGCGGACAGGCCGTCCCCGTGTTTTGCCGCATCAATTTGCAGCGCAGTGATGCTATACCCGTAGCCGGTCAGCTTATCGATGCGCAGATCTGCCCCGGCAAGAGGCAGGACACTGCCCGCAGATTCTTTCGCGCTGCCGGTCACGCCATCCCAGCCCTGTATCGACAATACAGGCAAGTTGCCGACCAGCCACACGCCCTCCCTGTTGCGCAGTAGTTTGCGCTTCCTTTTTGATTCGGGCGACGGGTCTTTGGCGCCAAACCTGATCAGGCCGCGCTTGATAACCATTGCACCGTTTTCCTCCCGGCGCGACAGCTGCGCTGAAAATATATCGCCAAGTTTGGCGCTGATGACATCCTGCCCCGCAACGAACGCTGCCTTGTCCGGAACAGGCAGTTTCGACGATGCCTTCCCGGGCGATGTCGAAGGCATCGGGACAGGATTCATTTCCATATGCAGCGTCATCGCCTGGTCGGCGGCCTTGGCAAAAGGCTGTGGCAAGGTGGAACGGAGCCCCTGCAAATTGGCATTGATGCTGAACTGCACGGATTTTTTTACCACGTTGATGTCGGCATCCCAGTTTGTGCTGCCATGCAGATAGCTCAACAGCGGGATGGGCCGGAACTTGCGTAACGCATCCATGTTGCTGCTCCCCTTAAGGGTGGCATGCACTCCGCCATTCGCGCCGGTCTGCAGATTGATAATGGCCGGCCCGCCGAGTATATCCGCCGAGATGTCGTTCGCCTTCATGCCTGATTCGGTAAATGACAAAACCCCGCGCGTGTTGCGCAACAGCGGCACACCATCGCCAAAATCAATATCACTGTCCTGCACCCTGACCGTCCCGTTCACTTTCACCGGTTTGTCGCCAAGCAGCGGGACGCGCAGGGACAGATCCAGTTGGCTGTTGCCGCTGGCGCGCATACCGTCGGTAAAACCGTCTGTATAGCCGCGCACCGGACTTTTCTGGATGAAATCCAGGAAAGTGTTGCCCGAGGCCAGCGCCTCTCCATTCACCTCAAGCAACAAGTCTTTGCTCATCATGTCCGGCACGGTGACGGTAACGTTCTGCAAACTGGCGCCGGCCATCGTCGCGGATTGCGCCTTTACTTCCAGCTTGTTGCCGCGGATCAAGAATTCGCCGGATATTTTTTCTATCTGCGGCCAGCCCTTGTCGAATTCCATCACCACGTCACGCGCATGCCCGTCGATTTCAAACAGCACGGGCTTGCCGGGGCCGGGCGGGAAATCGCTCAAGTTGCCCTTGATGCGTATGCGGAAGTCTTCGGTGTGCCCGGCGAGCAATGCGCCGTTCAACCAGTCGTTGCCCGCCTGGTTCAGCGCGATCAGCGGGGTGTAACGGGCGGCACGCCTGACATCTCCGCGCGTCAACTTGCCGGTCAGATCCAGCACACCCAGGGTACCCGCCTTGGTCTGGTAACTGCCGTACAGATTGCCGGCCATATCATCGTTGACGACAGCGATGTTATCTATATTGATAGCCAGCACACCGTTTTCCTTCTTCCAGCCGGCCTGGCCGACCAAAGTCGCGAAGGACAGCGGTTCACGCACGACTCCCGGCGCATCCACAGTCATGCGCCGTGAATTGATGCTCAACCTGCCGCTTGCATCGGTGCCATCCACATTAAAAGTCAAACCGGAAAAACCCGGCATGTTGCCGACCTGGTTCACGGCAAGACTTTCAAACTGCCCGGTGATTTTGTAGCTGAGCGGCTTTTCAACCTCGCCGCGCCATTGAGCTTCGAGATTGGACACCTTCCCTCTGGGCGCATACGCATCCAGCTTTGCGCGCAGGCCGGCATCCATGGGCACATATTTCGCCAGCTTGTCCATGGTCTCGAACTGCAGCATATTGGCGCGAATCTCGCTTTCTGCCGGCTGGCCGTTGCCGGCGCCGGTGTTGCGGAAATAAAAGTCTGTGGGGCGCAGCGCGATCCCGTTCTGCAGGCGCAGCACCAAACCCTTGCTCATGACTTCGAAGCCTCCGCTCAATTCCTGCCATGCGGCGCGGCCATGCATGTTTGCCAGCGACAATTCAGGAACCTCATCGGCCAGCTTGACCACCACGTTATGCAGCGCCACATCTGCAGTGATCCCGGTGATTTTGCCGCCCTCGACCGTCAGCCAGCTGCGCACACCGCCGCGACCGAGGTTGAATTCCTTGGGCAGCTCCAGCCAGCTGCGCCAGGCTGTTATGTCGATAAACCCGAACTGGGTGAACAGCGTGCCCCCCCACCCGGGCAGATCATCAAAGCTTTTCCCGTGAAAATCCCCGCGCACATCCAGCGGCGCCGCCAAGTCAGCAGGCGGCAGGGCCTGCAATGCAAAACGATGGTGGCTTAACAGGTTCTCGAGACGGAAATTGACCTTGTTCAATATCAGCGGCTGGGCATCCCGCGACTCGTCTACCCAGACGATGAGCGCGTCGCGCACCACCACGCGGTATTGGTGCAGCAGCCAATCGGCCGGATCGTTGTTGCCGCCTTTTTTGGAAAGCGCCACGCCGCCGATAAATATGGTACTGCTTGCATCGCGGCGAACCAGCAACTCGGGACGGTCGATTTCCAGGCTGGCAAGCCGCAACTGCGCGGTCAGCAACGACATCCACGATATCGTTCCGTTGACGTCCTTCAATATCAGGGCCGGCTGGTTCTGTTCATCCAGAAGACGCACATCGGAAAAATCAAGATGCGGCTGCAAGCCCTGCCAGTCACCGGAAATTTTGCCGATCGTGACCGGGTTGCCTATCGCTGCCGACAACGATGCAGTGATCCTGTCGTGATACTGCTCGATGTCGGGCAATAACCAATAACGCAATGCCATGACAATGATCGCGATCAATACTGCAATAACTGAAAGCGCGACTATGGTATACCGGGTCAACCAGTTAAAGCTGTGCCAGAGCAGGCGTACGGGGAAGGAATTCAACATGAGTTCAGTTATTAGTAGCTAGTCGTTAGACGTTAGTGGTTGCTTAAATCAAACCGTAATCACCGACTGGTGACCAGCGTCTAACGGCTGCTTCGGGTTTAATCTAACGACTGGCGACTAACGACTAATCAGAAGACAATACGCATTCTAACTTAAGGAGCTTATGAATACCGAAAACTCGGCGCGCGGCAACTTTTCAGACTTGTTACAAAAGACCCTGAACTGCAGTCGCTATGCCAGGCGGGAACTCGAAATAGACCCGGCCCTGCTGGATTGGTTGCAAAATAATTACGGCACCCCGTTTGACCGCGCAGGGATGCTGGCTGCGCTGCAACATTCCGGCAGCGATCAGCATCACTCTTCCCTGCCCCCTGATGGAACCACTGGTGAAGCCACCAGCCATCTGACTAACCCGGCAAAAGACGATAACCAAGTCACTGGTTACACCGCAAGCGCGGGAGAGAGCGATCGAGCCGCCGCCGCGACAGGCCCGTTTGATTCGGAAGCCGCCCTGGCGCGCGCCGTGCGCATTCTGCGCAAGCGGGTGATGGTCAGGCTGATCCTGCGCGACCTCAACAACCTGGCTGGCCTGGACGAAGTAATGACCACAATGAGCGCGCTGGCCGAAGTCTGCGTGCAGCATGCGCAATCCTGCCTGATGCGCAACCTGCAGCTCCTGTTTGGCGACCCGATCGGCGAATCCAGTGGCACGGTACAGGAACTGCTGGTCATAGGCATGGGCAAGCTGGGCGGCGGAGAATTGAATGTCTCCTCAGACATCGACCTGATCTTTGTCTATCCAGAAGACGGCCGGACTGGCGGTCCGCACAGCTTGAGCAATCACGAGTTCTTCACCCGGCTGGGCCGCCGCCTGATTTCGCTGATCAACGACCTCACCGCCGACGGCTATGTGTTCCGCGTGGATATGCGGCTGCGCCCCTATGGCGAGAGCGGTCCGCTGGTGACCAGCTTCGCCGCGCTCGAAGAATATCTGGTCAGCCAGGGACGCGAATGGGAACGCTATGCCTGGATCAAGGCGCGAGTCGTGGCGCCCGCGGAAAGTCCGCACATCGACGAACTCAGGAGGCTGGTCAAACCGTTCGTGTTCCGCAAATATCTCGATTTCGGCGCGATCGACTCGATGCGCCGCCTGCATGCGCAGATCCGCCGGGAAGTGCAGCGCCGCGACCGTCTCAACAACATCAAGCTCGGCCCGGGCGGCATTCGCGAGATCGAGTTCATCGCGCAGGTATTTCAACTGATACGCGGCGGGCAGGATGCCGGCCTGCGGGTACTTCCGACCCGGCAGGTATTGCAGGCACTCGCCAGGACCGGGCAACTCGGCGCACAGGTCGCCGCCGACCTTGATGCCGCCTACGTATTCCTGCGCGACCTGGAACACCGCCTGCAGTATCTGGATGACCGGCAGACCCAGGAGCTGCCGGACAACCCGGAGGACCAGAATATCATCGCCGCTGCGATGAATCGCGCGGATTACGCGACCTTGCTGGATGACCTTGACCGCCACCGCGCGCTGGTCAGCCTGCAGTTCGGGCAGATTTTCCATGCGCCGCCCGGGGAAGCAAACGATGCGCAGCTCTGGCGCGAGGGCATCAGCGATGACGAGTTGGGCATCCAGCTGAAAGACCTCGGTTATCTTGCCCCAAACGACAGCGCGCAACGCCTGCAGCAGCTGCGCACCGGCAACCGTTACCGGCAATTGCCGGAACAGAGCAGGCAGCGGCTGAACCAGCTGATTCCGCAATTCATCACGCTGAGCGCGCAGCACGGCGACCCTGACGCCACGCTTTCCAGGTTGTTGACGCTGCTGGAAAGCGTCAGCCGCCGCGCCGCGTATCTCGCCTTCCTGTCCGAATATCCGCAGGCCGCACAACGCCTGACCGCATTCGTCGCCGCCAGCGATTGGGCGAGCGGATACCTGACACAGCACCCGGCGCTGCTCGACGAGCTGCTGGATACGCGCGAAATGTACCGGCCGCCCGACTGGCAAAATATCGGCCGGGAGTTGCAGGGCCGCCTGGACGACAACACCGGCGACAGCGAAAGACAACTCGACGTTTTGCGCCAGGTGCAGCAGGAACAGACCTTTCGGTTGCTGGCGATGGATCTGCAGGGCCTGTTGCCGCTGGAAAAACTCAGCGATCACCTGAGCGATCTTGCCGACCTGATGCTGCGCCACGTGCTGGCACTGTGCTGGGCCGGCGCGCGCAAGCGCCACCGCGACGAGCCGGGATTCGCAATCATCGGCTACGGCAAGCTGGGCGGCAGGGAGCTGGGCTATGCCTCCGACCTCGACATGATCTTCCTGTACGACGACGATCACCCCGATGCGCAGGAGAACTACGCGCGGCTGGCGCAGCGCATCAACACCATGCTGGGCAGCTACACCTCATCGGGACGTTTGTATGAAACAGATCTGCGCCTGCGCCCGAACGGGGCGAGCGGACTGCTGGTCAGTTCGATCGCGGCGTTTGCCGAGTATCAGCAGAAAGATGCCTGGGTGTGGGAACACCAGGCCTTGACGCGCGCGCGCTTCTGCGCGGGCGATGCCGGTGTCGGTGTGGTTTTCGAGCAGCTCCGCCGGCAGGTGCTGTGCCAGCCGCGCGAACTTGCCGCACTGCGCGGAGAGATACTCGGCATGCGCCGCAGGATGCACGACGGCCATCCCAACGACAGCGGCCTGTTCGACATCAAGCACGACAGCGGCGGCATGGTGGATATCGAATTCATCGTGCAATTCCTGGTGCTGGCCCATGCCCATCGCCACCCGCAGCTGACCGCCAACATCGGCAACCTCGCTCTGCTCAAACTCGCGGGCGAACTTGGCCTGGTCAGCGCAGAAATCGCCGCACAGACCTGCGCCCTGTACCGCATCCTGCGCCAGACACAACACCGGATGCGGCTCAACAATCTGTCGCCGTGCCGCGTGCCTCCCGGTGAGATCGACACCGCCGCCAGCCGGCGGCTGTGGATGATGCTTTTTGCGGAGGATTAGATCGGCAAAGAATTATCGCCGGACTTTCAGCGCTTGCGCAGCGGGTCGAGCAGGCACGACAGGCCGTTGTGATCCAGTTCCTGCATCAGCGCCAGCAGCCGGCCGAGTTCGCCGGGCGGAAAGCCCTTGCGGGCAAACCAGTTGAGATAGTTTCCGGGCAGGTCCGCGATCAGGCGGCCCTTGTGTTTGCCGTAAGGCATCTCGCGCGTGACCAGCAGCTCCAGGTGTTCGTGGTTCATCCCGGTAAGCTGCCCCTGTTGTTTGATTATTGAGGTTTTCATATTTGATGACAGTGACACACTTTCTGAATGCAGTAAGGGGAAATTAAAAAACTGGCACGTCAATCCCGCGAATTCGGGGAATCCAGAATGCATCGTCATTGCAACCAAGCTTCAGCTGCGAGCAATGGCACAAACACCTGTCATTGCGATAACCAGCGACTTGCCAGCTTGCTGGCTTAGTCGATTGGCTAGTAGTTTCATCAGGAGGCGAAGCCGACGCGGCAATCCAGTAATGCTGTCATTGCGAGAAGGCGTAGCCGACGTGGCAATCCAGTTGGTTTAAAAAAATGCATCTTGGTCTTGCTGGATTGCTTCACTTCGTTCGCAATGACGGCAAGGGTGTCGTGAATTATGGAAGCATCAATAGTTTTGCCGGCCCGGTGATTTGGCCGGGCGATTTATCCGGAAACGCGGCATAATTGCGCCCGTTCGTGACCATCACCCACGGCTATCACACTGCTTATCCGCGCCCATTTTATGCCAATCAAATGAGCCCAACATGCCACAACGCACTTTGACCATCAACCCGGAAGGCAACATGAGCCCCAAGCTATGGTATCAGGCCGCCAGCCAGTCGCCGGACTTTGTCCATGATGCCGCGCAGGCTGCCGCAATAGCCGAACTGGATACGCTCTGGCATCAGCTGATGGATTTCAAATCCAGGCGCAACCAGTTTCTGGGGCGCAGCCTGCTGAGCCCCGATGTGCCCAAGGGCTTGTACCTGTGGGGCGGCGTCGGCCGCGGCAAGACCTTTTTGATGGATGCGTTTTACGCCTGCCTGCCGTACCAGCGCAAACGCCGCATCCACTTCCACAATTTCATGGCCGAGGTTCATCACGAAATGAAGGTGCTGGCCGGCGCGGACGACCCGCTGATCGCGCTGGCCGACAACATCGCCAAATCCACCCGCATGCTTTGCCTGGACGAGTTTCACGTCGATGACATCGCCGACGCGATGATACTGGGACGGCTGGTGACGGCACTGTTCGAGCGCGGCGTGGTGCTGATGACCACTTCCAACTACCCGCCCGACGGCCTGTATCCGGACGGCTTGCAGCGCAGCAATTTTTTACCGGTGATCGAGTTGCTCAAGCGCGAGCTGAAAGTATTGTACATAGACAACGGCAATGACTACCGCCTGCGCGCCTTGACCCGCGAACCGCTGTTCCTCGTCGCAAACGATGCCGCGGGAGATGCCGCGAACGAGGCGCGCCTGGCGGAGTTGTTCGACCGGATCGGCGGGGAGCCGCGGCGCGATGGCAGCCATGCAGTCGTGCGGGGACAGCCGATCCCGGCGGAAAGGATAGCCCGCAATGCGGTCTGGTTCGATTTCAGGGAACTGTGCGCGGGTGCGCACGCGCAGGAGGATTACCTGGAGATCGCCCACCGCTTTCCCACGGTATTCCTGTCGCACATCCCGCAACTGACCGCAGACCGCAGCGCCGAGGCCAGGCGTTTCACCTGGCTGATCGATGTGCTTTACGACTGCAATGTCAGGCTGGTGGCATCAGCCGCGGTGCCGCTGGAGGAACTTTTCACCGGTGGTGCGGCATCCGGCGAGACTACGCGCACCATAAGCCGATTGACCGAGATGCAGACCCAGACCTATCTGCAATTGCCGCATCGTTCCCAGGGTGTGACTTTGTAGCGGGCCAAGCATGCACTTGGCCTGTCGAATCGGCGCTATCAGATTGGCTATCGCTGGAATGGTGTGTCACCCTGTAGGAGCGGGCCATGCCCGCGATTGTTTTTTTGTTCGCGGGCATGGCCCGCTCCTACAACGCAAAATATTTCGGCGTTAGTGTCGAATATCACAATGCGAGCCCGATGACTTTCGGTTGCAGGATCATTCACAGATATTGCAAATCCCCCGGGATATCAATATCGGCAAAGATACCGGCATCCCCGATCGGGATATCCGCGGCTTTGGCCAGATCGCGTTCCAGCAAACGCCGGGCTCCGTTGTCTCCCTGCAGCGCCAGCAATTCATCGCGGTAATGGGAGGCAAACCCGACCGGATGGCCGCGCCTGCCGGAGCGCGAGGGCGCAGCCAGTTCGGCCCCGGCCGACAGCGCATCGCGCACGCCCGTGATCGCCGCGACCGGCACCGCGGGCATGTCCGCCAGCCCGATCAGCCAGGCGGCGGCATCACGGTTCGCGCGCACGCCGCACACCAGGCTGGATGCCATACCCTGCGCGGCACCCACACATTCGACCCAGCGTATCTGCGCTGACTTGTTCTCGCCCAGCGCGGTTTCGATCGCGCTGCAAAATGCATCCGCCCCGGGCCTGACGATTACCGTGACATGCCCGAACGCTTCCAGCCATGGCAGCAGACTGTGCGCGGCGAGCGGCAATGTCACGCCGCGCAACGCCACCCCATGCAGCAACTTGTCCGAGCCGAAGCGGCGCGACTCGCCCGCTGCCAGAACGATGGCGGCGATATCGCCCGCGGCAGGCCCTGAACCGGCCCCGGGATTATCCGGCTCAACCCGATTATTCAGGCAAGTTTCTCCCGGTCGAACGGCATGCGCCGCATGCGCTTGCCGGTCAGCTTGAACACCGCGTTGGCAACCGCCGGCGCGATCGGCGGTGTGCCCGGTTCGCCGATGCCGGTGGGCGGCTCGCTGCTGGCCACGATATGCACCTCGATCTGCGGCATCTCGGAATAGCGCAGCGGCGGATAGTCGTTGAAATTGGACTGCATCACGCGGCCCTTTTCCAGCGTGATCGCCCCGTGCAGGGCGGCCGAGAGTCCGAAAACGATGGCGCCCTCGATCTGCTGGTGGATGCCGTCGGGGTTGACAATCATGCCGCAATCCACCGCGGCGACCACGCGATGCACGCGGATCTTGCCGCTATCCACCGACACTTCGGCAATCTGTGCAACATAGCTGTTGAACGACTGGTGCACCGCGACGCCGTAGGCATGACCGGCGGGCAGTTTCTTCTTGCCCCAGCCGGCCTTGTCCGCCGCCAGCTGCAGCACGCCCCGGTAACGCGAAGTGGCAGGCAGCATCGCCATCCGGTAGGCCACCGGGTCCTTGCCGGCGAGATGCGCCAATTCGTCGACCATCGTCTCGACGACGAACGCGGTGTGCGAGTGGCCCACGGAGCGCCACCACTGCACCGGCACCGCATTCTTCGTGCTGTGCAGTTCGACCTGCAGGTTGGGGATCATATAGGGCAGCGTGGACGCGCCTTCCACCGAGGTGGCGTCGATGCCGTTATGGGTCATGAAGCCCTCGAACGGCGTGTCGGCAACGATGGACTGGCCGACGATGGTGTGTTTCCACGCCAGCGGCTTGCCGTCCTTTGCGATGCCCGCCTCGATGTGGTCGGCCCACATCGGCCGGTAATAACCGCCGCGCGTGTCGTCCTCGCGCGTCCACACCACCTTCACCGGTTTGCCGACCGCCATCGCCACCTGCACCGCCTCGATGACGAAGTCCGAGCGCGGATTGGCGCGACGGCCGAAGCCGCCGCCGAGGAAAGTCGTGTGGATCTGCACCTGTTCCGGCTTCAGTCCGGCGGTCTTCGCCGCCATCGCGCAGTCCATCGTCTGCATCTGCGTGCCGGTCCAGATCACGCAGCTGTCGGGTTTCAGGTCCACCACGACGTTGAGCGGCTCCATCGCGGCGTGCGCCAGATAAGGCACTTCATACTCCGCAGTGACGGACTTGTGCGTCTTTTTGAAGCCCTGCACGGTATCGCCATCCTTGCGCGCCACCAGGCCGGGCTGCCTGGCCAAGGCAAGGTATTCTGCAGTCATCTTGGGCGTGGACAGCGCCGCACCCGGCCCCTCATCCCATTCGATTACCAGCAGGTCGCGCGCGGTCTTGGCGGGCCAGAAACCGGATGCCGCGACCGCGACCCCGGTCGGCACCTGGTACACGCCCTGCACGCCGGGCAGTTTGCGCGCCCCGGTCGCATCGAAACTCTTCACCTTGCCGCCGAACACCGGGCTGCGCGCGACCAGCACCGTCAGTACCCCGGGCAGATAAACGTCGAGCCCGAACTGTGCCGTGCCGTTGATTTTGGCCGGCGTATCCAGGCGTTTCATCGGCTTGCCGATGATCTTGAAATCCTTGGGCGACTTCAGCACGACATCATCCGGCATCGGCAGTTTCGCCGCGGCATCGGCCAGCGCGCCGTAGCTCGCTTCCCTGCCGCTGCCGGCATGAATCACCCTGCTGTTCCCGGCATGGCATTCGCTTTCCGGCACGCCCCATTGCTGTGCTGCGGCGCGGACCAGCAATATCCTGGCGCTGGCACCGACACGGCGCATCTGCTCCCACGACGAAGGGATGCTGGTACTGCCCCCGGTCAATTGCATGCCGAAGCCGGTGTGGTTGTACACCGCACCCACCGGTGCCGACACCACGCTGATGCGGCTCCAGTCGGCTTCCAGTTCCTCGGCGATCAGCATGGGCAGCGAAGTGTAGACACCCTGCCCCATCTCGGACTTGTTCACAACGATCGTGATGCTGTCGTCCGGCGCGATGTGGATGAAGGCGTCGGGCGGGTAGACCTGTTTCGCCGAATTGGGCGGTGTTTCACCGGCATAGGCGCGGCCGCCCTGCGTCGGCAGGTAAAAGCCGATCACCAGACCGCCCATCAATGCGACCGACTCCTTGAGGAATTTGCGCCGGGAAGGATTTTGCGCGGCAGTATTTTTCATTTGGGTTTTCATTTTGCACCTCCCGCTTGTTCAGACGCCAATTGGGCGGAGGCCGCCTGAATCGCCGCGCGGACGCGGTTGTAAGTGCCGCAGCGGCACAGGTTGCCATCCATCGCGGCGCTGATCTGCGCTTCGCTGGGGTGGGGATTTTCCATCAGCAGCGCGGTGGCCGACATGATCTGGCCAGACTGGCAGTATCCGCATTGCGGCACGTCCACTTCCTGCCAGGCCGCCTGCACGGTTTTGCCCAGCGCGGATGCGGCGATTCCTTCTATCGTGGTGACCTGCTTGCCGCCGGCCGCAGACACCGGCGTCTGGCAGGAGCGCACAGCGCTGCCATCCAGGTGCACGGTGCAGGCACCGCACTGCGCGATGCCGCAGCCGTATTTGGTGCCGGTCATTTGCAGGTGGTCGCGCAGCACCCAGAGCAAGGGTGTATTGGGGTCGGCATCGACCTCGGTGGCTTTTCCGTTGATGTTTAAAGTGATCATGAGCACATCTCCTGTTTGATGGGTTTAGACTGGTTGTTGGCTTGGCGCTGTTCGGTCGCCGGAGCCTGATTGACGGGTTGAGCGGCTGCTTCAACTGCCCGGTTACGGATAGCGATCAGGTGCGCGAGTATCGACACCGCGATCTCCGGCGGCGTGCGGCTGCCTATGTCCAGACCCACCGGCCCGTGCAGCCGTTCGATCTCCTCCGGCGTGAGATCGAACATCTTCAGCCGCTCGCGGCGCCTTGCATTGTTGGCCATGGAGCCCAGAGCGCCGACATAGAACGCCGGCGACTTGAGCGCCTCCAGCAGCGCCATGTCGTCGAGCTTGGGATCATGGGTCAGCGCGATGATCACGGTGGCGCTGTCGGCTTGCAGCGCAATCACCGCGTCGTCCGGCATCTCGCCGGTCAAGGTCGTGTCCGGCACGTCCCAGGTCGCGCGCATCTCCGCGCGCGGATCGCAGATGATCACCTGGTAGTCGAGCGCCTGCGCCATGCGCGCGAGATAAGCGGAAGTCTGGCCTGCGCCGATGATCAGCATGCGCCAGCGCGGGCCGTGCACCGTGGTCAGCATCGCGCCGTCGAACGAGATTTTTTCGCCGCGGCCGGCATCCTCCAGCCCGACCCGCAAGGTATCGAGGTGCAGCGTGCGCCTGACCAGCCGGTGGGTCCGCACCAGATGCAGCACCTGCTCCACCCAATCCACGTTGTGCACCGGCTCGACGACCAGGCGTATCACGCCGCCGCACGGCAGCTTGAAACGCCTGGCTTCTTCGCCGGTGGCGCCGTAGCTCAGCACCTCGCAGCAATCGCCAGCCAGCTGACCGCGCTGCGCGCGCAGCACCAGGTCGTCCTCGATGCAGCCGCCCGACACCGAACCCACCGCCAGACCGTCGCCGCGCAGCGCGAGCATCGAGCCCGGCGGGCGCGGGCTGGAACCGAAGGTTTCCACCACCGTCACCAGCCACAGCGGCAGGTCAGCCGCCTGCCAATCGCGCAGTGTTTTCAGTACAGAAAGATCGACGCTATCCATATGTACCTCCCTGGTGCCGGCGGATATTTTCCCAAATTTTCGGGATGGAATCCACCGGCGGTTAATGCGAAATCGTATTGTCCACAAAGGGCGGTATCGTACGCCATCTGGCGGCAAAATCTACCGCGACAAGATGTCTTTTTCAAACCAACCCGATATTAATCTGCCAGTAATTTGCCATGATTCAGTGCGGTCGCAACCATACGTGCGTTATCGCACAGAGCATCTCGCTTGGCAGGACGATAATTCTAGAATGGCGGGTGGATTGCACACACGATCCAAAAGACTCAAGGAGAATCATCATGACCCGGACAAGAAAATGGCTAGTCGGAATTGCCGTGTGCCTGTTGTTGCTTGTTACGGCAGTTAGCCTGTTCGACTGGAATCTCGCCCGGACGTATATCGCGCGCCAAGTAACCGGCGCGACAGGCCGAAGCTTTGCGATCAACGGCAACCTGGAAGTGCATATTTCGCTGCGGCCCCACATCATCGCCAACGACGTCGTGATGGGCAACGCGTCGTGGAGCAAGGATCCGGTCATGGCGCAGATCAAGCGAGCTGATTTCAGGATCGACCTTTTTAAACTCCTGATTGGCCGCTTGGCGTTTCCTGAAATCTCGTTGTCCGAACTTCACCTGGTGCTTGAAGTAAACAATGACGGTACGCCGAACTGGATTTTCAGCCCGCAGGACAAGCAAAGTAAATTGCCCTCGATAGATGCGCTCACGATTGATCACGGCAGTGTCGAGTTCCGCGATCCGACGACCAATACCGACCTGGCCCTCGAACTCCATACACTGGCCGCCAACAAGGACAATCCTGAATCCATGGTCGAAGTGACTGGGACAGGCAAATTCAAAGGGATGCAGGCCAGGCTCCAGGCGCGCGGCGGAGCGCTGCTTACACTTTCCAATTCCGTCCGGCCATACCCGATCAAGGCGACCGCGACACTGGGAACCACCCAGGCCAGCATCGATGGGACACTGATCGACCCCCTGCACTTCAATAAAGAAGAAGTGAATTTCCAGCTCGAAGGCAGCGATCTGGCACTGCTGTATCCGATCGCGGGCGTGCCGTTGCCGCCGACGCCTGCGTACAAGCTGGCCGGGTACCTGAGCCACAGCGGCGATATCTGGACATTCAAGCGCTTCAAGGGGAAAGTGGGTAACAGCGACATGAGCGGGGATTTCTCGGTGGATCGCGGCAGGACTCCCCAGCTGATCACCGCCGACGTGGAATCGCAGATCCTGGATCTGAAAGACCTGGCCGGCATCATAGGCGCAAACAGCGGCGCCAAGACCAGCGGCAAGGTGCTGCCGACCGAGCCTTTCAATCTCGACAAGCTGCGCGCTGCGGATGCTGATGTCCGCTTCAAGGGCGCGAAGATCGTTACCGGGAAGTTGCCAATCCAAAATATGGACGCGCATCTCACTGTAAAGGACGGCATGCTCAAACTTGCGCCGCTGAACTTCGAGGTCGCCGGCGGCCAAATGGTCACCGAGATTACAATGGACGGACACAAGTCGCACATGGCCACTCACGCCGACATCACGGCTAAAGGCCTGAACCTCGACCAGTTGTTCCCGGGTTCGAAACTGAATGAATCCAGCGCGGGCACCATGGGTGGACGCGCAAAGCTCGATGCAGGCGGTGACTCGATCTCGCAAATGATGGGGTCGGCGAACGGCGAGGCGGCGCTGATCATGGATGGCGGCACCATCAGCGAACTGCTGCTCAGGTTGTCCAACCTCGACATCGCCAATTCTTTCCTGTTGCTGCTGGGTGGCGACAAGCAAATCCCGATACGCTGCATGGTCGCGAACTTCAAGGCAGTAGCGGGAGATTTTACGGTCCAGGATCTGGTGCTCGATACTTCCAAGGTAAACATCACCGGCGAGGGCCATGTGAATTTTGCCGATGAATCGCTACACCTGAAACTGGTATCGAAGGGCACGAGCCTGGCGGCGCTGCGCGGCCCGATCATTATCACCGGCTCGTTCATGAAACCATCGGTGAGTCCCGACATGGACGAGGTTGTGGCACGCGGCGGTCTCGCGGTCGGCCTGGGCGTACTGACAGCGGGCATCGGCGCGCTGTTACCGCTGCTCGAGTTCAACAAGAAAAAAAACAGCAGATGCGCGGCGTTGATGATTCATGCCAAGTCGGATGCGGGCATCAGACAGAGCGATATCGCGCCGCACTGAGCGTCATTCCCGGCGCAGACCCTATGTTGCCTGGCAGGCTAGGCGGCCGACGCGTGGAGAAAATCCAGAATCACCAGCTCGTCACGCCGCAGCGCGGCATGCGACATCTCATGATTGGCGTTGTGCGTTTCCGTCACATCGGAATGTGGCGCCGTGCGGCCCAGGTGATATGCACTCAGCACCGCGGGATGCACGTAATACTTGCGGCACACGGCGCGCGTGTTGCCCAGCCTTTCCGCCGCCGCGTCCAGCGCCCGCAGGATGTTGCCATCCACCTCGCTGCGGCTGGTCGCGGGACCCATCGTGCGCAACGCCACTGCGGCCACCACGGTGCCACCCCAGGTGCGAAAATCCTTGGCCGTGATATTGCGGCCGCTGACTTTGCGCAGATATTCATTCACATCCTCCGACAAGATCGGCTTGTGCTTGCCGAACGCATCGAGACACTGGAATATCTCCTGCCCGTGCAATTCCTGACAACGCTGCACGATACGGGCGAGCCGCAAGTCGTCGACAGCCAGGACACGCTCGACCCCGCTCTTGCCGCGGAAGCTGAAGCTCAACAACGTCCCATTCACCTGCACATGCCGCCTGCGCAACGTCGTCAACCCGTAGGAGTGGTTCGCGCGCGCATACTCGTCGTTGCCGACGCGGATCAGCGTCTTGTCCAGCAGCCACACCACTGAAGCGAGCAGTTGGCGCCGCGACTGTTTGCCGGCGCGCAAATCGCGTTCCACGCGCTCGCGCAGCATCGGCAGTATCTCGCTGAACGCGAACATGTGGCGAAACTTGGTTTGATCGCGGGCCGCGCGGTACGAAGGATGATAGTGATACTGCTTGCGGCCGCGCGCATCGCGCGCCGTTGCCTGGATATGTCCTTCCGGATCCGGGCAGATCCAGACATCGGTCCACGCCGGCGGAATCGCCAGCGAGTTGAGCCGCTTGCGCATGGCCGGGTCGGTGATGCGCGTGCCTTCCGCATCGCTGTAGCTCCAACCCCTGCCCGAACGGCGCCGGCTGATACCTGCCACATCATCGGTAACATATTGCAGTCCGGCGCGGGTCGCCGTCCTGCAATATTCGCTGTGCTTTGCTGAACTCATGCTGCTGCTCCCAATTGTTCAATCGGCATGTGATTTGCACTGCAAGATCAGCGATACCGGCGCGCCTTGATGGAAT
>LSLI01000026.1 GCA_001577345.1 Candidatus Gallionella acididurans
AAAACGCCGCCCGATCCGGTTCAAATTAAGCCCCTCATTCGGGAATCCGATCCATCCGATTTGAGGCCGGACGAGAAAGTTGCTCTCTTCATGCGCCTGTTCCGTGGCCGATCTGATGTTTACCCGGTACGTTGGGAGAGCAAAAAAACCGGCAAGTCCGGCTATTCTCCTGTCTGCTTAAATGAATGGCGAGCAGGCGTTTGCGATAAGCCACGCATTAAGTGTTCCGACTGTAGCAATCGACTGCTCAGATCGTTGACCGATGTCATCATTTACGAGCACCTTGCGGGCAAACACACCATTGGCGTATATCCGCTCTTGAGCGATGATAGCTGCCATTTTCTGGCGGTGGATTTCGACGAAGCTGATTGGCGCGAGGATGCGCGCGCATTTATGCAATCATGCAGTGAGTTGGGGGTGCCGGCGGCATTGGAAATTTCCCGTTCCGGCAATGGTGCACACGCCTGGATATTTTTTACCAGTACAGTTCTGGCGCGTGATGCCCGTAAATTGGGTACTGCCATCATCAGCCACACTTGCGCCCGTACCCGGCAATTGAAGTTGGCCTCTTATGATCGTCTATTCCCTAATCAGGACACCATGCCCAAAGGCGGGTTTGGTAACCTGATTGCTTTGCCATTGCAAAAGAAGCCACGCGAGCAGGGATTCAGTGAATTCGTGGATGACCAATTCGTGCCATACGCTGATCAATGGGGCTACCTCGCATCGGTTCGGCCAATGAGCAGGGAAGACATGGATTGCGCGATTTTGCTCGCCACAGGAAATTCGCATCCGTTAGATGTGGCCTTTATAGCCGAGGAAGACCAGAAGGAACCGTGGAAGCAGTCTCCGCTAATATCGAAGAAACTGCCCGGGAAAATGCCGAAATCACTCAAGGTGACCTTGGCTAATATGGTGTATTTCGAAAAATCCAAGTTGCCCCCGCCACTTGCTAACCGTCTGATTCGTCTTGCGGCATTTCAGAATCCAGAGTTCTATAAGGCACAAGCTATGCGCCTGCCTGTATGGGACGAGCCGAGAGTCATTGGCTGTGCTGACAATTATCCGAAGCATATTGCCTTACCAAGAGGATGTTTGTCGACTGCACAAGAGCTACTACGCGATAACGGCATTCGCTGCAATTTGATCGATGAGCGCATAGATGGAGAACATTTTAATTTTCAGTTCCTCGGAACATTGCGCAATGATCAAGAGGCCGCAGTTGTTGAAATGCTGAAATATGACATCGGTACTCTGTGTGCACCGACGGCATTTGGTAAAACTGTTGCAGCGGCTGCAATGATTGCGAGGCGCGGGGTGAGTACGCTGATTCTTGTGCATCGTACCGAGCTGCTCAAGCAATGGCAGGAGCGGTTGCAGACCTTTTTGGGTGCTGGTAAAGATGTTGTTGGGGTCATTGGAGGGGGCAAGAACAAACCCTCCGGAAAGATTGATATTGCTGTCATGCAATCGTTGAATCGCAAGGGAGAGGTCAATGCGCTTGTCGAAAGCTACGGTCAAATAATCGTTGATGAGTGTCACCACTTGTCAGCATTCTCCTTCGAGGGGATACTTAAACGCGCCAAGGCCAGGTATGTCCTTGGCCTGACCGCCACACCCTTCAGGCGTGATGGCAGGCAACCAATCATTTTTATGCAGTGTGGGCCCATCCGATATACCGCTGCCAAGCCGGAAGGTATGCCGCAGTTGCTGAAGGTGATTCCAAAAATGCTGCCTGCGCCGATTGCGCTGCCGCCAGATGCCGCTGTTCAGGATGTGTTCCGGCATCTGGCCACCGATAAGCAGCGTGCCGAATTTATCTCAACCACGATTGCTCAAGCCTATCAGGAAGGGCGCAAGGTGCTGGTACTGACCGAGCGTACTGACCATCTCGATTTAATAAGCCAGAATTTAGCTGGTGTAGTGGATTTTTTATTTATCCTTCACGGGCGGATGCTGAAAAAACGTCGCACACAGATCATCCAGGAGTTGAACGAATTGCCTCCTGATGCGCCACGTGTACTGTTGGCTACTGGCAAGTTGGTAGGGGAGGGCTTTGATCACCCGCCACTCGATACCCTGGTTCTGGCCATGCCGATTTCGTGGAAAGGGACTCTGCAACAATATGCTGGCCGTTTGCATCGAGAACATGAAACCAAAACAGATGTGCGCATCTATGACTACATCGATACTGGACATCCTGTCTTGATGCGGATGTGGGATAGACGCCAGCGTGGCTACAAGGCGATGGGATATTCGATTGGCGAGTGAGGATGCAACTTTTCGTCGGGATACAATATCAATTATAGGTTGAAAGTACAGATGCGATATCTTGGGATTGAGGTTGACGATGCATTGGCCATTTCTGAACAAACTGATGTATAGCTGTAGACTCAACAAAAGCGGCAGATATTATGAGCTGCCGCTTTCGAGGTAGGTAAAATGCAACATGGCATGTAACTGTGCCAGAAACGGAACTTCAGGGGTGCGCCGCGGCCTTCCGCTTTTCGGCCGAAGCAGTCATCTACAAGTGACAAACCGTACGGCAGGTTTCTGTCAGAAAGCGGTACTCCCGATTATATTGGGAAACGGTGGTGACTCAGATAAGGGACAATCGTGCCAAACACGCCTTTTTTTCTCCGGAGTGCGCTTCACTTCACTAAGCAGCCGCATCCTTTAATACCGCGCACGTTGCCGCTCGGCCCACAATGACCAGCAGCGACTTCGCCCGACTCATCCCCACGTACAGCAGCTCTTGACGCTGTGACAAATCGATGGTGTCCAAGCCCCACAAGAACAGGATCGGCGATTCGAGCCCCTTGAACCGTTGGATGGTGTCGATCAGAACCGTGTTCTTGCCTTTGATTCCCTCTTCAAGCCAAGTTGCCGGTTTCGGCAACGGAAGCCTTCGCAAGGTTGCGTAGTACTCGGCCTTGTGCAAGGCGTCAGCCACCAACACCGTGATGTCACCGGGCGCTACGCCCTGTCTCGCAACCAGGTCGACGATGCGGGCATTGATCTTCGCAGCCTGAGCGTCTCGGTTTGGCGCTTCGTCAAACTGAACGTCATCACCCTGAATGTCAGGTGGACTCACCGGAACGCCCTTGTAGTGCTTGTAGGCGGCCTCATGAATCGGTGCCGTGTTACGGCAATTCGTGGTCAACGAAAACGGCTCGTCGCGGATGGGGAAAGTCCCTGCGCGGGCATACAGGTTCTGGTTGTCGTCATAGAACACATACAGCGGGCTGCTGACGTAGTCAGTAAGCAGCAGTTCGAGCGGAACCCAGAACTCCTCACGGAAGTCCTGACCCTCATCACAGACGATCGCGTCGTAACGATCCTGAAGAATTTCGAGGGAGTAGCCGAGAGCATTGGGCAGTTGCACTTCGTAGAGGTCCTTGCCCGGATAAGTGACCTTGGCTTCGGAAACCAATTCCCGCCCAGATGCACGATTAGCTCTCTCGACCTGCCGGTGGCACAGCTGATGGAAGCTCATCACATCGAGGTTCGGGGTGCCTGCGCAAATGCTTGATAGGTGATCCGCAAGCTGCCGGTTGTAGCAAGTCAGCAGCGTTTGGAACCCCTCGGACGCAAGGCGACGTGCCTTTTCAAGCGCCAAGACCGTCTTGCCGGTGCCCGCGCCACCACTCACGGCGACTCTGCGATGGGAGCGCAAGAAGTCGAGCACGCGAATCTGGTCCTTAGTGAGAACCAGCCGACGCGCCTCCTGATCGGCCAACAGCGACGACATCAGCGGCGCGACCTCGAACGATCGCGCGAACACCTCGCGAAAGACATCTACACCGCGCCTGCCCATGGGAGTGAATCCCGATGCATCGTTGCCCCAATAAGCAAACATGGCATCGACCCACGCTTTCGGGTTTTGGAGATCTCTGGAACATCCGATCAGCGCAGTCGGCATGTCAGGGCGGTTCAGTGCATTCGCATCGCCAACATCCGGGAAGAACACGGCATGGCCTCTGAGGACGTTGGCGAGCGACAGATCCCGCCAACGCTGATGTTCATTCAGCTTGGACCGGATCGAATACTTGGCCTTCAGCGCCTGACTGACGGGGTTGTTGATCGCGTGCTTTTGACGGTGCCGGTCAACAGAAAACCAGTCCCCGCTGCTGGAGTCGAACCCGACGCCGCCGCCCTTGACTTCAACGCAAACGTACCCGAGTTCCGGGTTACAGATGACGAAGTCAGTTTCGCCGTCTTTGGCTTGTTCTTCCTCTCGGCGCAAGATCCACCCAACCTGGAAGAAGACAACAAAGTCGAGAGAAAGCCCGTCCCTGAGCGCTCGGTAGACCTTCGCCTCCGCCTGGGATGGCAATTCCGCCAGCTGGGCGTCCGTCAGCTCAGGAATGATCGTTGTCATCGTCTTCTTCAATCACCATCATCGTATGCAGATTCAAAGTTACCGTGCGTCGACCGCTGGTCTCAAATTCAATGGACATAACGCGAGTTGAACCTCGCAGTTCCATCGATTCAATTCTTCCAATACCATAGTGCGGGTGCTTTACCCTCGCGCCCGCGATAAAGGCAAGTGCGGGGTCGGCACGCTCATCGGCGACAGCATCGCGCCAGTTGCCGTCGAACATGAACGACGTCACTTGTGTGGCAGGACTACGGATGGCGTGAACACGTGTGTGTTCAGGGTCTGAAACAAACTCAACCACGTACAACCAGTAGCGATCACCGTAGTCTTGGGCGTTGCTGAACTGCAGCCTAGACAAGCCCACGCCTGTCTGATTCCACTCGCCGTTGACGCCCTTCACCTCGATGAACCGGTCTTCGCCTGTAAGCGGGTTCCGACTGATGATGTCGTATCCAGGATGGGTTTGGGCCATCTGTTCTGCAACGCGCCCGCGAGCCTTCTCATAGGCGCAGACAGCGGCACGAGCTACCACCTCAACCGCTAGGTTGTGCTCAGACGGACCTTCCTGCTCGTCGGCATCGGGGGACTCCTCCTGCTTTTTTCGAACATAGGAAAGCAGTCGTCGGTCCCATTGCTCCTTGTGCTTTGGGCGTGGCTTCTTGGCGCGACTGTCGCCAGTAGACGACCCCTTGCCGTGGCCGTGTCCATTAGAGCGTTCAGCGGCTACTTCATCCCTATCGGTGTCGGGTGCATCCGTGGCTCCGGTGCTGCGTTGCCCTTGTGCAGGCGGCTGCACATCCTTGGGAGAAATGTTCGGTCCACCCGTAGGTTGACTCGTACCTGCGCGATCCAGTTTGCGCTCTCCGCCATTGGGCGTTTCAGTTCCCACCGTATCCGGCTTGCTCTCAGGCTGGTAGCCGTGGTCAGTTGCGCTTCCCATGGCGTCCAAGCTCGACGAGGTCAGATCATCGATCTGTCCGCTACCACTCTCGGTATCTAGATACGGGATACCAGCATCGGTCAGCTCGCGATGAGCCTCCTCGACAGGCATGCTCATCAGCGGGCGAACGCTGAGGGTCAGTTTCGAGATCTCGCTTCCGGACTCTTCCGGCATCAACTGGTGGAAGATGGCATTCAGGACGTGAGGCCAACTGCGATCCCCCACCGGTCGCGCCAGGATCAACTGGCGCTTGTCGATGTCGTAAAAGGCATGCGCTGCTAAAGGCGGAGCCGATACCAAATCCCCGCCTACATGCACGGACGCTTGAGTGCGCACGAGCTCGTAGCTGACAGCAGTCAGCTCTGAAAGAGCCTTCCGCACCTTGTGCTTGACCGTGGTCGGTTTGTCGTGGAGCAATCGTGCCAGGATGTCGATACGCTCCATCAGCTTATCGGCAAGCTCCGCTTCCTCAGTCTTGTGGCCATCGACGAACTCAAGCGTGACCTCGGCGCTCTCACTGAGTCGCCGGACGCCAACCTTCTCAATGAACTGCCATAGCTCGGGCGCGGGCTTGCACAGCGCTCGGTCAAGCTCCCCATTGAAAAAACCTGCGTGCCACTCGCTGTCCTGAAGGAGCACTTCGTCAGGATGCGTTGGCTGCCCCATGAGGTTCAATATCGTTGGCGCCTCCTGCAATCTTCGAATGTCCGGGGCACCAATTTCCTCACGCTCGTCTGACGCCGACACGCCCATCAAGCAGGCGTCGTACACCGATCGATCCGCCCCTACGATGGGTTTCGACTGCTCGAAGTACTCACCGACGATGTCCAACAGGATGTCGACGTAGTCTCGGCCCTCGGGTGCGGTCTTCACCCCAATCGCGGTGAACAGCGGCTTGAACGCCTCGAGATTGCCCGGAATGGTGAAGGCGTAGCGCCCGAGTTGCTGTGGTGACCAGTAAAGCTGATTCGGACGGACAAAGGTCTTCTGGCTCTCGACATAGATGCACCGGGAGCCAGCCAATGTTGAGATTAGCGGATCGGAACGCTGCGCGCGCTCGTTCAGCACCTGGTAGGTCGAAACGTGGGGCTGAGCGCTAGTCTTCACGCAATACTGCAAATGGTCGATCACCAACCTCGTTTCCGGATTGATGGTGACGTCCAGATATTCCAGTAGCTCCGTTTTCAGGCGTGCCGTGTTTCTGAAATCGAGGATGTTGGCCTGCGACCTAAATGCCTCCGCGCGGTATGGCGCGTACAGATCGCTGCCAGAGTACCAATTCTTCGCATCGCCTTCAGCTGGGAAGCAGGCCACCCCACTGAGGTTGTCGATCGCACCCCGGAAGAATGGCTTCTCCTTCCACTCCTCGTAGTGGTCACAAAGGACATAGAAGGCATCACCGCTGGCGCGCTTTGCATCTTCCGTCGGCAGGTACTTCTCTGCGATGAAGAGCATCCGCTCCACCAGGTGCTGCGCAAGAGGTGACCTACGAATTCCGAGGCTGTCAATGAAAGTGCGGATCGACCGGGTGTCCGGCACTCGACTGGCATCGAGCCAAAGGTGCGTCGCATCGCCAAGCACCTTCACTAAGTCGTCGGTACGCCTGTAGGTCTTCGTGGGGCGCGACCAATTCCCGTCCTGCGTGGGAACGATAGGCAGTGCCCCCAACAGCCGGCGGATGCTTTCATCGTCCACGAGCGCCGGGTAGTTGGCTAACTCACCAATGAGGCGGGCGAATTTCGATGCATCCAGAGGCCCATCCTCATTGAAGAATCTCGGCAGGACGTTCTGTACAAACGCTTCAATTGTCTGCGTCTGAACGCCAAGTTTGATCGACACGAACTCTCTGGTGGACGCAGAGAGAACAGAGATATCAAGAAGATCGGCCTGGCCAGTAGGATCGGTGAAGTTGCCAGGCAGGAGCGCTTGGGTCGCTTTGATCATGCCTCGACTTGACAGCCAGATCGGCAGATTCCGAAGCGCTTGATAAACCGTCTTCTCGACATTGGCCTGGCGGTCCAGATCCGCGAACATCGCATACAGGTCGCGCAACTCTTGCTGTTCAACGCCGATGACATCTTCGACGGGCTCGGTGGCACACATCGAACTGATGTGACTGACGACCGCACCGAGTTCAAGTTGTCCGATCAGTCGCGCAATCTTTGGGAACCCGAGGATGTGATGCGCGGCAATCGCCAGCCTTGGCAGCAGCGAAGCAACCCGGCCGGCATCCAACGCGGCGGGCGCCGAATAGGATTGGCTGATCGTGACGGCATAAAGATCCTCTGTGACGACAAAGGGGATAGCAAGCAATCGCTGAATGGCTGGATTCGTAGCGGGGGTCTGATTCGCAGCGTCGGGCAATAGATCATTGACCAGGCTCCACAGCGGACGGTAGAAGTTCTCCACCCTTGCCGACTCGACTTGCGCTTCACCAGGAACCTGCTGCGCCATCGCTTGCTCAAGCAGGGTCACCAGCCGATCGAACGTGAGGATTGGCGCGCCCAACTGGTTTATCACCGTCTGGAACGGCCGCAGATCTTCGGCGATCAACCTTCCGCCGACCTCCAGTAGTGTCTTTGCCTGATGGCTTGTCAGTGGGCTGCGCGGCAGAAAGACCCCGCTGGGGCGCTGAACACTGCCGTCTTGGGCCAGCGCAATGTGTGCCTGGGCACCAGTGACCTTCAATCGTTCCCAAAAGCTCTTGAAGCAAGTCGGGTGGTTCGATGGTTTCGACAGTTCAAACGCCCGCGCCAGGATCTGCCAGAGTTGGACGTCTCCGAGCATCGTCCGCAAGCCCTCAGGGTCTCTGGCAAGTTCGGCAGCGGCGGCATCAATGAGCATTTCGTTCCACGCCTGCTCGTGTTGGTGCCCAGCGAAGATGACCGCCTTTCGATCGGACTCTGGAAAGAAGTCGGCATTGATCTGCATCGGCAATCCGGTCGACTGCTCGGTGGGCAAGAACGCGTAAAGCACTCCCTCGGCCAGCGGCTCGGGATCGATTCGCAAACCGATGCTGATCTTGGTGCCGCGCCCGAGAGGCTCAAGGCGGGGATGCGAGGCATACAGCCTCGCCGCAGACTCTGCAACATCGGCTCGCAAGATGTGCCATTGCTCGACCTCGTCACTCGGGCGGAAACTGACAATCAAATCAGATCCATCACCTCGGTTCAGGTCGCATGCCAACACCAGTTCGCCGTTTCGGCGAACTTCCGCTGTCCGGACATGCCGGAGGAACAACAAACTCTTGCGAAGGATATTCTGAAAATCAGCGACAAGTTGGTCGATGAGAGCGGCGCTAACGTGCGACATTCCAAGAGCCAGCCGAGCTTCGGTATCGGGGTCATCCGCCCAAGGCAAGAAAAACGTGGTGCCTTCAGGCTGATCGTATGGCTCAATAAACCATTGCCCCTGCTCTGGGTGAAGCGTTAGTTTTACGTTGGAGGACCGAATCTCCGGGTGGTCCGTAACCTGATATGTCGATACGAAGCCAATGCCAAAGCGCCCGATGTTATCGCCACGAGAGAGTTTTCCTCCGCTGCCCACGTCGGCAATTCGATGGTAGTCGCAACTGTAATTGCTGCTGGCAATGAAGCCACAAGGACGGCTATGCAGGTCACCGCAGTAGGTGAACTGGCCACTATTGAAAACAACAAGACCCTGATCGGTGACGTCAAAAACCACCGACTCCGCTTTCGCGTCGTCCGCGTTCTGAATGAGCTCCAGAGCCATGACGTCATAGCCCTGAAGTCCGGCCAGGTGGCTCTTGATGTTTCCAAGCAGGTTGGCGGTGTACGCGCCGCTGCTGCGTGGTTGGGTTTGTTGAACCATTCTCGTTCCTGTTTTCCATGATTCTGAAGTCGAAGAAATCGTTCGAACTACTCGCCTGATTTCACAACGGAAGCAATTAGCCGGTTGCAGCCATTGTAGTTCATATGCCTATTCGTCCGCTTTGGCACCGAATTTCTGACCGTCACATTCTCGGCCAAAGCCGCCATCCGGGATGGCCAGCCGATTTCGTCTGCAATGTGTTTGTAAGCTGTCCTTGAACGGCCAATTACACTGAACTGCAGCTTTTCAGTCTGGTAGACTCACACTTCCGACTCGAGGCGGAAGTAGGCAATCAGCTCCGTCCGGCAAAGCTGTCATGAGAATGAGGAAAGGCACTCAAAAGGAATCGATGGCTCCTGTACTTGATGACCTGCTCAACGACGGCCGGCTGGCGCGGCTGTTCTCGAAAGACGCCCGCAACTGTGCGCTGCAGCTGTGGATCTTGCAGATCAAGTCCGAGCAATCGATTAAAAATCGCGTAGTCTACGGCCGTCTGCTTCCCTACAGCCATTCCAGCGACTGCTGGTCCTCCAGCGACGACCATAACTTCCATACCTACGGGGAAGTCCAAGTGCAGGTTACCCGGCTCAACCTGTACGTCAAAAGCGTCCACTGCGCGGACCTCCTACGGCAATTGAGCGCTGGCCGAACCGTCTCGGCAATCAGCGAAGAACTGAAGCTTGGGCTCTCGGACAAGTTGAAAGCGCGGTTCGGGGCAACCGCGCTTGCTGCCGATGAACTGGCTTACCGCCCCGTTGCCTACCTGTTCAACCGCGACGCGTATGACCGGCATTCGCCTTCCAGCCCGCATGGCGGAGCTGGGGCCTTCAGCGCTTCGATCACCCAGACCGACAAGGGGGCGCTGTTCCGCCTAGGTCAGAACTACGACGTTGCCTTGACCGAATCGGTGGTCAAGCACCTCAACGCTGATACAGGCCTAGACTTCGGTGGCACCGACACCGCCCGGTTCGGCGACCTCGAGTTACTGGTCTTTCCTGCGCTGGACGACTTCGAGCGGCGCTTGCTGAGCGTAGGCTGGGCCGATGCTCCGCGCGCCCTGGTCGCCCGATTCGATCCGATGCAGCTACCGCACTTCAGCCGATTCCAGTTCCGCCTGAGCATCGCGAACGACGGCCAAATCGCCTACTCGTGCGTCGCCACCGCAGAACGCAATGCGGAAGGCGTGTTCGAGTGCAAGTTCGAGTTGAGCGACCAGCTACGCGCCAGGACCGACAGCACCGAACTGGAGATCTTCGGCTTCCCTGGCGACCATTCCCGTGAGGGTACGCTGTGTTGCCTGTGGCGGATCGGGTACGTCCGGGAACTCCATCTTCAGGGCCATCTGGTGGGCCACGGAGTGAGTCCGGTCAAGTTTGACTGGCTGGAAAAAACGGCCCGGCCGTCCGTGTCGGCGCGGGTGAAGGCCACCCTGACTATCAATCGCGGCAATTTGGGATTCACTAACCGCATTGGCGGGCGTGAGGCGGATCCTTGGGTTCCGGCCAACCGCGATCTCGTCTCTCTTTTTGCACGGCTTCACCCGCCGAAGTCGGAGGGGAGGTTCTTCCTGCGCTGGGGTCAGGGCGACGGCGAGGGGCGACTGCAATTCGTTGAGTGGTTCAGGGCGCTGCTGGCCAAGTACCAGAAGCACCAAGTGGTCATTTTCGATCCCTATTTCGAGGACGCCGGCTTGGGGCTGGTGCTGCTCTGCGCGGCAGAGGAAGCGGACTACATTGTCTTCACCTCCTTGCCCAAGCTCAAGGAAGCGCAAGCCGCGAAAAGCGAATCCGACCAGCCCAACCTTGCGGCGAGCTGTGCGTACATCCACCATCTACTGATACGCATCAAGCTGCGCATCTATGGCCTCAAGGAAAGACAACTGGATGATCGCTCCATCCCACTATCCATGCCATCTGAGGAAGGTGAAGCCACGTCGGCGGAATCCGACAAGCCCACCTCGAGCCGGATTAACAACCTGGTAGCGAGCTGTGAGCACAACCGCCACCTACTGAAACGCATCAAGCTGCGCATCTTCGGCCTGAAAGATGGCCGACTGCATGATCGCTACATCCTGATCATGGGACCGGACAGGCTACCGGTTGCAGGTTTTAACCTGTCCAACTCGTTTCAGAAAGCGGCCGAAAATTACCCTTTGCTGGTCACCCCGATCCCGGCAGATGTCCTGCTCAAGGTTGAGCAATACAAGTTCGGACTGGTGCAGGAGGCGGAGGCCGCGCAACCCGAAGCCGAGACCGAGAATCCCTCCATGCGGCTTCTCTTTGACTCCAAGGCGTCGCCGACGGCGCCGCGACGCTACGAGCCACTACGCTTCCTCGAGAAGGCCCGCGCAGGCGATGTGCTTAGCGTATGGACCGGCGCGCCGTCGCTACGAGGCTTGAGTGGCGATCTGTTGAAGGAGCAGATGGCGGCGCTGGGCCTGCTCAAGGATGGCTCGCTCGCGCTGCCCGAGACGGCAGGCCTGCGCAATTGTCTGGACCAGCAGGCGGGCGGCTTCTCGGACTTCACGGCGACCTGGGAGGTGCTCGGCGAGGTACTCGCGCATTCACGCTTCGGGGACTACCACTTTCGCGAGCTCGAATCCGAGCGTGACTTTCTGGAATTCCTGGCACGGTTCCTTAATGCATCGTTCAACCGCGCGTATGACGAGGTGAACAAGGAATTGGCCGTGATGGAGGCCGGGTTCTTTCGGAAGCCGGTAGAGACCCTGCTACACAGCCCCTATCACCCGCACCACTTGTTCCATACGACGAAATATGCAGCCCTGACCTGGCCGGAGTACTACTCAATCAAGTTCCTGTGGCTGTATGTCCCAGACGCTTTGCTGGCGATCGTCGAAACCGAGGCAGCTCGCGTGCCGCTGGAGCCTCAAGGCCCGGACGCGATGAGGATCTCCCTATTGAGCCAGATCGTCAGCGAAATTTCGCTGTCAGTGCAGTTCGACATCAGCGAGGGACAGCGGGACCAGCTCGTTCGCAGCAGCAATGGCCTGTTGCAATGGATGGGACTGAATGCGATTGAGATGCAGCTGGAAAAACCGGGAGGGCTCGCCACAGTGCTACAGTTGGTGGCCGCCTTTGCCTACCCGGAGCGGGTGCGTGCCCTGGGCTGGATGGTTCATCACGCGGCAGCGAATCCGAAGAAGGCCGAGATCTATAAAGGTCTGGTCGCGGCGCTGCACGAGGCACTGCCGGCGACCATCCCCGCCGCAGATTTGAGGCACCTGGTCGACTCCATGCGCGGGCATATGCGGCAACTGGCCTGGGCCGAGCCGTGGCTGTTCCAGGATGTCGTCTTTCCCTTGTTGCAAAACAACCGGGCCAACTTCGATGATGCCTGTGAGATCTGGGTGCAGGAGCTGGCTAGCATACTGGAACCGCAGCTGAATGGCCAGCCGCGGCTGTTTGACCGAGCGCGCGAGGGCCAGACGACCAACATCACCGCGCTCATCTTCGCCTACAGCAGCCCCGGGCGACAGCAGGCCAGCCTGAAATCGATGCAGGCGATCCTGAAGCGGCAGAGGCGGATCGTGCAACAGCCTCTCGCCAGCACCTCGGACTGGACCCGGTGGGACGGCGCCCTGATGGTCTCGATGTGGATCCTAACCTTTACCCGATGGGCTCAGTACTACTTGAGCGGGCGTGGCTTGGCCGTCCACGAGCTGGAGGAGCTGTCGCGGGGCGCTCGCGAACTTGCGATGATCAGGCCGATGAGCGAATGGCGGTCGGAGGGCGCCGGCAAGCAGGGTGAACTCGCCGCTTTCCTCGACCAGGTGGAGGAGCTCTTGGCCTCAATCGGCGAGTCGAAAAGCAAACTTCAATAGTCGGTTCAGCGGTGGCCTCAGACCAATCCGGTTTTATTGCATAAGCGACGCCATACTGAACTGATCGCCGAATCCGGCAGACGTTCAATCTGCTCGATGTCCAAGATGCAAGCCTATGGATCCAGAATCAAGGGAAGCGCTGTTATTTCGAACTGACAATGGGTACGGTGCGACTTAAGTTTTCCGAACATCTGCTTTGTATGCCCTAAGTGGACTTATTGATGAATTGCTTCAAATGTAAGTAGTGACCGATGACCGGTCGTCGGCCACACCCGACCTTCAATCTGGAACATCTGAGCGACTGCTTTACTGCTGACAGCAGACCTTAAATCTGATGGGAATTTATGAGCATGCATGCCTCTTGCCGCAAGGAGACATCGACCACCTAAACTCGCTGCCCGATGGCGGTCATTGGTGACAAACTGCAATCGAAGCGAAGCTGAATGTCAAAATCCAGTTAGGGATGTTCATCGCTGACAATCTGTATGTGATTTATGTCTACAAAAGCGAGTTAAATCCACACAATTATTTGTTTTGAATTATAGCTAATCTGACATAGCACTTACCCGACCTACAAGAAAATCCACAAATGTTCGCACTTTAGCCGAAAGGAATTTCCGGCTTGGGTAGACCGCATATATTCCGTATTCAGTTGATGTGTAATCGCCAAGTACCTGCACTAAGCGCCCCGACTGCAAATCATCCTCGACGATAAACAGCGGCTGCAATATCAGACCTCCGCCATTCAGGGCGGCATGGCGAAGCATGTCTCCGTTGTTGGCCTTGATTGCTCCAGTTATGTGGACAACTTCTTCCATTTCCTTGTTCTTGAAGCGCCATTCGTTGCCGCTATTCGTATAGGTGTAGCCTAGGCATGAGTGATTGTTGAGGTCTGACGGTTGAGTGGGTATGCCATGCTGCTTCAAATATGCGGGTGATGCGCAGACTATGGAGCTGGCAACTCCCAATTTTCGTGCAATCAATCTTGATTCGGGCAATGTGCCTATCCGAATTGCCAAATCAAACCCTTCTTCAATTAAATCAACGTAGCGGTCGTTAAGCGAGAGGTCTAGCTTCACTTCCGAATGAAGATGCACATAATCGGCGATAACCGGGCCGAGCCTGTGCAGCCCGAACGCAAACGGCATGGTGATCTTTAATGTTCCTCTTGGAGTGGTTGTCAGTTGCCCAGCCGCCTGTTCAGCCTCCTCCACATCAGAAATAATCTGTAAGCAGCGCTCGTAATAAGCCAAGCCAGATTCGGTCAGACTTAAACGTCGGGTGGTTCGGTTCAGAAGCCGCGTGCCCAGGTGTTCTTCCAGATTGAAGACATATTTGGAGACCATCGCCCTCGACATATCGAGCCGATCTGAAGCACCCGTAAAACTGCCCGTTCCCACCACGGTCGTAAAAACTCTCATGCTGGTCAGCGTATCCATTTCTTAAACCGCCTTTTTATCAACATATAAGAAACAATGTATTTCATATTAGCTACTTTATCAAATAGTTAATGACAATTATAGTTCAATCAATGGCGGGACATGGCTAGTCGTCAACAGCTTAGCCAATAGATACAGGAGCCAGAATTCTCGGGAAGACTCGACCCGATCTTTGAGCCAAATCAGGAGATTAAAAATGATTACATTGAATATGACAAACAATCTGCGGGTGTTTGCACAAGTATGCGTCGTCGTGACGACTGCTGCGTTGTCGACTGTCGCTGTCGCCGACAATTCGGAACTTGCCAGATACCAGATGGCGGAGAAGCTTGCCAAAACAGAGATCGCAAAATTTGACACCCTGGATTTTGATGTCTTTACCAACCAGAAGTGGGATCGCCTGCACGAGAGTCACTCCAAGGACGTCATCGTGCACTGGCCGGATGGGCATCAGACCAGGGGCATCGAGAGGCACATCGAAGATCTGAAGGCGATGTTCGTCTATGCGCCGGACACCCGCATTCAGGAACACCCGGTCAAGGTCGCACAGGGCGAATGGACGAGCGTCATCGGAATCATGGAAGGAACGTTCTCGAGGCCCATGCCTATTGGTGACGGAAAGACAATTGCACCGACGGGAAAATCCTTCAAGCTAATCATGTGTACGGTCGGCCACTGGAAAAATGGTGTCATGGATGAAGAGTATCTGTTCTGGGATAACCAGTCGTATATGAAACAGATCGGGCTGGCACCGTAACACTGACTCCCGTCCGACTGCCCAAGAAAATGGGAAGTGATCATGGTTCATCAGGTGCTCGCATTCCCAAGGTCAGGTGACCTATATATCAGACAACTTTGCAGTCACAACTTTATAAGTTTAATCGAAAGGAAAAAAATGAACGTTTCTATTTTTGGTACCGGCAGCATGGCAAAAGGCATCGGTTATCGCTTGGTTGCAGGTGGTAATTCCGTAACCATATTCGGTCGCGATGCTGTCAAAACAAAAGCGCTTGCGGATGAGTTACACAAAGCATTAAAGCCTGGCGCGACTGTATCGGCTGCGACAGTTGGCGATTCGATTCACGATGAAGTGGTCGTGCTCGCAATGTGGTATTCGGGAAACATTGAAATCGCGAGGAAATTTTCCGGACAGCTGGCAGGCAAGATCGTCGTCGATATTTCCAATGCATTGAACGACACCTACGACGGTTTAACCATCGCGTCCGACACTTCAGCAGGTGAGCAAGTAGCGGCACTGTTACCTAAAAGTAAAGTCGTCAAAGCATTTAACACGACCTTCGCCAATACGCTCGTTGCAGGCAAAGTGGCAGGGCAGCCGCTGGATGTCTTCATTGCAGGCAACGACGAAACGGCCAAAGCAACTGTCGCCAACCTGGTAAAGGCCGGCGGTTTGGTCGCGATTGATGCAGGTCCGTTACATCGTGCGCGTCAACTCGAAGCACTGGGTTTGCTGGGCATCACATTGCAAGGACCGCACAACCTTGGCTTTAACAGCGCCTAGAAACTCATTCATTAATATTGGCAATAGGCGGCAAGTCGATTTGTCGCCTGGATCCTCAACGTTACCAATTAAACATCCACAAAGGAGAAACACCATGATTGATCAGAAAACTGCGCCTTACGCCGCGCTTGTATTGAGAGTCAGCCTCGGCACCCTATTTATCGCCCACAGCCTGCTTAAATGGCTTGTATTCACATTGCCGGGTGCAGCCGGATTCTTTGAGTCAGTAGGGCTACCAGGCTGGTTGGCCTACATCACGACGTTTGTCGAATTGGCCGGAGGGATTGCGCTGATCACAGGCATCTATGCGCGATATGTAGCTTTGGCACTCATTCCAATTTTACTGGGTGCCATCTTCTCGGTCCACGGTGCCAATGGCTGGCTGTTCACTAACAAGGGTGGTGGTTGGGAATATCCGGCATTCTGGGCGATCGCATTATTCGTGCAATTTTTGCTGGGCGACGGAGCTTTCGCGGTACTGCGCCGTAAAGAGTACTGATCTTAAGTGGCCGTTGCAAAATCGCAAGGCCCTTTATAAGAGTTATTGATGGAGCTGGAGATTGATATGTCTATGCGTATGCCCGTTGTTTTTGTTTCACACGGTGCGCCCGATGCCTTGTTAAAGGCACCCGATGCGGTGGCCTGCTGGAGCGAGATCGGCCAATTGCTTCCAGAACCTGCAGCGATCCTTGTGGTATCAGCACATTGGGAGGCTCGCCAGCCAACGGTCAGTCTATCCCATTCGCCTGAAACCATACACGACTTCTCGGGTTTCTCACCGGAGCTATTCCGCATGCAGTATCGTGCGCCGGGCGCACCGGCTCTGGCCGAACGTGTTGCATCATTGCTGTCAGCTGCCAATTTGGCGGCTGATCTCAATCCAAACCGCGGGCTGGATCATGGTGCCTGGGTGCCGTTATCGGCGATGTACCCGCAAGCCGATGTGCCGGTCACGCAGCTCTCATTGGTACGCGACGCTGACCCAGCAACCCATTTCGAGTTGGGCCGCGCACTGGCGCCCCTTCGAGACGAAGGAGTGCTTATCGTCGGTTCCGGCGCGATCACGCACAACTTTGCGTGGCTGGATTGGCGCGCAAATCCAGACAAAGCGCCTATGCCGCAAGCGGAAGTTTTTACCGATTGGGTCGCCGGGCGATTGGCAGCGCAGGATATTTCGGCCCTGCTCACCTATCGTTCCGCGCCTTATGGCGCCGAATCTCACCCAAGCGAAGAGCATTTCTTGCCGCTGTTCGTTGCCATGGGTGCCGCAAAGGATAATACTCCACAGCGCTATCGCCCTCGTTTTTCCTATGGCGCGCTGTCCATGGATGCTTATCTTTGGCGCGATTAAAAATGGTAGCGCATGGTTACGAGCGACAGACATTTATATACATGCTAATTACCCCTTAACGTTCTGAATGCAATTACAATTGTTAACAAACGAGGCAAGTGTGTTTTGCGGATGGCGGCCAGATGGCTTTCCAATACATTTAAAAAGGGATTCGATATGTTAAAGCTCAGAAAATCCGAAGAACGTGGTTATGCCGATCATGGCTGGCTCAAAAGCTACCACTCATTTTCTTTTGCCAATTACTACGATCCCAATCATATGGGATGGGGTAATTTGCGGGTGATCAATGAGGACCGTATTGAACCGGGGACGGGTTTTGGCAAGCACAGCCACCGCAATATGGAAATCATCAGCTATGTTCTTTCGGGTGAGCTTGCGCATCAAGACAGCATGGGAAACATCAAAGGCATTCCGCCCGGGGATGTTCAGCGCATGAGTGCGGGTACTGGCGTGACACACAGTGAATTCAATCATGCAAAAGGACAAGTGACGCACTTTCTGCAAATCTGGATCGAGCCGAATGTCCAGGAAATCCCGCCAGGCTACGAGCAAAGGACTATTCCCGAAGCGGAGAAACGGGGATCATTGCGTTTGGTCGCTTCTCCCAATGGTGCAAATGGTTCTGTAGTCATTCATGCAGATGCGAAGCTCTATGCCGGATTATTTGATGAAAATGAAAGCGCCGGTCTTGATATAGATCCGCACCGTAAAGCCTATGTGCACTTGATTCGCGGAGAGCTGGTGATGAATGGTCAAAAAATCGCCTCTGGCGATGCCGTCTTGCTGGAGCAAGAAAGTCACATACAAATTACCAATGCCAATAAAGCAGAAGTATTGGTATTTGATCTTACAGTTTGAATGACCGAAAAGAAATTCAGTAGGATTACATCATGAACAATTTGCAAGACAATATCGGCACACTGCAGCAAAGCGCGGAGTTCGAGTTATATTTTCGTCAGCGGCTACCGCAATCCGCCCATCCGAAAGCGTGCGTGGTGTTGCTGCATGGTGTCGGCGGTTCCGAGATGAATCTTGCCGATCTCGCGTCAGCGATCGACCCTGACATCCTGGTCGTGCTGCCACGTGCGCCGCTTCAGTTTGCGCCTGGGCAGTTTGGCTGGTTTCGGGTTGCCTTCACGGCGAACGGACCTAGTATCGTGGAGAACGAAGCCGAGCAAAGTCGACTGACCTTGATCAGGTTCGTGGAACAGTTGCAGTTGGCTTACGGTATCGCTCCCCAGAACACGGTGATTGCCGGTTTCAGTCAAGGCGGCATCCTCAGCGCCAGCGTAGCATTGAGCACGCCAGAGCGAGTAGCTGCCTTTGCCGTCTTGTCGGGGCGCATTTTGCCCGAGCTCGCTCCGCATCTGGCAGATAAGGAGCGCTTGGCAAAACTTCACGGCTTTATCGGGCATGGCGAGAACGACCCAACGTTGCCGGTGATTTGGGCTCATCGTTCCGAACAATTACTGGACGAGCTGGGTGTGGTCCACCTGACCCGTCTATATCCGATAGAGCATGGAATCAGTGCGGATATGCAATCAGATTTTCTGGAATGGCTTCACGGTCTTCTAGTAGTCCATTGATATGGAGGCAAGGATTCTTGAGCAGTACGGAGCAATTAGACTTGGCATTCCAGATGGCACCCCAATCTCGGTGCTTCATATCGGCGAGCAACAAACTGCTGTTGCCGCAGGAATGGGTGTAGAACCCAGTGCAGTTTTCAAGCTTCCTGTCGGCTCAGGAAAAACGGCAGCCGAATATTTCCATCATAATCCACCGACACCGGGAGAATTCGAAAATGCGATCGTTGCAGTCGAAGATGCAGTGGCAAGTGCGCGAACGATAATATCTGGTGGCACCAGGCTTTTCACCACGGATGAGGCCATCCGCAAAATCGCGCTCAACTCGGGAATTTCCGATGGGTCAAAGTTAATCCTCACCCTGGATGCGATGGAGCAAACATTTGAACGACTCACAATGGTATCGCTCGGAAGGAATGCATCACAGGAATTGATTTCAAATGGTGTTACCTTTGCCGCGACCCTTCTAATCCTTCGGGAATTCATGCACCACTTGCAATTTGTATCGATTACCGTGAAGGAATGATTGCCCGTTTGGATTAGTCAGCAAAACCGTCCGCTTATCAGGCTGGAAGCGGTCGTTTGTGATAGGTCTGCTGTTCGTCTGCTCTGGCCGATAATGTGACGGTCAGAAATTCGGCCTTAGCGAACTGTGACATCTTTCGAAAAAGGTGGTTGAAGCATGCTGCTGGAATGTCCGGTTCCAAGTGCGGAGAAGTCATTTATGACCCAAGGCGGCTATATCGCTTGGCAAAGGCGCGTGCCCAAACATGAATAAAACTACTGTCAGATTGAATAGTGCCGCTTCGCGACTTGAAGTAAAGCATACCTTGCTCGCATTCAGTTACTTGAGTATGCTTCCCCTTGCGTTCAACGGATATTTAAAATGCACAATAGTTGGCGCAGGTTTCTTCATCTTCTAGATGACCAATCAGCAAGTTTGTTATTTAAGGGGGAATCACGTGACTGCAAGTTTTACTGCATTTTTTTGTGCCGAAGCAGCGCGTGGACTAATTGTTTACCGTCGCTCGAAAAACAATGCGAACTTCCCCCTTTAATCTTTTCTATGCGGTGTTCTGACAACTCTAGTCGCACACCAAATTTATAAAACCCATCAAATCAAGTGACAATAGCCTTTGAAAATATTGCAATAGCAAGAGGGTTGCCGCATTTGTCTGTTGATGCTTTTGTTCGATCTCTCGCAGTAAATCGTACACGACCAGTTTGCTTGCTACTCGGTGCAGGAGCTTCAATTTCCTCAGGTATGCCATCTGCTCAACGGTGCATCTGGGAGTGGAAGCGGGAAATATTCGTCACAAAAAATCCTACTCTTCGAGAATCTGTGGGGGAACTCTCGCTGCCTGGAACACGTCTGCTCATACAACGTTGGCTGGATCAACGAGGACGTTACCCGGCTGCCAACACCCCTGATGAATACTCTTTCTATGCCAAGGAGTGCTACCCGACAGGGCAGGATAGGCGCAGTTTTTTTCAATCCTATGTTGCACAAGCTAAGCCTCACACCGGATATCGCCTGATTCCTTTGCTTGCCAAGGCTGGTCTTATTCGAACAGTCTGGACTACAAATTTTGACGGTCTAGTTGGACGCGCCTGCTCTTCGTCCGATTTTGTATGTATTGAAGTGGGAATCGACACAGCGCACCGAGCAACTCGTCAACATTCAAATGGTGAACTTCGCGTTATTTCAATGCACGGTGACTATCGCTATGATGAGCTGAAGAACACCACAGAAGAATTACAGCAACAGGAAGCAAGTTTGCACACAGAGTTCATACACGAACTAAAAGACTATGACCTTGTGGTTGTCGGTTACAGCGGTCGAGATACGTCTTTGATGGCCGTATTGCAACAAGCTTATACAGAAACTAATCCGTCACGGCTTTACTGGTGCGGCTTTAGAGAGGATGTGTCCGAACCCGTCGAGGCATTCCTATCAAAATCAATCGGAGTTGGCCGTGAAGTATTTTTTGTGCCGACTGAAGGGTTTGATGACATCGCAGCACGCCTTGCACTTCGGCTACTGGAAGGCGATGCTCTTACCAAAACAAAAGAGGTGCTTTCGGTTTCAAATGAACAAGTAAAAATGGCGTTCTCAATACCTCCTCTGCCAGTTACCTCTCTAGTAAAAAGCAATGCCTACCCATTGAGTTGTCCCAGACAAGCCCTAAAGCTTGATCTTCTTGTACCACAAGATGTAAACCGCCGTGATTGGTTTGATGAACGCATGGCAACATCAGATGGCGTTATCGTCAATTTTGATACAGGTGCTTTAGCTTTATCAAGTTCTCAACAAATTCACCAGTCTTTCGGGAAGGCTCTTCGAGCCAATCCAGTTGCAGTGGCGTTATCAGAGGACGATATTGCCAAAGATAAGCGAATCCAGTCCCTTTTTCGACGCTCCTTGGTGCTTAGTGTCGCCAAGAAAATTCAGGCCGATACTGATGGAGGTAGACGTATCTGGGATACAAACTTCTACGATGAGCGCACTCTGAATGGAACAAGATACCGGTTGCACAAAGCACTATCTTGTCGTTTGATTTCCCTGGAAGGGAAGCCCCACGTAGTGCTAACACCAGAAGTCGTCGTCAAATTACCAAACAATCAACTCGCAGACAAAGATGTCAGCAAGGAGCTACGCAATGCCGTGTATGGATATCAACACAACAATGTATTCGACAGCGACCTGAAATATTGGACGAGCAGAATTACAAATATTGATATTTCTGCGCACGGAGGTGGATCGTTTCGGATTGCTCATGTCCCGGTTTATGCTGGTCTTGCCCAAAAAGGACGGAAGCCGCTACCAAGCGCAATACAGCAATATGCAAAACAAAGCGGACTCTTGGTTCAGGATGCCAGCCTGATATTCAGTACATTTAACGGTAAGGCTGAAGTCAGAAATGCAAACCCCCTGAAAGGGTTGGTAGAAAATAGGCCGTGGGATTTTCAGCTTACTAGCTCTGGACTATCTCCAGCAATTGACATTGCTGTCATCAGCCCTCCAGTGGATTCTCCCAAATTAAAACGATTTTTTGGACAGATACAAGAGCGGTCGTTACCTACAAATTCTGAGAAAGATTACCTTCAGGACTTCCCTGGATTTTCGGCTGCATTTGGACTGCCGTTAACTTATCCGAACCCAGGAGAGGCCACATGGATTGGGCTTGATGACGCGCTGACAGGCAGTACCTTGGCAGCCGCAATGCAGCTTGCCCAACGAATTTGTCGGGCGCTCGATGTCATTCGTGGTTTGCGATCAAATGCTGTTGTGGTAATTTTTGTACCGACACGATGGACTCCATACAAAACTATCGATACCGGAACAGAGAAATTTGATCTTCACGACTATGTAAAAGCTTATGCCGCACGTCAAGGGCAAGGAACTCAATTCATTAGGGAAGAGACACTCATCAATTCGCAACCTTGCCGGACACGGTGGTGGCTTTCCTTAGCTCTTTACGCCAAGGCTCTTCGCACACCGTGGCGACTAGACTGCTTGGATGATGAAACTGCATTCGTCGGAATCGGCTACAGCATTGATACAGTTGCTGCTCGCGGGAATCACGTTTTGCTTGGATGCAGCCACATCTACAGTGCGCGAGGAGAGGGGCTGCAATTCCGTTTAGGGCGCATTGAGAACCCTATTATACGAGGCAGAAACCCTTTTATGTCGGAAGACGATGCACGCAGAACTGGGGAAACTATTCGGCAATTATTCTATGATGCAAAAATGCGTCTCCCTAAACGTGTGGTCGTTCACAAGCGCACACCGTTTACAGAGGATGAGCAACGCGGATTGATGCAAGGTCTAGAGGGTGTAACAAACGTTGAGCTTATTGAGGTCAATGTGGAAGAATCGCTACGTTATCTCGCATCAAAGTTAGTTGGTGAAAAATTAGAAATAGACAAGTTCCCCATTCCTCGCGGTGCAGTTATCGTTCAAAATTCCAATACGGCGCTTCTTTGGGTTCATGGATCAGCGCCAAGCGCACAAAACCCAAATTTCAAATATTACCAAGGCAAGCGCCGTATCCCGGCACCTTTGCTTATTCGCCGATATCGTGGGCAATCTGATGTGGTTCAAGTTGCTTCCGAGATTCTTGGTTTATCGAAAATGAATTGGAATACATTTGATTATTACTCTCGTTTACCCGCTACGCTTGATTCTGCCAGTGCAATCGCGAAGGTTGGTACATACCTAAGTGGATTTGGATCGGCTCCCTATGACTATCGTTTACTAATTTAGGTGCGGGGCTTGTCCTGATTGTTTAATGATTCCAGAAACTGCGTGCATTGCATCAAACAAGCTTTTATCCCGATCGACTTTAAGAAGTCTGGGCGGGCGACCTAGATTTGATACACGCCAAAATTTCACGGTAACTGGTTACTTAGATTTCGCTGAGAAAGCTGTACTATCAAATTCGCGACACTTATTACCTTGAACGTTGACCGTCTGCGCCGTCCTATTGCTTTGCCGTGTGCCTGCTTCGGTCGATAGTTGCGCCCACAGTTACGCGCTAATTCTCTGCTGATAGTTGACTCGCATCGTTTCAACACTTGCGCTATCTCGTGTTGCTTGTGGCCTGACTGACTGTTAGAAATCTTCGGAACCGGACATTCCAGCAGGCAGAATCGACAGCCTTCCCCTAATATCACCAGCGTCCGCAATGGCCGAAGAGCAGTCGTCTACAGTGCTGTCCTCGAATGCATGTTACTGGCTGATACCTGCCGTTTGATTGCCCTGCGAAATGATTGGCTATCCATCGTATCAATATGTTCTCTATCTATTGGTAGCTGCCAATATCAATAACAATATACCAAGCCCAATAAGTAGAGCAGCCTTTGTGTCGTCACTATTCTCGGGCTTATCAAATGGAACCGCAACGTTTTGCGACACGAGCTTGCCAGCAATTTGATCTGCTTCTTTCAACACCTCATCCGGTTTGATTCCTAGCGCATAAGAAATTGCATGAAGATGTGGGAGCGTCAATGGGGATTGACCAGACTCAATCCTCGAATAAGCGGATTGTGTGAGTCCAGCCACCTCTGCGACCTCACTTTGATTTTTCCCAATGTGCTCGCGATGCCTTTGGAGAATTTTTCCTATAAGCGTGTTGTATGGCATAACTGCCACAGGAATCGAGGGGGTTGACATAGTATTCATATATGCGTATCGTGCATATATCCATAAAATAAGGAATATGCAAATGATAGCAAATATACAACTCAATAACAATTTGGCAGCACTTCGCCCTGGTACGGTCTTATCAACTGGAAGACCAGGATTCAGGCATTTTGGTGTTAGCACTGACTGTTTTATTAATGGCCTGCCTACGGTAATCTCGAATACTGGCAAATATGGGAAAGTTATAGAGGAATCTTTAGAGCAATTCAAAGAGCAGGGAGACCTCAAAATAGAGGGCTACTGGGGTTCATTGACCCCTCAAAACGTGTTACGTCGAGCAAGAGAAAACCTTGGCACTAGGTATTTATTAATTAATTGGAATTGTGAGCACTTCGTACGCTTTGCTCATGGTCTCAAGCCCGAGAGCCCTCAGGTAGCTTTTGTTGGCGTGATTGTAATTGGTGCAATTCTTTTGATAGGCCTTGCGCGAGCTTAGGGTAAAAGGAAACAGCTGATCGCATTGCGGATACCAGAACTGAAGAACAGCCACGAATGACCCGCCGCCGAGAGCGGCCATAGAGCACGCCTGTTTTTCTTATCCTTTCTATATCCACTTTTGCCTGCGGATATAGTACCTTGCTAACTGCCTGCCAAGAAGCGGACGCCCATAGACACCTGAGTTTTGCCGGAAATGATCGACCGCTTAGGCCGAAATGGAGCCGGTCTGGAAATCGGCCATTGCCGACATTGGTGCTATGTCAGAAATGCAGCAACTTGCTGCCGCTCAACCGCTTGTGGCGACAATTGCGCGGGCTCAGCCATGACATTTCTTGTACTTCTTACCTGAGCCGCAGGGGCATGGATCGTTGCGCCCGATCTTGCCGGTCTTCGTTGGTTTCTCTGGACGCGGGGGCTGCACGAACTGTGTGACGTGATCCTTGAACTGCCGCAGCGCGGGTGTTCCGAAGAAATTCCACTCCCGATTTAGCTCTTCGTAGTAGGTCTTCCTCTCGTTCGGCCAAGTCTCGCACGGCATCAGGATGAAGTCTTCGGCCACCGTACCACCCGAGAACTTCGGGGCCTCGATGCCGATGCCGATGATCTTCACCAAGTTCGGGAACTTGTTCTTCGCCGAGCCGCAGGCAATTTCCAGCAGCGTCTGCCGCTTCTCGCGAAAATCCGCCGCCGCGCGGAATTCTTCCGGAACGCGCAATTGCAGGAGGACGTAGCCGACATTCGGCTCAAACGAGGGAAGGAAAGTCACCTGGCGCGTGAACGAACCTGTGTCCGGGAAGCGATCGACGGCGCTGAGCATCTTCTCGGAAAGACCACGACGCATGAAGCGCGGCTCCTTGACCATTTCGAAGATCGCACTCTCGCCGCGCACGATATTCGAGTTACCGCCAAGCGTCCCCTCCAAACTGTTCTGGCAGGTCCGCTGAATCAGCTGATCCCAGAAGTACGAGATGATATCTTCGTTTTTGGTGTTCTTGTAGACGCCGGTCTGCACGAAGTCGCGCCACTCGCCCTCGCCGATCATCACGCCGTTGATCTTGCCCCTGTCCTTGCCCTTCGGCCCGATGACATGGCGCTTGGTCACGGCGTCGTAGTTCACGAGGTAGTGGCCGAGGAGGTCTTCCTCGCCGCAATAGCTCAGATAGTCGAAGGCAGCGGAGGCGCGGACCTTCTCGTCGAGATAGGCCGAGAAGTCACTGACCGTATCCAGCTCGCGCAGCACGATTGGCATGTTGTGGCTGTCGAGAATATGAACCGGGTTGTGCCTGTCGATCTCGATATGGAACGGATGAGTCGAGCTTCCGTCGGTCTCCGTATAGGTGATCGCAAGGCTGCCGTAGATGTTCTGCGGCGATGCCCGTTCGCAGGCCTCCTTCGCCCCGTGAGCGACGATGATCTTGTGGATGACCGCCTTGTCTTTGTCGAGCGGCACCGGGAATGGTTTTTCGCGCTTTGCGTCAAGAAAGATTGGCCTGCCGCTGCGGATGTAGCGCTCCGCCCCGTGCGCGGTCCTGACCTGGCGGTCGATGACATTGCGCTTCCAGCGTTCCCACAGGACCTGCGGGTCTTTGTCGGGGATATCGGGAAGTTCGCTCTCGCGGTCAAAGAAGATGAACACGGTGTCGCCGAATACCGCGAGCTGGTCGCACAATTCGTGCCCGTCATCCTTGTGCGGATTCGGATAGCTCCAGAGCTTCAGGAACGACCGCTCGCAGAATTCCGCGAGCATCTTCTCCGTGACTGTGACTCCACTCGATTTTTCAAACATTAGAGAACTGCTCCTACGCTAAGCACTTTGATCCTTTTCTACCAAGGAGTAACAATACCCGAACAACTTAGAAAATCTCAATCGGATGTCAGCTTACTAACTCTTTGCGGTCAATTTTACCAGTAGGGATGAAGTCTCCTTTGGCCGAACTGGAGACGGTCTGAAAATCGGCCTTAGCAGTCAGTCGCTTCGGACTAATTAATTCGGTTAGTTACAGTGCTTCCTCCACCAACAGTAGAATTGCCGATGCTGTAGTATTGATTGCGAATTGCGCAATGTGCTGTGGTACTTGTTTAGAAATTGTGCCAGCTCCATGCGCCGTACTTAATCGGTTCCGAAGCGTGGCTACAAGTATCAGCGGTTGTGTAAAGAATGTATCTAGTTGCGTCTGCGTAATAATTTTATTAAGTAACGTAGACGCGGTGTCTGTCTGTAGGTATGGCCATTTTTTCTTGTCGCAAATGACCTTCATTACGCTCTCAAAGGCACTTCCGCATTTCGTAAGGCAGTCGCCAAAATCCTTCTTACGGTAATCCTGTAACGCTTCCAAAAATTCACTATTTGCGGAGGAGAACGCAGGGTCGGTAAGTAAGTGTAATGCCGGAGCAATTGCCTCTGAATGTACAAGACGGTTCTCTCGCAATACTACTTTAGGGTAGGCCCCAACCACTCTAAAGGTAGTCGGTTGGCCACGGTACTCGCGTTGTTCCTCAACTTCGACATACTCTGTGAGGAAATATGGGAGATTGTCGACGTCAAAGAACGAATTTATTTGGCCAACAAATTCACTCTTTGAATTTACACGCCAGAACGCATCGACTTTGAAAATGTACTCAACGAAATCCAGAAAATGATCTGATTCACATGACTCCAAAAAGTGAAGAACATCTTCAATGTTATTCGAGGATCTAATCTTAGGGGATAGAACGGGAGTCCCATGAAGATACGCTAGTTTCTGATGGACTTGCTCCCAGAAATCCGATATGTATCCTGTTGGCTCAATAACATCGCGGCACAACAGTACGATACGGTTTCGAAAACTATTACTTATCGGCTGTGGCACATTTTGTGAAGCCACTTTCCGCTTAGAAAAAACGTCGAAGATGGATTGCAGGAAATGCATATTTTTCATTAGCCTCTTAATGTGATTTAGTTAACAAGGTCTGCAATTGGCACGCAGCGGCTGTAGCGCAATGCTAACACCATGCCACAAAGCGGACGCCCATAGTTAACTCAGTCCAGACTGGAGCGATAGTCCGCTTTGGCCGAAATGAAGACGGTCTGGAAGTCGGCCTAACGGACTTTCGAAGCCTAACTTAAGCCAAGTAGCGTAATCGTGCCTGTTTGAAGTGGGGGAAATTTTAAGCAATTGATGCAGGATAAATAATCGGTAAATTAAGGGTTCAATCATTACACGTTTCTACGCCTGCTTTACGACTGATTGCAGTCGTTCGTATGTCACAGTTTCTATAGCGGCTGTGTGTCGGGATCGGCATGTCGTGTTGGGATCAACTTCTGCTGTACGCGAGAAAGCGGTTATTCGCTGAAAACGCTTTCAGCTTGATAATCTGGCTGCCCGCATAGACAGCGCGCGGGTTTTGCCTGAGCCAGGACAAGCCAGAACCGGGCAATTCCCAAGTGCATTCACGGCCCGGTCTTGTTGCTGATTTAGTTCGATTGACACTAAAGCGCAGCAGCCACTTCTACTGACTGATGCGCCGGTTCAATAGCGGCAGGGACTTTCTTGGCGGGCTTTGGTTTGGCAGGCTTTGGCGCGACAGTCGTATCAAATTCGTTTTCGTCTGATGCGACTGCGGCTGGTTTCGCTGTATCGCTATCCCGTGATTTGATTGTCGCGCGGAATGCGCGAGCGGCGATGGCCTGTACTTCAGCGGAAACGCCACTTATTTTTCTGCGCCATTGACGCTCAAGACTGGCCTTTGCATCATCCGCGATAAAGCCAGCAAACCATGCGGAGTGGACAAGGCACATCAATTCGTCCAATTCCAAAATCATTTGCAGATACACGCTGGCTTTGCTACACGTCAGCTTCGCTGGATAGCGCATGGAATTTGAGTAACTAAGCCGTTCAATCTGGATACCATTATCCTCGGCAATCTTCTTGATACGAGCCACTTCTTTTCTGATTTCCGCCACCGCGCTGTTAGTCAGGTGATCGACAGCCCCGTTGACCGCCATCATCTCACTGGTATTTTTTGCAACGGTGGGCAAGACCGCACTCAGACTGCGCATGGAATCAGCGCAAGCATCGAACGATGTCTCATAGACAAGTTGCGCTGGCGTTGTGTAAAAAACAACCTCTCGAACGTTAAACGGATTGCTGAACGCAACACTACGTTTTATCCCCCTCGCGATAACTTGCTTCTTTGTATTTTGCTCGACTTTTTTGCCTTCCATGGAAATCTCCTCAGGATGTGAATTAAACGGGTAGTCCACCCACAATCCTGCACCATCTAAAAATTAAAATCAGAGAGATTCTCGTCAAATAAGCGAAGAATCTCTCTGATTTTTTATTTTCAGATGATGTTTAATTTGCAGGCGTGCTGAGGTCGTGTTTGGCATTGAGCGATTTGCCATGCGTGCTGTAGGAGTGCCGTGGATGCTTTGTTGGCGTGCCGTGTTTCAAGGCATCCTTGCCAGGTGTTCCACAGCCGTGCTGTAGCCGTTTTTGATTCTGTTTGACCAAACTTTAACTTAGGAGAAAAACATGCAAGTAGTCGGAATCGATATTGGGTACTCGAATTTGAAAGTTGCATATGGTGACAGCACCGGTGAGCCAACCTTGGTAAATCGACCTGCAGGAGCTGCGCCCGCAGAGAACATCGGGCAACAGATTATCAACATGGGTAGTGAAGAGCCTCTGCGCGTGCTGGTGGATGGACGCGAATTTTGCGCTGCCATTAGCCATGACCGGATCGAGAACTGGGCGCGCGAACTGCATAAAAATTACAGCGCAACGGATTCCTACCGCGCGTTGTTCAACGCGGGATTGTTGCTGACCGGCATGACTGAAATTGATCGCGTCGTCACCGGATTGCCGACCAGCCAGTATTTTGATGAGAACCTGCGCAAGCACCTGATCAAGACGATGAAGGGAGAACATCAAGTAACGCCCCGCAAAAAAATTATGGTCAAGGATGTCAAGATTGTTCCTCAGCCATTGGGCGGGTTTGCTGACTACCTGCACGGCCTTGCTGATACAAGCCAGGTTGAGGATGCCAGTATTCTGGTGGTCGATCCCGGTTTCTTTTCGGTTGACTGGGTATTGCTGGTCAATGGTGAATTCAAGCGCGCGTCCTCCGGCACAAGTCTCGATGCTTCGTCGGTTATCCTGGATGAAGCCGGGTCGCTGATCGCAACAGACCACGGCGGAAATCCCGGGCGAGGAAAAATGGAAAACGCCGTGCGCTCCGGCCGCAATAGCGTCTCTGTGTTCGGCACAAGGGTGGATATTGCGCCCTACCTCGCGGCGGCCTCAGCAACGGTCGGGCACATTGTCTGCGCTCAACTCCAAGAGTCACTGCGCAAAGAAGGGGCGGATATTGATGCCATCGTGATGGTCGGCGGTGGCGCGCCGTTCTATGAGGCGGCAATCAAGTCAACTTTTGCGAAAACACCCGTATCCATTGCAGCCGATTCGGTCTTTGCAAACGTTCGCGGATTCTGGCGCGGTGGGGTGGCGTGAAATGAAGCAGGGCCGTGGCCAGGGGCAGACGAAAGGGCCGGGCTTGCCACCATTCACGCTGCATCAATAGGGTAAAAATGCAAGGAAACAACATGAGAATCAGTATCAACTATTTTGAAGGCTATCCAGAGCTGGAGTCTGAGCTAGCCAAATATCCGAAGCGTGTCCGTGCTGAGCGCATGAGGCTACTGGCATCCCTTGGCCTAACCACACTGCACAATGGGCGACCAATTGTGCCACCTGGAACAATGCAACCATCTATTCCCGATAGCACACCAGCGAGTACTGAATTGAAGGCCGGTGTAGCAAATGGTAAAGCCATCAAAAATGTGTTCGATCAGGTCTGAAGGATATCCATGGCTTTCCTGACAACATTCACCGGCCGCAAAGTGGACTATGCGAACCCGCAGCCCGACCAGATCAACATTATTGATATAGCGACCGCACTGTCGCGCGAATGCAGATATGCCGGCCATGCGTCGCACTTCTATTCGGTGGCGCAGCATTCGGTGTTGTGCAGTCGCATTGCACTGCCCGAATTTGCGATAGAGGTCTTGCTGCATGATGCAGCGGAAGCGTATCTAAAGGACATCCCATCCCCGCTAAAGGCCATGTTACCCGACTACAAGCTGCTTGAAGAACGTTTTGATCAGGCAGTTCGTGTGCATTTCGGCTTACCCGAACAACCAAGCCCCGCCGTGAAAGAAGCCGACAACATCTTGCTTGTGACTGAAATACGCGACCTTTTTGGCGGACGGGTACTCCACAAAACGCCGATAGCAGCCGAGCCTATGAGTGATCGCATCTGGCCGCTGTCTCCAGAAACAGCAAAAGACCAATTTATGGATCGCTTCAATTTTTTGAGCCGGTAGATGAATCAATACCAACGAGGTGGATAAGTGATCGAGATACTTGAGTGGGCTGGATGCCTGACCGGTTTGTGTGGCGCAGCGTTATTGGCGTTGAACAACGGCTATTCCGGCTGGGGATTTGTCTTGTTTCTGGTATCAAATATCGCGTGGATATTATTTGGATTGCTGTCACATGCAACCGGCATGGTGGTGATGCAGACTGGATTCACCGTGACCAGCCTGATTGGCATATGGAAGTGGCTGATCGTCGGGGGTGGGCAATCGCAGTGAAAAACAACTCGGATTGGTCGCTATAAAAGTGCCAAGCCATTGATGTGAGACAGGAGACAGTAATGACAGGACAGGAATTTGCAACGTGGATTATGGAACTCATCGAAAAGTACAGTTTTGTTGCTGGGGCTGGGGAAAGACTTCGTAGAGGTTATTTCCAATCTGGAAACAACTCAAAAGGCGGTCGTCAAGCCATTGACTACCACCTCACCCTCGGTACAGCCAAAGAACTGGCGATGGTAGAAAGCAACGACAAAAGTCGTCAGGCTCGGAAATATTTCATCGAGTGCGAATGGAAGGTTCTTGAAGTCGCTTCCGGGACAAAACAGCCGCAGCTCGAAAATCAACTGCCCGCCATCGTCGAGAAGGCTTGCGACTTTGCCTCCTGGCGACTGGCGAACGAAAACCAGCAACACGCGATGACGCTGGTAGGGAGTGCTGCGTATCCGGGGGACGAAGAGTTGTCCTGGAACATTGCATTTCTGATCAAGAAGCGGCTCTACGCCAGACTGGCGGTCTTTGCGAAAGACCTGTTACGCAAAAACACACAGGCAGAGGCAGTGTCAAACTTGATATTGCGTTGGTCTCCAACCAAAAACGCGGGCAGTCGCAATCTGCCAGATGTTGGCTAGTTACTTATCCACAAAATCCGTGGTTAATTGTGTGGATAAGGTAGTTTTTTCTTTTTCCGGTCAACGGAACTACGGTATTGCCTGCTTGCTGGGCAATATCATCCGTGAGGGGTTGACGTGAAAGACGTAGAACAATTCGAGGTCACGCGCAAAATAGGGCGGCATCACGTTGCATTTTACCGGGCGAATCTGTTGGGAGTGGACCTTGGAAAAATGGCCGATCGGTACCTTGAGACAGGTATGGATCTGCGTCGGGCAAAAACCACGCTCAAGTGGGTACAAGATACGTTGCTCCAGGTGTCACTGCGACACGGGAAGCGGCGTAATGCACACCTGTTAAAACTTAGATTAGCCAAGCCCGGAGAAACAGAGAACACTGAGCAGCCGCCGCTCAACGCTTTCCGAGAAAATTACGATCCCGATAATTTCTTCAGCGAAAAAGAGTTGGTGCAAGCGTATATCGAGGCATATCCAGAAGCGGCTAATACCAAGCGGCAGAAAAGACAACGCCTGATTGATCGGCAGTTGGCCGCATTGAAATGGATCGAGCCTCTCATTGCCACAGAACCGGTGCGCGAGGATTTTGTCGCCGCCTGGTTTGACGAAACAATTTCACGCCGACTGGTGCTGGCCAAGCTGCCAACGATAGGGCATTTGATCGACCGAATTACCGGTAGCGGGTATCGCTGGTGGGTGGGCGTGCCAAGATTGGGAGAAAAGGGTGCTGCGCGCATTGTGTCTTGGCTGCGCGGCTATGAATCATCGCTGGGCGCGTTGCCGGCACAGTCGCTTGCGCCACTGCGCAGCATGCCCGCTAGCGCGCTGAATCAAACGCGATTGCAAAGCACCGGCATTGTCCCGCTTCATAATTTTGTCGCACCATCCGATCTCGATGGGCGAACTGGCTCGAACCGTCATCCAGGTGCGCCACGCATTGATGCGACCAATGATCAT
>LSLI01000027.1 GCA_001577345.1 Candidatus Gallionella acididurans
CATTGTCCACGGCTTTCACCGGACGAACTGTGCGGCAACGCACTTGGCAATTTTATTTGCGGCGGACTCAGCCGGCTTTTCTGCGTTTCGACGGCGGCTTCTTTGGAGTTGTGATTATCTCGATGCGTTCGTATTCAGCGATCACCTGCGCACCCAGCAGCAGCAACGTGGCGGCCACCTCCATGCTGAGCAGCATAATGATGGCCGTGGTGAGTGAGCCATACACCACGCTCACCTGCGACAACGTGCTCAAATACCAGCCCAGTGCATGGCGTATCAGTTCCCACAGCAGTGCCGCCGTGGCGCCGCCGATCAGTGCGTGTTGCGCCGTCAGCCTGCCTACCGGCATGAAGTAGTAGAACGCGGAAATGAGCAATACCTCGCCGAGAACACCGGCAGCGTAGATCAGCCAGAGCGAGAAGCCGCCCAGCGACCAGCTATGCCCCAGGATAACCAGATGCTCGCTGCCCATCGCCGACAGATCGACGATCACGAACGTGCCCACGAACAATAGCGCGCCAATGAAAAAGATATAGCCGAAGGGCAACAGCAGCATGGAAACGAGGATGTGCCACTTGCGCTTCTCGATGCGATGCAGAAAAATCACCGAGACCGCGCTCTCCAGCACATTGAATCCAAGCGAACTGAAAAACAGCATTGTGATGAACAGAACCCAGCCAATCACCTCGCCGTGATCGAGGAACGCCCTGAGCTCCGCAACCATCGCCCTGCCTGCGCCCGGCACCACATATGCCAGCGCCGTATTCAGCGTCGCCAGCAGCACGTTCTGATCGATCACGTGCGACAGCGCGATCACCACCAGGATCAGCAGCGGCACGATGGAGAGCAGCGCATAGTAGGCCACCGCGCCGGCGAGCAGCATGCCCTGGTTGGCCTGGAATGCTTTCATAACCCGGAGCGCGAAGGCGACCGGGTTTTTCAGGACATAGGTTGTTCTTGGATCAATGAGTTTCATAGATAACCGGGCAGGTCGGAGATCAGGCAGCCATTGTACTTGCAGTTTGAATCCCGCAACTTTATTCAACGCAAGAAAATACGAGCCCGAGAAACAAAGTATCCGGTTTGACGATTCATGGCTGCCGGACAAGACGCCGGCAAAGCCAGTTTTGCGGGTGCTGCCCGCGATCGACTCTTTCGCGGGCAGCTTCGACAGGCTCGGGACAGGCATGGCCCGGTGACAATTCTGCATCTGCTCCGGAAGATAGCAGATTGCCCGCTTTCAGTGCTCCCACCCCAGTTTAAAAAAGTCCGGAGGAGGTTTTCCTTCAGGACATAGCAGCCGCACATGACAGTCGTTCAACAATAGCGTCGCCCCCGATTGCCCCTCTACCGTTCACTAAATGATTCCAGCTTTTCCTTGATCAGAGGGAGTGCCGCAGCAGCGGATTTCTCGCCTTCAAGTATGGCCCAGTGCTTGTCGTCCAGATTAGTCTGGTCGATTTCCTTTGTGACGGGGCGTATCACTACATCGGCGTGTTTCAGCTCATAGCGGTTGATGGAACCGCTCATGATGTCAAAAGTTTGCATCAACACATGAAGCATTGATTTGGTCCGGTTGTTTTCCGGAAGATTTGAAATATTCACGGCAATCACGATATCGGCACCCATCGCACGGGCCACACTTGCGGGCACCGGCTTAACCAGACCTCCATCCACATAACTTTTATCCAGTATCCGCGTCGGCTGGAAAATTCCGGGCACCGAGCATGATGCACGCACCGCTTGCCCGGTATCGCCGCTGCGGAATACCACTTCCTCGCCGCTGTCCAGGTCGGTTGCAACGGCAGCGAAGGTGCGCTGGAGTTTTTCCAAAGGTTGCTGCTTGACCATACGGTTGATGAATTGCTCGAGCGGTTCGCCGGTCAGAAAACCCCGATTGGGCATGATCCAGGAAGAGACCGATCCGCGCTGCATCGGAAAAGAGATTTCCTGCAATTGAAAACCGCTGTAACCGGCCGCATACAGCGCACCCACAGCCGATCCAACGCTGGTCCCGACAACAATATCGGGTATTATGCCCTGCGATTCCAGCACCTTGATGACGCCGATATGGGCAAAGCCCCGCGCTCCCCCTCCCCCCAGCACCAGTGCTATCTTCGGCTGGCGAGGAGCCGCCGGCAACAATTTGTTCATCCATTGTGAAAAATCAAAGCGGGGAAGATTCATACGACTCACAATCTGGCAGGGTTGATCCGGGCCCGCCAGTTTAAACCAACAGGAAGCCGGTGCGAAATTATCGTGTTCGGGTTGCAACCCGAATCATTCCGGATTCCAGAAAGCATTTCCTTACTTGTCACCCTCAACCCACTCCGCATAAGCAATCCGCTTGACATCGAACCTGTCGGTGGTGCGGCAATAAACCGAAGGCGAGCCCAACCGTCCGATGGGCGCAAAATTATTCACATGCATACGCGGACCCATCAGATGATCGGCCACATGGAACATCACCACCTCGCCAATGACCAGCGTATTCTTGCCCAGCAATTGCGAGCTGTGCAGCTTGCACTCCATGCTGGCCTGCGACTCCGCCACCCGCGGCGGCTTCACCTTGACGGAAGGCGCGGTGTGCAACCTGGACGCTTCCAGCTCGCTCTCCCCTTCCGGAAAATCCGCCGCCGAGATATTCATCGCGTCGAACAATTCCTCGGTCACCAGGTTCACGACAAATTCGCCGCCTGCCAGAATATTCCTCGCGGTGTCCTTGGTTTCCCCGGAGTCAGTGAGGCCGATGCTGATGATCAGGTATAGCGGGTTGGCGCCCACCGCGTTGAAAAAACTGAACGGCGCGAGATTGACGACACCGTTGGCATTCAGGCTGGTGACCCACGCGATAGGGCGCGGCACCACCAGATTGGTCAGCAGCTTGTAGTTGTCGGCGACAGAGTGCTGGGACGGATCGATTTGCATGAATATATCTCTCTAAAAAGTTACTTTGTGGTTGGGGAGCTCAAGTTTGCCGGGATTTTAATTCAGATCAGAGACAGATTTTTTCTTTTGTTGCCGGCTCAACGGCCAGTCAGCGATGAAAGAAATGCCAAGTTGCCCCCGGGAGTTCGCTAGAATGGCCGCCATCTCACGGCTTGTCGCCGTGCTTTCAGAGCCACGCCATGAACGAAGAACGTTTGGAAAACATTGAAGCAAAAATCACCTTCCAGGAAGACCTGATCGAGGAACTGAACAAAACGGTCTACCAGCAGCAACAAAAGCTGGACCGGCTTGAAGCGATTTGTGAAGCGCTCGCAAGACACATCCAGTCACAGGCTGAAGGCAGAAATGAAGGGATGCCCGCAAACGAAAGGCCGCCGCATTATTAGCGCGCAGACCCGCTGCTATTGAGCTTTCCATAATTCACGATCTACATGCCGTCATTCCGGCGGGAATCCGGCAAGACAAAAAACCTTGCCGTCATTGCGAACGAAGTGAAGCAATCCAGCAAGACAAAAATGCATTTTGTTTAAAGCATCTGGATTGCCACGTCGGCTTTGCCTTCTCGCAATGACGAAGGTGTTAAGGTGAAGCGCGGGAATCCCAAATGCCGTCATTGCGAACGAAGTGAAGCAATCCAGCAAGACAAGGATGCATTTTGTTTAAAACATCTGGATTGCCGCGTCGGCTGCGCCTTCTCGCAATGACAAGGCATTCTGGATTGCCACGTCGGCTTTGCCTCTGCCGCGCTTCGCTCGCAGCTGAAGCCTTGTTGCAATGACGGAGGTGTTAAGGTGAAGCGCGGGAATCCCAAATGCCGTCATTGCGAACGAAGTGAAGCAATCCAGCAAGACTAAAGATGCATTTTGTTTAAAGCATCTGGATTGCCGCGTCGGCTTTGCCTTCTCGCAATGACAAGGCATTCTGCATTGCCGCTTGTCCGAAGGACAGTTTATCCTGGGTCCATCGAAGGACGGGAATGACGGGCCAGCTCTGTTATTTCCTTGACCCTGCCCGGAACGATGCCGCGCTGTCTTCAATTACGGAAAGCTTAATAGAATCACCTCCCCATTGAGCGGCAGACACAATAAAGCCCCACAGTCTGCGGGGCTCTTGCATGAATAATATTCGCAGACCGGTCCTATGGGTTCAGCTCAATGCACTGCGGCACTGGCGTCAAGCAATACCTCTGCCGCGAACACCTGCTCGGCATCCACCTTGTCGAACAGGTATTGGTGATTGCAGAATTCGCATCTCACTTCCACCATGCCCTGCTCGGCCAGCACCGACTGCACCTCGTCCCATCCCAGCATCTTGAGCATGCGCGCCACCCTGTCGCGGGAGCACGAGCACCTGAACGCCACCTGCTGGGTGTCGAACAGGCGCACATCTTCCTCGCGATACAGCCTGCGTATCAACTCCACCGCGGGCAGGCCGAGCAGCTCTTCGCTGCGCAGCGTATCGGTCAGCAGCGTCACGCGCTGCCACATGTCTTCATCCTGTTCGCCGGGAGCAAACCCGCCCTCGCCCGGCATCTTCTGCAACAACAGCCCCGCCGCGCCATGCTCATCCGCCGCCAGCCACAGGCGCGTCTCCAGCTGGTCCGAGCGCAGCATGTAGTTCTGCAACACCCCGGCCACGCTGTCGCCGTCCAGTTCCACGATACCCTGATAAGTCTGCCCGCCATCGCGCGGATCCAGCGTGATGACGAAACGCCCGTCGCCCACCATCTGCGCAAAACCGGTCCCTTCCAGTTCGCCCTGCCACTTGGCCGTGGCGCGCACATTCAGCTCACCGTCGCACTCCACCACCAGCAGCGTCACCGGCCCCTGTCCCTGTATCTGCAGGATCAGCGCACCTTTCAGCTTCAGCGTCGCCGCCAGCAGCACAGCCGCCGCCATCAACTCACCCATCACCGCGCGCAAAGCAGGAGGGTAGTCGTGCCGCTTCAGCACCTCACGCCAGGCATCATCGAGATGCACCAGCTCGCCGCGCACATGGGATTGTTCGAACAGGAAACGTTGCAGGGAATCGGGATGGGGTTTAATTTTCATGGTGCGCGATTTTAACATGCCGTCATGGACGAATTCGCAGTGCTCCTCTTGTATACTTCACCCAAATCAACACTCACTGCTACCCGCCATGTCCCAATCCAAACCAGACCGCAGCACCGCCCTTGAGTTAATCACATTCATCGACGCCAGCCCCAGCCCCTGGCACGCGGTGGCGAGCGCCGAGGCGCTTCTGCAGAAAAACGGTTTCACCCGGCTTAAAGAGGATGCGCGCTGGCAACTCGCCGCGGGCGGGCGCTATTACGTCGTGCGCGGCGGCGCGTCGATGATCGCATTCGTGCAGGGCAGCCAGCCGCTCGCGGAAGCCGGATTTCGCATCGTCGGCGCGCATACCGATTCGCCGGGGTTCCGGGTCAAGCCCAGGGCGGCATCCGGCAGTGATGGTCTCGCGCGCCTTGCGGTGGAAGTCTATGGCGGGCCGATACTCGCCACCTTCACCGACCGCGACCTGAGCCTGGCCGGGCGTGTCGTGTTGCGCACCGGGGCGGGCCAACAAACGCGGCTGCTGAACTTCGAGCGGCCGCTGCTGCGGCTGCCCAACCTCGCGATCCACATGAACCGCGATGTAAACGAACAAGGCCTGAAGCTCAACAAGCAGACGGAACTGCCGATGATCTTCGCGCAGCTTGGCGAAGGTGATGACGCCGAAGCAATGTTGCGCAAGCTGTTGGCCGATGCCATGCAGGCAAATGTTGCAGACCTGCTGAGCTGGGAGCTGGCTGTCTACGACGTGCAAAAAGGCAGCCTGTGGGGCGCGAACGAAGAATTCATCGCCAGCCGCCAGCTGGACAACCTGGCCTCCTGCTATGCGGCCCTCACCGCGCTGATCGCGACACAGCAGCCAACGGCCACCTGCGTGACGGCCCTGTTCGATCACGAAGAGGTCGGCAGCGAGAGCGCCGCGGGCGCAGGCGGCAGCTTCATCACCGACGTGCTGGCCCGCATCAGTGCCCATGCCAAGCTGGACGAACAAGACAGGCAACGTGCGTTGGCGCGCAGCTTCTTCATCAGCGCCGACATGGCCCATGCCTACAATTCGAATTTCCAGAACGCCTATGAACCCGGCCACAAAGTGAGCGTGAATGGCGGGCCGGTCATCAAGACCAACGCCAACCAGCGCTACACCACCAACGCCGAAACCGCCGCCCGCTTCATCGGATTTTGCGAACAGGCCGGCGTGCCCTGCCAGCAGTACGCGCACCGCAGCGACCTGGGTTGCGGCAGCACCATCGGGCCTATCGTGGCATCACAGTTGGGCGTCGCGAGTGTGGACGTCGGCTCGCCGATGTGGGCGATGCACAGCGCGCGCGAGAGCGCCGGTGTTCATGACCACGCTTACATGATTGCGGCGCTGGTGGCAGCTTTCGGCAGTTGAAACAAGTACGGGTATCTACTGTTCGCCAATTCAATTAGGCACCTCCCCTGAGTCCTCCTCTGGAACCACTTCCTTTGTGTTCACCAGCCGCTATAATGCCGCCAACAATAATAGGAACGATGCCATGCGCCCTTCTATAGCCCTGCAAACTCACCGTGAGGCGATCCGCGAGATTGCCCTGCGTCATCGCGTGCTCAATGTGCGCGTGTTCGGCTCCGTGTTGCATGGGAATGACACCGATGACAGTGACCTCGACCTGCTGGTCGAACCCACATCCGAAACCACATTGATGGACATTGCCAGGATACAGGTGGAAGTAGCAAAGCTACTTAAGGTTAGCGTGGACGTATTGACCCCGAACGCACTGCCCGACAAATTCCGCGCGCAAGTGATGACCGAAGCCATTGCGGTATGAGCAAATCCGACGTATTACGCATCCCGGATTACCTCGAGCATATACTCGAAGCGATCGAGCGCATTGACCGCTACCTTGAAGACACGGACGAAGTTGCGTTTCTGAATGACCAGAAAACGCAGGATGCGGTAGTGCGCAATTTTGAAATCATCGGCGAAGCGGCGCACAACATCGAAAGCTACCATGGGAAATTTGCAGCCGCTCATCCAGAAGTCCCATGGACGGTTGTTTATGCCATGCGCAACCGCGTTGCACACGGCTACTTCAAGGTTGATTTGGGAATGATCTGGAAAACTATCCACACCGATTTACCGGAACTACACGCGCAAATCAAACGGCTGCTCGATCAAATCAAGTAAAAACCCGCTCAACCTCATCTACACACCTCCCTGTTAAGCCGGAACTGAGCTTGTCGAAGTTAGGGAGGCTGGGAGGGGTCTGCGTTTGCGCCTTCGAGGGTATGTGCTAATGCAAGACCTGATTCCATGTACCACCCTGGGTTGATAACGCCACGACATTCTCGTTGGTGTACTGCGGTTATTGAGTCGTATCAGTTGTTCCATCAGCATGTCGAAGGGTGCCAGGCTTTATTCATAAAAAGTATTTCGATGCCGACGCAGTTAGTCTCTGGTTTATATAATTCCCGCAGTAAACAAATTTCAGGAGAAACAAATGGCAGACAAGGAAGAGATGATTGATGGGTTTGAAGAATTATTCAGCACGGCGAAAATGGAAATCATGACCAACCGAACGGATACGGCCGTCAACCGCCAGTTGCTTGGACAGGTGCAGGGATTTTTCATCGCCATGAGAATGACCGTGCCATTGGATATGGAAGAAGTCGAGTACGTTGAAAATCGTATCCGTGCGCTGGAAGAAAGAATCGGCTAACCGGATCCACACTACAAGGGTATGCCCTGCCATGGAATTAAAAGGGTCAGCATCAATTTTCATTCAAAGCATAAAGCGATGCTGACCCCTTTTGACCTTTCGTCATTCCCGAAGCTTTTCCACTCCGTCATTCCCGAGACGGTTCTGGTCAGGAATCCAGCTTCTGACTAGCCGAAATTCTGGATCCCCGATAGAAACCTTCGGGGATGACGAAGGTAAGACATTCGGGGATGACGGCGTTGTCCATAAACAACACTCCCCCGTTATTTCTTCGCCAACTTCTTCTTGCTCGGTGGCAAATAATTTTCTGCCGTTACCACCTTCCTGCCCGTCTTGCCTTCCAAATCCAGCCGCGCTTTCCTAGCGATGCCGCCGCCGGTCTTCGCCGCCGCTTCGTTCTCGTTCATTCCGGTAGCCGCCACACTCTCGGCGATCTGGCGCGTGGACAATTCCGCCAGCGCGGTAAAAATCAGTTCCGCCTCGCTCATGTGGTCGCGCAGGTTTTGCGTCTTCAAACCCTTCATCGCCTTGTGCGCCTTCACGTCCACATCGGCCCACTCCTGGTGAATGATGTTGGTGAGGATCGCGTATTCCTCGCCTTTCTTGATCTCGTGCTCTCTCCAGTAGTCGGTCAACTTGTTGCGCGTCTCCTGCCCATTCATGCGCTGCTGTATCCACTTTTCGCTGCGCCCGTGCTTCTGCCAGGTCTCGCGGGCTCGCTCCAGCGACAACGCCGGGTCGGCCATCTCCTGCATCCGCTCATAACCCACCTTCGCCAGCCATAACTTGATCGGCTCCGCCTTCGGGCTGGGCACGGACTGCACCAGACGCAGCAACGTCTCTGCCGTAGCGACATCGGTCAGACGTTGCTTGCCATCCTCGGCAATCATTTTCAACTGGTGACAATTTGTCACCAGTTGACTGCCTTCCTTGCCCAGTCGCTCTTTCAGCTTGTTCCAATATTTTCTGGCGGTCTGGTAATCAGCTTGCTGGGTCAACACCTGCACAATATCCACCACCGAAAACCACCAGGTTTCCGAGGCCTCGTCGTACACACGGCGGATTGCGTGTTCTTCAAAAATAGCTGGCTGGGGCTGCATGGTCAAATCTCCAATTCATGGATCGTACAAGACCAGCGAATCATAGAGAACGAACGTTCTTTAGTCAAGCAGCCAGAAAAAAAGACACCCACACAGGAACTTATTTTGCGCAAATTCAATTGGGCTGCGTCCCTGAGGCACTGAGGTTGATAACGCCACTACATTCTCGTTGGTGTACTGCGGTTATTGAGTCGCTGACCTTTTAATTTGGTAACGCATCATGCCCGTCGCGGATCAATCAAGTCTGACCCTATCGATTCTCGAAAAAAGGCGGAGGACAAGTCGGCGGCTTGATGGCAGCTACAACAGCTTTGAGGTTATCGGGTAAACACGAAGACGATCCTCGCCCGAAAATAAACGAAGCTGACACCTTAAGTTTTAGTTTGTTAGGCCAGACAGAATTGAGGTCTCTTCGAAGAAATCTCATCGTCTAAAAATTCGCGGAACGTGATTACGTTTGTCTTGCCGTTGTAGCAAGTTTCCTTCGATTTTTTCAGCGACTCGGGAACAACCAGATGAATGCCTTGATTGCTCATGTCATCAATTGCCGCCGCAGAAACACGATCATCGACGGTTGCCAGGAACAACGCGCAGTTGAATTTCTCCATCGCCACCTGCTTCCAGCGCTCACGAAGGGTGGTTTTTGCTGAGAGCACCATCGCTTCTTCGAACTTCCTTTTTTTAGCCACCAGAACTACAAGGCTCGGCAGTACAAAATCCGGGCGGCGCCCTGCCGTTACAGCTTGTTCTTCAAAAACAATCCTGCCATCACGAAGAAGCCTTGAGATGTGTTGTTCAAAGGAGCGACCCGCACGCGATTTTCGGTGCTGACTTGCACTCAGGAAAGTTGCGTCAAAATCTGGAAATCCACGCACGACGGAAGAAATCATATCTGTTCCTCCACTGGTGATTATTCAGTTCCAAAAGCTATCGTAATTGGATGATAGCGAATAGTCCCACTTTGATACCGCTTGAAATGTCTTGAGCAAACTCGACAACCTTCCGAATAACGGAAAAGTTTTTCTTTCATTCACAGTTGCTACTCGGAGTGCTACAAACTCATGTAAAGCATGGTCGTCACTGGTTCGTCCGCCTGACAAATCCCATAGCTCTTTATATGCGCCAGGAATGCCGACTTGCTCTGCGACAAAATACACATCAGATTCCAAGCAAGCCCTTAATGCTGCTACGTCACTTTGCGATGGAATACCTGACAGGAGAATTTCTCCCCAAGCCTTGTAGTTTGATGCATCACGATAGAGGTACTCAAAAACGCAACACTCATTTGGAGTGTCGCCGGGTGATTCCACCTGCTTTTCAGTGTGCCCCATTCGACTATTTCCGATTGTCCACGAAAAGTTCTTTCCTGTGCCACGCGATAAATTCGGCTTGCGGCGCGAAGCGTTCTGGCGGTTGAATTGTGCGGCCATCCAGCGGCAAAAGGACTTCCATGACGAATGGCTCTTTCTTTCGTTTTAGCTCCGTCGAGACAACGATCTTGAAGTCATCGGTAAGTGTTATAAGGCCTTTGTCGAAAGCTCTATCATGAATCGCCGAGAGGCACAGTCCGTTACTTGGATTAAGGCGATTGGCCTTGTCTTTGCTCCACGGCACAATATGGCTGGCAACCAATAGTCGCGGCTCTGAAAGACCTGACATACAGCAGCGTCCTTGATAACTGCTCAACACTGCGCGACGGAAAAAGTTTTGTTTGATGCGTTGCTCGGTAATCACTCGTCTTGTTTCGCCGGTATAGTCTTCGGGCACAAGCAACTCGTCCGCTTCGTCTTCAGGTTGTGCTGCACGATCAAGATTGCGTCTGAGCATTTCGCATTCGACAGCGAGCTTTTCCCAATCGGCATGAAATTCAGCCCAAACTTCTCGGTCGAGAGAGCCGGCATTACCCAAGCCTGTTCGCCCCGTGCTGGTGATTGCCGGATCGAGACTGGCAAAGTTTACGAGCTTCATTGCGACTGCACCGGGTGTGCGGCCAATCAGTTTGGCAAGTTTGATAATTTCCGGGTTGCGGCTATGCAACTTCCCAAACGGCAGTTGGCAATAAAGATGGAATGCGAGTTTAAGTTGTTCTTTCGTCCAGCGTGTTGTGGCCATAATGTCTTTCGGCACTTCGACAGCTTCCGGTGCCTTCTCCCCTAAGTTGAGTTGCGACACCATCAGTTTAGCTGCATATTTGACCATTGGCACAACTGCCGCTTGAGAAAACAATTGGTAAGCGCGCGTATCCGACACCGGAATCCTGAACGTGTCGGGATAGCCCATCAGCCGCGCGCATTCTCTGGGCGTGAGTCGGCGCGGATTTTTCCGCGTGCCCTGATACACGAGAATTTCCGAGCCGTCCTTGTAGTAGCGCGCCGATAATGTGCGCGTCACGTCTGTGGGTTTGACCAAACCAAAGCCGAAGCCGTTGCCCTTGAGGCGGTGCTTCTCGGCGTAGTTCTGCAAGTACAGCCAGAGGTTGTCGGTGAGGGTGTATTTGTCCTGCACTTTCTTTTTCTTGTGGTCGAAGAATCTTCCTTCGTCCCACGGCAATTCGGGTTCGCTGCCGTCGGTGCGGTGCAGGATGTCCTTGAGTGTATGTGTTCCCTTCGGCGGCAGGGGCAGTGCGTCGAAATCGAAAGCCACCGGTTCGCGGAAACCGACGATGAGGATGCGCTCGCGGTGCTGCGGGACGAAGTGCGCGCCGTCTATGACGCGGTAGTGGATGTGGTAGCCGAGGTCGTGGGTCAGGGTGCGGCGGATAACGTCGAAGGTGCGGCCTTTGTCGTGCGAGACGAGGTTCTTGACGTTCTCCAGCAGGAAGGCGCGCGGGCGTTTCGCTTCTATGATGCGCGCCACGTCGAAGAACAGCGTGCCCTGCGTTTCGCAGGCGAAGCCGTGCTTTTTACCCAGCGCATTTTTCTTGGACACTCCGGCAATTGAAAATGGCTGGCAGGGAAATCCAGCCAGAAGCACGTCGTGGTCGGGTATGTCGGCGGCATCAACTTGGGTGATGTCTCCGGCGATGGGATGTCTGTCGCGAAAATTTTCGGCATAGGTTTTTTGCGCGTAGCTGTCCCATTCACTGGTGTATACGCAGCGCCCGCCGACTTGCTCGAACGCCTTGCGCAGTCCGCCGATGCCCGCGAACAGGTCTATGAAATCGAATGCGCCTGCGGGGCTTTCTTCCCCGAACGGCAGCAGTTGCTGCAAGGCGTGCGCAAGGTAGGCGGGCGGATTCGTTTGCCGCGCTTCCCAGCGGCTGATGGTGCGGATGCCGACACCCAAGTGCTTGGCGATGGCTGCTTGGGTGTGGTGTTTGCGGGCTTCAGTGAGATAGACCAGCGCGGCGTCTTGGTCGCTGACTAAGGTTAGGGCGGTATTCATGGCGATTTATTGTCCGAAAAGTCTCTGGGAATTTTTACGGACAATATGTCATTGTTTATTCCCCGTCAAGTTTGCCAATGAAACCGGTAATCTGGCTATGCAGAAACCCCAAGCAACAATGAAATCTTGGCGCGCAGTTTCTCCATTGTCTCGCGGCCACGATCACTCCCCCACCGCTTCCGCCGCATGCTTCGGCGGCACCGGCGAAAAGTATCTCGCCGCGATCACCAGCAGCGCGATGCCGATCAGTGAGGCGGTCCACATCACGGCGCCTTTGTTGGCCAGGGCTATCATCAGCTTGACGCCGACGATGGCGAGCATGCTGAATCCGGCGAACCACACGCTGCGCCGGCTGTGCCGGTGGCGTAGATCATCAGGCTGATGGAGGTGACGGTTCAGATCAGCAAAAGGATGGCGTGCATCAGGTAGGAATGCATCAGCAGGTCGACCTGGAACGGCACATCGCCCAATTGTGCGTTCATAATTCATGATAGTGCTTCATACGATGTATAAACCCTCTCCAGACCTTGCGGGAGAAGGGATTCTGGCACTTCCCCTCTTCCATGTCGTCCAGCGGCTTTGGCCCGGACAGCGTTGCCACGGTGCGGAGGTTGCCTGTCGATTTCAGGTCTCAATACACTGCATCATGATCGCCGACATTGATTGGGATGATCTCCTCGTCGTGGATCAACATTTCCAGCGTGATGCGATATGAGAGATTGATTGAAACCGAATGCAACCCTTGCAACCTGCCGATCAGGGGGTGCAGCCGCAGCGAGGGATGGTGCGGGTTCATTTCCAGCAGCTGCAAAGTTTTGAGGTATTGCTTTTCCAGGTCGGGATGGCGCTTGAGAAAACGCGCTGCGCGTCTGTTGTATTGCTCGGTAAAAATGAGCGTGAAGGTCATGACAAATATTCACCGTTGGTGATTTGCCATATCCCCTCTCCCCCACCCTTCCCCCCATCGGGGAGAGGGAGTATGAAAGGTTCGCTTCGCGAGATTCTCGTACTGCTCATGCCGCAGATTTTTTCACACGCTTGACGTGAGCCGCCGGTGACTCTTTCACAAAGCGCCCCGCCTTGATATCTGCATGCGTTTCGGCCAGCGCCGCTTCCAGCTCGCATTCTCTCAGGTAATGGTATTGCGCGATGTCCATCACGACGAAGCGCTCCTTGCCGCGCACCGAGACGATGGCTTCCGGGCGTTCTGCCAGCGCGGTTTCGATAGCGGCGATGCCTTTTGTTTTGAGATCGTTGGCGGTGAGAGTGGACATGGTTGATTCCTTGGTTGACTATTTACAGTGTTTTAAATAGTACTCTGGATAGTGTGATTGATCAAGCGCTCAACTGTTTGCCAACTGCCCAGCAGGAGCGGACCATATCCCCACCACCAAACCTATCAGCCACATTGCCGTCCTCCCCTTGGGCGTCTGTAGCACCCGATGAACTTGCGGCACTTTAAGCGGGATGCCGCCGCGCTGTCTACAACGGCAAAACACGAACAGTCCACAGAACTTGTAGGAGCGGGCCATGCGGGTGCCCGGACAAAAGTTTTTCGTACCCGCGAACAAAAAGACAATCGCGGGCATGGCCCGCTCCTACAGGGGTATTCATAGCGGAGAGATCAGCACACGTTCCTACAATTGCATCAGCTCGCCGCGCGAGCATTGAGGATCAAGGTACAAGGTGCAAGGACCGAGGACTAGGGATCGGGCGGCGCATCGAGTTGGAGATATTGTCGCCATACGGGATCGCCTTGCCCGCGGCGCACACCATTACCAGACTTCCTTGCCGTCAGGAGTACCGGTGTCCATGGGTTCGTGCTGGTTTTTGCCGGTGATTCCACGCAGCAGGTCGTCCAGCTTGTATTTCTTGCGGCGCACCGGTTCTATGACGATGCAGCCCTGCTCCTCACTCACTTGTACAGGCTGTCCAAGTTCGATATGCGCAGTAGCCATGACGGACGCCGGGATACGCACGGCGGCGCTGTTGCCCAATTTTTTTACGATGACTTTCATGATGTATTCTTTCGCAATTCAACATCCATAGTTTAAGCGCTCGCATGTGTCAGCATTGTTTATAAATGCCAAATCGGGCCACCCTGTAGGAGCGGGCCATGCCCGCGATTGTCTTTTTGTTCGCGGGCATGGCCCGCTCCTACAGGGGTATTCATAGCGGAGAGATCAGCACACGTTCATACAATTGATTCAGCTCGCCGCGCGAGCATTGAGGATCAAGGGGCAAGGTACAAGAGGCAAGGGGCAAGGACCGAGGACTGGGCAATCCGGGTTTATATGAACGCCGCAGCAGATATATGAAAGCGCGCAGCCAGCGCCCTGGCTTGCCGCGCGTTGATCCCGCGCTTGCCGCTCAGGATTTCGCTGACTACCGATTGGCGGCCTATCTCGTCCGCGAGGTCGGTTTGTTTCAGTCCGTTTTGTTCCATCATCAATCGTAGTACTTCGCGCGGCACTGCATCCGGGATGACGTGGTGCTCTTTTTCGTAGTCTTCAACAAGCTGGCCCAGCAGTTCAAGCAAACCCGCAAGTTCGTGCTTTTCGTTATCGCCGACGATATCCAGCACGCCATTCATCAGATTGACCGCTTGCTTGTATTGGGTCTTGTTGTGGATCGTGCCCACTTTGAAGGACAGGGCTTTTTCCAAAGAATGCCAGGCCGGTGCGATAGCTTTCGGATCAATCACCAATGTGTTCATTTTTTCTTGCTCCTGTGTTTTTTGTTCCAGTCGTCATATTCCGCGTGGGTGAAAACGAATCGGATATAAAGTCTTTGCCCGCGGTAATGTGTCGCCGCTATCACCCTGAAGTTATTCCCGCCCACGTCAAATACGGTATAGGGTGCAACGTAGTCTGCGGAGTTAAACGCCCGTCGCACATCATTGAAGTTCGCAAAGCCGGTGCTTTTGACCACCCTGTACCAAGCCTCCATCGGTATCCTGGCCTCCGGATGCTTTTGCCAGAACTCAATGAGTGCGCTTCTGGAAATTATTCTCATGCAAAACTATATCGCATATTGCGATATATGTGCAAGGTATTTTAGAATTGAATCGGGTTATCTTTATTTATAGTTATTCAGTACGCTGGCCAGCGGAGAATCAACAGGGTCGGCTGCCATTGCCGCATTCTCTGAGTCTCACAACGGCGAAATCAGCACGCTCTCGCGCAGTTTTTTCAGCTGGTCGCGCAACTCGGTGGCCTTCTCGAACTCCAGGTTCTTCGCGGCTTGCAGCATTTCCTTTTCCAGCCGCTTGATCTCCCTCGATACATCCTTTTCGCTCATCGCCAGGTATTTCGCCTGGTCCTGCGCGGCCTTGAGTTGGCTGCGCGCGACGTCCGGTTCGTACATGCCTTCGATGATGTCCTTGATGCGCTTCTGCACGCCTACGGGCGTGATGTTGTGCGCGAAGTTGTAGGCGACCTGTTTGGTGCGGCGGCGCTCGGTCTCGTCGATCGCGCGCTTCATCGAGTCGGTGATCCGATCCGCATAGAGGATGGCCTTGCCGTTGAGGTGGCGCGCGGCGCGGCCTATGGTCTGGATCAGCGAGCGCTCGGAGCGCAGGAAGCCTTCCTTGTCGGCATCGAGTATCGCGACCAGCGACACTTCGGGGATGTCCAGCCCCTCGCGCAGCAGGTTGATGCCGACCAGCACGTCGAACATGCCGAGGCGCAGGTCGCGGATGATCTCGACGCGCTCGACGGTCTCGATGTCGGAATGTAGGTAGCGCACCTTGATGCCGTGCTCGGAAAAATAATCGGTGAGGTCTTCGGACATGCGCTTGGTCAGCGTGGTGACCAGCACGCGCTCGCCCAGCTTGACACGCAGGTTGACCTCGGACATCAGGTCGTCCACCTGGTGGATCGCGGGGCGCACCTCGATCTGCGGATCGATGAGCCCGGTGGGGCGCACCAGTTGCTCGACCACCTGGCCGGTGTGTTCGGCCTCGTACACGCTGGGCGTGGCGGAAACGAACACGCTCTGGCGCATCACCTTCTCGAATTCGTCGAAGCGCAGCGGGCGGTTGTCCATCGCCGAGGGCAGGCGGAAGCCGTAGTTGACCAGGTTTTCCTTGCGCGCACGGTCGCCTTTGTACATACCGCCGATCTGCGGCATCATCACGTGGCTCTCGTCCAGGAACATCAGCGCGTTGGGCGGCAGGTAGTCGATCAGCGTCGGCGGCGGCGCGCCCGGCGGTCGCCCGGACAGGTGGCGCGAATAGTTTTCGATGCCCTTGCAGAAGCCGATTTCGTTGAGCATCTCCAGGTCGTGGCGGGTGCGCTCCGCGATGCGCTGCGCCTCGACCAGCTTGTTCTCGCGCTGGTAGAAAGCGATGCGCTCGGCCAGCTCGACCTTGATGGTCTCGAGTGCTTCCAGCACGGTGCTGCGCGGCGTGACGTAATGGCTGGACGGATAGACGGTATAGCGCGGCACCTTCTGCAGAATGTGGCCGGTGAGCGGATCGAACAGCGACAGGGTCTCCACTTCGTCGTCGAACAGCGTGATGCGCAGCGCGGATTCGTTGCTTTCCGCCGGGAAGATGTCGATCACGTCGCCACGCACGCGAAACTTGCCGCGCGAAAAATCGATTTCGTTGCGCTCGTACTGCATCTCGATCAGGCGTTTGATCACGTCGCGCTGGGTCATTTTCTTGTTATGACTCACACCCTGCCCCACGGTACCAGCGGAGCCTTCTGATTTCGCGAGCGGGTGTGTCGTGTCCATTCCCGCCCCGGAAGCTTCGCTACGCCGTGTCATGGCCACCAGATGCAGGATCATGCCGTGGTAATCCACCGGATCGCCGATGCCGTAGATCGCCGACACCGTCGCGACGATCACGCAGTCCTCGCGCTCCAGCAGCGCCTTGGTGGCGGACAAACGCATCTGCTCGATCTGCTCGTTGATGCTGGAATCCTTCTCGATGAACACATCGCGCGACGGCACGTAGGCCTCGGGCTGGTAGTAGTCGTAGTAGGAGACGAAATACTCGACCGCATTCTCGGGGAAGAAATCGCGCAGCTCGGAATACAGCTGCGCCGCAAGCGTCTTGTTCGGCGCCATCACCATCGCCGGACGGCCGAGCTGCGCGATGACGTTGGCCATCGTGAAGGTCTTGCCCGAGCCGGTCACGCCCAGCAGGGTCTGGAACGACAAGCCGTCGCGTATGCCCTCGACCAGCTGCGCGATGGCCGCGGGCTGGTCGCCCGCCGGTTCGAACGGCTGGTGCAGGATAAAGGGGCTATTGGGGAAGGTTTTGATGTTCATGGTCAGCCGCGTATTGTACGGGGAATGGGGCGATTACTGAACGGGGATGCGCGAATGAGCTTGGACGCGGCGGACGCGTACCGGTAAGATCCAGCCATGGCAAACGAAACCAGCCCTTCGGCAGGACAGGCAGCACGCTCGAAAAAATGGCGCGGTTATGCAGTCAACGCACTGTTGCTCGTGATACTTGTTGCGGGCATACGCTGGTGGCAGCATCGCGACATGGTCAGTGGCGCTGCGCCCGCTTTGCAGGGTGTCACGCTCGCGGGCCAACCCTACAGGCTGGCCGCGCACACCGGGAAGCCCGTGCTGGTGCACTTCTGGGCGACCTGGTGCCCAATCTGCCGCGCCGAACAGGGCTCCATAGACGCGATCGCGCATGATAATCCGAACGTGATCACCGTCGCGATGCAGAGCGGCACGGCGGCGGAAATTATCCGGCACATGCATGAACAGGGGATAGCCTTTCCCGTGCTGAATGACCAGAATGGCGCCATCTCCGCCGCTTGGGGCGTGCATGCGGTGCCCGCCAGCTTCATCATTTCGCCCGATGGCCGGGTGCGCTTCATCGAGGTCGGTTACACAACAGGCATCGGCCTCAGGCTGAGGCTCTGGCTGGCGGGGATTTGATGGCGCTCCATCCTGAAAATAATTTTCCATCACTGGCGGACCGCGAGATTCCGGTCAGTATCTTCAACTCCGCCCTCGCGGCAGTCGACCCATACAACGCAGTGCTCAACTCGGCGCGGGTCGAGCACGACCGGTTGCAGATTGCCGGGGCAAGCTACGATCTTGCCGCATACGAGCGCATCATCGTGGTCGGTGCGGGCAAGGCCACGGCGCGCATGGCATCGGCGGTCGAGGCGTTGCTCGGCAACAAAATCTCCGCCGGCTTGATCGTCGTCAAGGATGGGCACACAGCCCCGCTGAAAATCATCGAACAGGTGGAGGCATCCCACCCGGTTCCAAACGAGGCCGGGATCGCGGGCGCGCAGCGCATCCTGCAGATGGTGGGCGGCGCCGGTGAAAAGACGCTGGTCATCTGCCTGCTCTCGGGCGGTGCCTCCGCGCTGCTGATTGCGCCTGTTGCAGACGTGACGCTGCAGGACAAGCAGGAAGCGACCCGGCTGTTGCTGAATGCGGGCGCATCGATCAACGAGCTGAACGCGGTGCGCAAGCATCTCTCGATGGTGAAGGGCGGCAGGCTGGCCCAGGCGGCCTTTCCGGCACAACTGCTGACGCTGATCATCTCCGATGTGATCGGCGATGCACTGGACGTGATCGGATCTGGGCCGACTTCGGCGGACGATTCCACCTTCGCCGAAGCATGGGCGGTGATTGAAAAATTCGGCCTGCGAAATAAATTACCGCGTCGCGTGGCGGACCTTCTGCAACGGGGCATCACAGGCCGGGTGCCGGAAACCGTGAAAAAAAACGATCCCTGCCTGGACAAGACGCGCAACGTGATCATCGCCGGGATCCACCAGGCGCTGGCCGCGGCAGCCGATAAAGCCGCCGGGCTAGGATTTGCAACGAAGACAATCACCGAGGCGCTGCAGGGCGAGGCGCGCGAGGCGGCGAAATTTCTGGCACGGGCCGCGCGTGCTGAGCTGGACGCGATGCAGGCGGGCGAGCGGCGCTGCCTGCTCAGCGGCGGCGAGACCACGGTCACGGTGCGCGGCACCGGCATGGGGGGCAGGAATCAGGAACTCGCGCTGGCGTTTGCGCTGGAGATCGAAGGCGATAGTGGCGTGTCGCTGCTCTCCGCAGGCACCGACGGCAGCGACGGCCCGAATGATGCCGCAGGCGCGCTGGTCGCGGGTAGTACGGCATCGCGGGCGCGGAAACTGGGTATCGACCCGCGCACCCACCTCGACAGCAACGACTCTTACACTTTCTTTCGGGATTTCGACACTGCGGCAGGCGCGCACAGCCACTTCAAGACCGGGCCGACCGGCACCAACGTGATGGACATCCAGATTGTGTTATTGGCCAAGGAGTAATCGCGGGCGGCGCAATCCGTCCGGGTTGAGTTACACCACGGCCCGTGGAATCACCCCCCGGCTTGCCACCATCCACTTTTCTGTGGCGCGAGTATAATCCGCGCCATCTTCCAACCCCTAAGGAACCATCGTGTCATTGTCTACGCGCGTACAAGCCATCAAACCCTCCCCCACTCTTGCCGTGACCGCCAGGGCGGCGAAGCTGAAAGCCGAAGGCAAGGACATTATCGGGCTGGGCGCGGGCGAGCCGGACTTCGATACGCCGCAACACATCAAGGACGCGGCGATCGCCGCGATCAACAAGGGTTTTACCAAATACACCCCGGTGGGCGGCACGCCCTCGCTCAAGGCTGCGGTGATCGCCAAGTTCAAGCGCGACAACGGTCTGGACTATACCGCGAAGCAGATCCTGGTCTCGTGCGGCGGCAAGCAGAGCTTCTTCAATCTGGCGCTGGCGGTGATCAATCCCGGCGACGAAGTGATCATTCCCGCGCCTTACTGGGTGTCGTATCCGGACATCGTGCTGATCGCTGAAGGCAAGCCGGTGATCGTGCAGGCAGGCATAGCGCAGGGCTTCAAGATGACCCCTGCGCAACTGGAAGCGGCGATCACGCCCAAAACCAGAATGGTGGTGATCAACAGCCCGAGCAATCCGTCCGGCGCGGTTTATACGCTGGCAGAATTGCAGGCGCTGGGCGCGGTACTGCGCAAGCACCCGAAAATATTGATCTCGACCGACGACATGTACGAGCACATCGCGCTGACCGACGAGAAATTCGTCAATATTTTGAATGCCTGCCCCGACCTGTATCCGCGCACCATGGTGCTGAACGGCGTTTCCAAAGCCTACGCGATGACAGGCTGGCGCATCGGCTATGCCGGCGGGCCGGAAAATATCATCACCGCGATGGAGAACGTGCAGTCGCAAAGCACTTCGAACCCGACATCGATCTCACAGGTGGCAGCCGAGGCCGCGCTGAACGGCGACCAGGGCTGCATAGCGCCGATGCTGAAGGCGTTCCGCGAGCGTCATGTGTTCGTGGTGAATACATTGAACAGGATTCCGGGACTGAAATGCATCATGGCGGGCGGGGCGTTCTATGCGTTCCCCGATGCCAGTGTTGCGATCGCCAATTTGCACAAGAAAGGCGTCATCAAGGAAGCCAACGACCTCGCGCTGTCCGAATATCTGCTGGTGGAAGCCGGCGTCGCCGTGGTGCCGGGCTCGGCGTTCGGCAGCGAGGGTTACATCCGCTTGTCGTTCGCGACCTCGATGGAAAATCTCAGGAATGCACTGGAGCGCATTGCGAAGGCGCTGGCTTGAGATTTCGGCGTAGGCTAACCTTCAAGTTATGCCGGAACCAAAATCTCAGGAATGCACTGGAGCGCATCGCGAAGGCGCCGGCCTGAGGCTTAAGTTTCCGGATTGGCTAGGGCGCATAAATCAGGGTCGGGCTGTCTATCGTCCCGCCCATCTTGAGTTCGACAGGGGAAACGGTCTGGCCCGACAGGGACAGTGTGACGCCCATCTTTCCGGACAATTGCTGCCTGATGGTATCGATCTCGAATGCGGCAATTGCGGATAATGCACTGGCAGTGATCTTTGTCTGCTTAAAACGATAAACACCGTTTTCAAACGAAAAGTTGCCGGCCAGCCCGTCGTAATGTGTCCTGCCGCCGGGCAGGTTCTCCCTGCTGAGCTTGCGTGCCGTGTCGGCGATCTCCAGGCCGCTGATTATCCCGTCGCTGGAGCTGAAGTTACCCTCCAGCGTTGCAGAGTCGGCCAGTTTGCCCAAATCTGCGGATGACATTTTGAAGCGCGCCGAGCCATCGGCATTGCCATTCAGCAACTTGTTCAGCTTCTGCATATTTATGTTTTTCGCGCCCAGCGTCCCCTGTGCATTCCAGCCGAACCGCCAGCTGAGGTCGGCACTTCCCTGCATCGACCCGCCAAACAGCTGCCCGTCAAAATTTCCGATCACCAGTTCGCCGTTGCCCAGTTCGCCTTTTGCAGTCAGCGTGTCAAATGTCCAGTTCGGCAACAAAGGCAAAGCACTGTCGCGCACCGTCAAGGCGATATTCAGTTTGCTTGCCGGGGTGGCGTTAATGCCGAGGTAATATTTCCCGCTGTTCGCGCGCAGGTCAGCCCGGGTGAATTTCCCATCCGGATCAAAATCTAACATACCCTCAATCCCGGTCAGCTCAAGCGCATCCGCATCCAGTGTGCCGTTGGCGATCACCATGCGGCTTACCGGAAACCTTTCATCGCCGGCCATCTTTAGCATCCATCCCGATGCATCGGTCAACCATGCTCCCCGGACCTTGATGTCCCGGAATTCGATACTGCTGACCGGTTTTACGTCGGTGAACAGCCCGGAGAAGGAAAAGTTGACCTGCGCAACGTTCACCTGCAATTGCTTGGCATTGCCGATATATATCTCGCCCAATTCCAGACGCGGCGTTGGCAGGATGCGCCCGGACAAGCTGCCTACATGCACCGGCTGATGCAATTTTGTCGAGAGCAACTGTTCCGCCTTTGGCAGGTATTCCCTCGTGGAAATAAAATACGGGATGGCAAACAATGCGCCTATTAACAAAAGCAGCAAAAATAACCCGGTCTTGAAAACCAGGCCGGCCAGTCGGCCCCAATTGAATTTCTTGCGCCTGGTCCGTACAACCGGACTTGGCCTCGCCGCGGGAGCATCGGCCACGGTAAAGGCGATTTGCCTCGAGGCTTGTTCAACATCTGCCTTGGCCGATTCGAGTGCGCGCCGTTCAGCTTCAGCCCATGCCCTGGATTGCTCCTCGGCCAGCTTTTTTTCCGCCTGTTGTTCGGCTGCCAAGCGCTGTTCTGTCGCATTACGTTCTTGCACGGCATGCTGAATCTGCTGCTGCGCGGATTTTCCCGCAAGCGGTTTGGTGTGGGCGGCAGGAACTGCTTGTTGTTCATCCGCGGGCCTGTTCGCTCCGGCAGGCCGCGAGGCTTGCGCGGTTGAATCCGGCTTTCTGTTCCTGCCGGGCTCGACCGGAAGCGGTGGCTCATCGACCTGGAATGCGTCGAAAGTAAAAGTACCGGACTTTTCATCGGCAGTACCGGAGCGGGAGTTTTTGGCCGGGGGCTCGTCCTTTTTCAGGGACTGCTTTTCCATGTGCGACTCCGATGTGTACAGCGGATTATCGACATGGAACGAGCCAAAGGAAAATGAGCCCGACTCCGGGGAGCTTTCATCCGGGGTTCGAGTTGCCTGCTCACGAGCCCTGGCTTCACGCTCTTCACGCTCCTGCCTCATGCGGCGCTCGACTTCCTCGCGAATTTTGGCGGCTTCCAGTTCCTGCTGTGCTTTAAGCTCCCGTGCTGCACGCTCCCGCGCTTCTTGTTCCTGCCTGACAATACGCTCGGCCTCCTCGCGAATTCTGGCGGCTTTGAGTTCTTCCTGTGCTTTAAGCTCCCGCGCGGCTTGCTCCTTGGCTTCCTGTTCCTGCCTGAGTCTGCGTTCTACCTCCGCGCGTTTACGGGCTTCCAGTTCCTGCTTGAGCCTGTGTTCCACCTCCTCGCGCCGTCTTGCGTCCTCGTCATCGGACTCGATACGGGCTTGTGCATTGGCGGTCGCCTCAAGGCGAAGTTTGGCCTCCTGCTCGGCCTTTTCTCTTGCCGCATCCAGCTTGATGCGTACCTGCAAAGCCTCCTGCTCTTCCTTCAGGCGTTCGGCTTGCCGCCGCGCTTGCTCTGCAAGCTCCAACCGCTGCCTGGCCTCTCTCTCGGCTTTTAACTTCGCGGACGTGATCTCTTCGCGAATTCTGGCCGCCTCCTGCTCAGCCTTGAGCAATATGGCTTCAGCTTCCAGTTGGGCGCTATATTTTGCAGCCTCGATTTCCCCCTTTATGTTTTCTTCGGCCTCAGCATTCAACTTTTGGGTATTGGCAGGCACGTCTGACGGATCCAGGGGAAATCCCCCCATGAAGTCCAATTCACCGGCACGATTCTCGGGCTGATTTTTTCGGGGCGCAGCCACCTTGAGCGGAACAGACATCTTGGGGATGTTGCCACTTCTGATTTCGGCCCGGGATTTGTCCCGGATGAATCCGCCCTTCTCCAGATCCCTAAACAATTCATCAAGACTGGAGCGCAGGCTGGGCGCTGCACGTTTGTTGATTTCCCCGAAAGTGGCCTGGCCATCCACCATCAACAAGGCGCGTTTGATATCACCGGGAAGATGCGTGGTTTTACCCTGCGTTTCATCTTCACCTTTTTTGGTTTTGATGAAAATCGTCTTGTTGTCCATATTTTATTTTATCTGGAAGCCTGATTGTTAACTGCCTGAGCTCGCATGACATTACACATAATCCGCAGCCTTAGCAAGGCCGGCAAACTTCCGTTATTTTCATGCTGCAAATACCAATTAAAGGTTGACCTGCATGGCCAAAATCACTATCATGCGCGGCTCTTCATTCCCTGATAGCTCAGTCGGTAGAGCGACGGACTGTTAATCCGCAGGTCCCTGGTTCGAGTCCAGGTCGGGGAGCCAGAAGACAAGATTTTTGATGGTAGCGGTAACTAACTTGTTCCGCAATTTTCAAAGTTGTTCCGCAATTCTTATTTTGTCGGCGTCACTTTCTGACCCTTCCTTGCGCGAATATATTGCTCGGTCATACCAACAGTTGTATGACCTAATTGCTGCTGTGCTTGTCTAATATCGCCGGATAAATCTGCCTTGTCTGTTGCAGCTTTGGCGCGCAAATCTCGGAACTGAAAACTGTCTTTGTCTACACCAGCGGCATCACGCGCAGCATCGAAGTGATTGCGTAGCATATTGTAAGTCAGTCGTTTCCCATCATCGTTGACGATCAGTGCAAGGCAGCGAACTTTGAATGTCGCCTTTCGAGCCATGATACGAACCATTAGGTCAGCAAGCTCACCTTCAATACTGATGCGAAGTTTCGCCTTGGTCTTTTGCTGCGTAATGCATAATGCACACTCCCTTATGTCCGTTTCAGCCGTTTTAAGTACGTCTGCCGGGCGTTGACCTGTCAGATAGGCTAAGTCCATCGCATCTTTGAGTGGCTGGCTGGCGACTTTATATACAGCGGCAAACGCACTATCTTCTACATAAATATCCTTGCGCCCCACTTCGCTAAACCCTTTTATACCGGCACATGGGTTGGTCCCGATGGTAAGACCCCAACTGCGTGCCATATTAAATATGTGTGAAAAAAGTGCTTTCTCTCTGTTCGCCCTGACCTTGGCTGTCTTACCTCTCAAGTCCATGTACTGACGAATGTGAACCGGCTCAATACTGTCGATCAGAGCCGGTGGATTGTCGAAAAACTGATAAAGAAAGTTGAGTTCCTTGAAATTGTCAGCTTGAGTTCGTGGAGCTTTCCCTGGTAAAACTTCACGGACGTAACGCTCCGCCACAGTGCGGAATGTGATTAATGTGCCTTGTGGTTCGGGTTGGTCAATCTGTAGTTCGACCCATTTCTTTACTGCGAGTGAATAATCGCTGCCAAGAGGTATCTCTCGGCGGGGTTTGCCCCCGGCGTCATAATAGTAATGTATCTTTTTACCGCGAGCGCGAGCGCGCATTCGTGATGGCAAATTCAAATTGACGGTTGGCTTCCTTCCCATAATAGTTGGCTAACTATGCAGCCTTTCTGTCCTGCTGAATCATGGCCGATTGCCAAACCAGCCGTTGTGGTATGGGTTGTTGGTCCGTTTTCCCCTCGATCGCAAAGCGTGTTACTACAGGCTTGCCATGTCCGTTGGTGCGGAATGGTATGCCCATTTTGCGAAGCTGGTCGATTTGCCTGGATTTAAGTGTAAAACCAGTCAGCTCGCGAAGTTCGTCAGCAGTGATGAAAAGGGAATAGGTCATGACTCTACCAATTACATTGCCGGTGTTATGGTTCCATTAAGGAACAGGGTACATTCAGTTATGTCAAAATTTCGCATCAACTTCTCCTTGTGAGCGCAACGTTATTTCTATTCTTAACTATAGCCAGATTTTTCTTATTCCTTCGTAAATTCACAGATATATTTTCAACATATGACTTGGCCGTGTTCTTCGTCGAATAATCACTCCTGGCAATTCGCATACGATCGGGGAAAAAATCAGACCCTGCCGCTCATACAGGCAGTTTTGGCAGCGGATCTTCGTTACGAGGCTGCTGAGGGAAACGTAGTCAGAATCAGCGTATGCAGACCATTCCAGCAGATCTGGACGCCGATACACAAAAGGATAAATGCCGAGAGGCGCACCACCACGCCAGTACCAATCGGCCCCAGTCTCTTGGTTATGCGATCGGCGTATCGGTAGCAAAAATAGACACTCACAGCGATGATCAGGATTCCCAATGCTTGCCCAAGCGTGGTCTCAACCAATGGACGAAGGCCCTTTGTGGGGTTGGCACCAAGAGTAAGGGCAACTGAGATCGCACCAGGACCCACGGTGAGTGGCATTGTCAAAGGATAGAACGCGCGTTGACCAAGATCGTCCGCAGTTGCCGGAGTTGCCTCTTCTTGGGCAAGAGCGGGTGGGGAATTGGGTCTGTTCAGCAACGACCAAGCGATGGCACACACGACTATACCGCCGGCGATCTGGACTGCGGGAATGGATATTCCGAAGAAATCCAGTACGTAAGCGCCAATCAGAACCGAAGCGATAAGGAGAAGGAAGCTGTTTATCGCAACCGTCTTTGCCATTCCGACTCGTTCTGCTTTTGTAAAGCCAACTGTCATGGCGATAAAGATCGGCGCTCCGCCCAACGGATCAACGATGGGCAACAACGCCCCTACAGCTAATAAGATTGTTGATGCAAAATGGCTAAAATCAATAATCATTGAGATATGGATCAATTGCTCCGTTCTGTTTGGGTGCAGGATTAGTTTTCATCTGGCCCCACTGGGGTCGAGCTTTGGCTTGCCCTTCTCCTGCGTATCGCCTGCACGTGCAACGGCTCCAGGAGATAACGATATGCGCTCCCCTTCATACCCTGTTTATCTAGAGCCAGCTCTGCGTTCTCGACTCCATACTCCGCGATGAGGGCTTCGATGATTCTTTCCAGCTGCACGGAAGGAGTGGAATCATCTTCTGCCATTACTACTGTATTGGGTGTGTTGGCATTGTAGCCAGACAACACCCACCACATGATGGATTTGTGCATGGCTTCGATCAATGCTTCCAGCTTGCGCGTGTATTCCAGTTCCAGCCCAACGTTTGGACGCACTGGAGCTAAGATTTTCATTTGTGAACCCTACAGTTTATTTAGACATAAAAAAAGAGACACCATAGTGTCTCTTACACAGTTGCTCTGTGCTTGTCTTATGGATCAAGCATGGCAACGTCTTGAGCAGCTTTCATTGCAGCCTGTTTCTCAGGCGGATCATTGGGATTGATTGGGTATTTCTTTTTCACTGCTTCCCACTCAGCATCACGCTCTGCACCAGCACGTTCTATTCCTTCCAGTATTTCTTTCTCAGTTCTCATCTTCACATCACCTTCAGGCTGCTTGTCGCTGTCCTTCAAATTGTCTGATGTGTTGTTCCCTGCTACTGGTGGCTTTGGTACGAACAGAATTGAGCCAGTCACCAGTGGATGATCTGGTGCTTCTTCTTCCAGGTTGATCTTGCCTCTGTAGCCCATAATTGTCTGCTCCTTTTTCCGGCCATGCCACATTCAGTTTATCATGACCTACATCATAATCTTCACCCAACACTTTAGACGGTAGTGGTTCAGTTTGAAATTAATGGGGATTTTATCCAATTAGATAAAAACACCATTAAAAAAGGTGCGGCAGCGCACAGATGGAATTTTATCTGTGTTTTACAGTCACATGTAAGTGCTTATCGAAATAACCTGTATCTTTGGCGGTTATTAGCTGTTGCAGGAATGAGACAGTGCCAAAAATGGGCGGTTGACGTAGTAGTCGCTACTTTGCTATATACCAAAAGTAAGTACCAAATTATATTCTCAAATTATATTCTAGAGTGGAGATAATTCATGAAACCGAATAATTTGCTGTTGCATTGCTATGCAGAAAAATCCGGTGAACAATGGCAGGTGTTTTGTCTTGATCTTAGCTTGGCAGCGCAAGGCGATAGTTTTAAAGAAGCAAGAATCAAACTTGATAGTATGGTTGAATCGTATTTACAGGATGCACTTGTTGGGGAAGATAAAGAGTATGCAGATCAATTGTTGAACCGCAAAGCTCCTCTGAGACAATGGATTAAATATTATTTTTTCAGACTGATTTTTCTGATTTTCAGCACTAAAAATAGATTGCCAAGACTATTTAAAGAGGCTATTCCAATGGTTCCTTGTAGTCACCGGCACGCATGAGTGGAAAATACTATCCACTTACATGCAAACAAGTAAAAAGTATTCTTGTCAATTTGGGGTTTTCTCCCCGCGCACAAAACGGCACATCGCATGAGCATTGGGTGAAGGATGTTAATGGGTATCGGTACAAGGTTACTGTAGATTGCCCTAATGCGCCTTTTAGCCATGATTTAATTTCATACATGGCGCGACAAGCAGGAGTAAGCAAAAAAGAATTTTATGCTGCCCTTTAATTTTATCTAAAGTTTCTTTTTGTAGCTTCCGCGCTTTTTCGGCACTTCCTCTGGAATCAACGCCACAATATCAGAAATCTCCCAAAGCGTTTTGCTTACTCCCGCTTCCATCGCTGGAGTAACGCGCAGCGACTTGTGAATCTTGCAGAAGTTGTAGAACATGAAATACAAGCTGATCGCGTGCATGTGATTTTCCAGCTTCTTGCTAAAAGCATTTGTCAGGCGAGTGAACCGGCGCATGTGCATCCGCATGGTCAGGTTCTGGCGTTCAACGTAGCTGGTAGATATTTTCTCAATATCCGGATTGCCAGTTATGACACGTTTTTCAGAGCCGGTAAATTCTGATGGACTGTAACGGCGAGCATCGTTTGTAGATTGCCCAAGAGTGCCGTAAATCTTAATCAGTTGGGCGAAGTCAACATTAGCGCCGAAAGCCTCTTCAACGGCCTCAAGATAGGCTTTGTGTCCGTCCGTGGTCAGTTGCACACGATTAGCCAACCGTGAAGCCATATCACTGATAAAAGCCTTTGCAGACGCAAGATCGCGGGTTCCTACATGCCAGCATGGAATTAACTTGGTATCGGCGTCAATCGCTGTCCAGGTGTAAACGTCACCATAGCCAAGGATTCCTTCCAATTCTTCCGGCACATTCTTCTGCTTCATGCCCACGAAAGACCATATTTCATCGCATTCAACACGCTTGCAGGTCAGGTTACGCATGGCTTCGTCTTGGTACTTCGCGCAGGCTTCGCCAGCATCGGCAAGCAGCTTAAGCACGGTGTTCTTAGATACGCCAGTGATGCGGGTTGCAGCATTGATTCCCATGCCTTCACAAAGCACAGAGAGGATTTGAGCGCGTTTTTCATTTGAGAGTTTGTTTGCCATGTTATTTCCCCAAGCGATATTTCATAATGCACATTATGCTTGAGTAAATATAATTAAGCAAGCAATCTGTTAAAAATAATGCTTGCATTATGCTGTATGCTAGATTTACAATGCAAGCACAATTTAACGAAAGGATGCTTACATGACTAATAATGACGAGCCAACAGGCCGCGCCAAGGGAGGTAAGGCAAGAGCTGATAAATTAACTCCAGAACAACGCAGAGAAATAGCTAAAAAAGGGGCTATAGCTAGATGGGGAGCCGGAACCTTGAAAGCTACGCACAAAGGTAATTTCAAAAATGACTTTGGAATTGATGTTGAATGTTATGTTTTGGATGATGAAAATAAAACCGCCGTCATTAGTCAACGAGGCATGGGCGAAGCATTGGGGCTTGGCGGATTTGGCAGTCGCTTACCGAGATTTATAAATGGAAAAACAATTTCTAAATACATCGGGCCTGAATTACGTGAAAAATTAGAAAATCCCCTTATTTTTCAATTGATTAACCCGGGCCGAGACTCAAGTACAGGAACTAATATTCACGGTTATGATGTAACCATATTGATTGATTTATGTAAGATAATTATTGCTGCTGAGGCAGATGGAAAATTGACCATCAATCAGACTGGAATTGCAAAACAAGCCCATATAATTCTCAATGCTTCAGCTAAAGCCGGTATCCAAGGGCTTGTCTATGCTTTGTCTGGATATGACAGAACAAAAGAAGAAATAATTACTGCATTCAAGTTATTCGTTCAAGAAGAAGCGCAAAAATATGAAAAAGAATTTCCAAATGAGTTGTATGAAGAATGGCACAGAATTTATAAAATACCTGTTCCGCAAAGAGGGAAACCTTGGAATTTCAAATTTCTAACTATAGATCATATTTACTACCCACTTGCGCAAAGTAATGGGAAAATACTTGAGCTTGTTAGGGCTAACAAAGCGAAAGACGGAGATAGAAAGAAAAAGCTATTTGTCTTTCTTTCGGAAATTGGAACCAAGGCTTTGCGAATGCAGTTAGGTCGCGTACTAGGAATGGCAGAAACATCAGCGAATCAAGAAGAGTACGAACGGAAAATAAGAGAAAGATTTGGGCCTCAAAAAGACTTGTTTTAGCTGATTATGTATACAGAGAGATTATTTACCCCAACGTTTTTCCGCCGCTTTCCGTGCAATTTCTGACCTCTGTTCTGGCGTGAGCTTTTCGGCTCGCGCCTTCCCGCCCTTTAATCCACCCTTGCGGCTATCGGCTTTCTTTCCGGTGAGTTCTGGCGTGTGTTCAATCTCACCCGTTGCTTGCCGTACAATGTCAAAGGCAACTTGGCTAAAATCTCTTCGTTTGTTTGTTTTGGTAGTCATGCCGAATATGATAGCGCAGCCCTCGCGTGAAGGCTATAGGGCTAAATTTCAAACTGAACCACTACCCTTTAGACACTTTCCGACCAATAAGGATGCGTTGAGCATCCGTGCGAGCCACTTTGCGCGTTTCTTCACCCCATGTATCACCCTTTTGCCCGATAACGGTGGGCAAAATCAGCGGCTCATGACTACCTTTGCGATGCGTCATCATTATCTCCTGGCGGTGGCAGAGTTTTTACTAAGGGGAGCGCCGCACAATTTGACCAGAGCCGCGAACACTACATTGAGCATAGCGGGAATCTATGGATAATTCCTTCTTGCCGATATTAGTCTGCTGCTAGCCACTTAAAGAAATTTATTGCGACGGGTAACACAACAATAATAACGGCGAATTTGGCAAGAACGGTCCAAATTTTGTTGCCAACGTATTTGGTGGCAGACCGCCAAACACCGACGTAAACAACAAAATAGTAACAAGCGAACAGAGACCAAAGAACCAGGATCAAATCGCCTTGGGGGTCAGGTTTCAAAGCGAAAATAGCAATCCCCCAAACAATGCCGCCCAATACGCCGTACACCCAGTAGGTCGTCGCTAGGCCAAGGTCTCCGAACCATAGGTTTTCCATAAAAAGTTGTAAAGAGTCTTTCTGCTTGGAAATTCGGCTGTCCGGGACTTCATCCATGTAAACTCCTACTGTAAAAGTAACGAGCTACGAGCATCTGCGTTCATCCGCTTGAGTGCAGGATTACGCATTTGCTCGGACGTGGGCGTTGTATACTTTCGCATTGATGCCATCGAGATGACCTAAAGTCTTTGCAAAGGATCGTACCTTGCAGTTGAATTCAATGTTTCCATCAAGAGCAACCCGATTACCTTCGATCTGTTTTGCCATTTGATTAGCATGACCGTCTGGGATTGCCTCATTAAGATATAAGTCGGCGATTTCGCCAGGAGCTATAACCTGTTTTTTCAGAATTGATGCATTGAGTGTTACACCGCCAAACCAGAATCGAAAACTCGCACGGTCCAATTCAACGGAAAACGGCGAAAGATTGATCGCCTGCAAGTACAATGTAAATGTAGCAGTTTGACCGAGGTTCACTACGGCCGAGTCATGGCGAGGGCGAATGTCGATGTAGATTAACTTAGCAAGTTTCTCTGGCGTGAAGTACCAGCGAAGGGCGAACCCAGGAAGAAAGCGAATTAGCTTCCACAAGCCTTGAATTGGGATGGTCTCAATTACCATTGGGACTCCAGGGTAGTAGTAATCGGGCTGTACTAATAGCGATAGCTGCAACTGTACTCATTTGCGCGCAGAGCGGTAGAAGGCGCGGCTCCCAATTTTTGGGTACTCTATGAGTGATTTGTCTGCAAGCATACGTGCGAGTGTTGCAAATACCCACCCCTTTTTACCGTATTGTGTCCCCTTTCTCGGAACAGCCACGAAGTTGAGGTCAAGGTTGTCCTTGATTTCGACCGCTGGCACCCAATGATTCTGATCTTTGAACATGAACTCAGAGTCTTTGATGAATCCGAGTAATTCATTGGATGCATCATTCAGCAATTTGTGGATTTTGTCTTTTCTAGTCATAGAAATGCCTCCTAGTTTTATATATTAGTAATGCATATCGTGAAAATTAAAGAGGACTGCGCTGCTTCTTATGTTGACCATTAATTAGATGCTTATTAGCGATACCAAATGGCACATGAACCATCGGAATATCACCGGCGGGTGACTCCAAATGACTTCGCTGATCGTCAAAGAATATGTGAGGTTTAAGAATGGTGAGTATTCTAGACTTCTGCATCCCGCCCAGGAAAAAAGATTCATCAGCTGAAACACCCCAACTTTTAAGAGTTGTAACAACACGCTCGTGTGCTGGAGCATTCCGTGCAGTAACAATCGCAATTTTGAGTATCTTCTTGTAGTCAGAATCCTCATTCAGCTTCTTCTCTTCCAACTTCTGCATGAAGGAAAGCTTTTTGAAGAGATCCGCAAGCGGCCCAGGCTGATGAGGTATGGACTGCTTTTGGGTTTCGTGAGCCTGGAACTCTTCGAGATTATGATTCTTCTTGAAAACAGACTCCGCCTCGTCATCTGCAATTACACCGTCAAAGTCGAAAGCCACTCTAAGTTCAGTGTCCAATTCATCATCGTAAACTTTTGATGGTAGAACCACGCCAGCAGGATAGTTCGCATCAATCGCACTTTGAACATCAACTTCGTTTGCACTCAGAAACAGCGACGCGTTAAAGGCAGGAACGTATTCGTGAGGGGAGCGGCCTGACATAAATGCCGCCCTAGTTATATCAAGGCCGTAATGTCTTATTGAACGAAAGACCCGCAA
>LSLI01000028.1 GCA_001577345.1 Candidatus Gallionella acididurans
TTAATGGATTATCCGGGTTTAAACAAAATGCATCTTGGTCTTGCTGGATTGCTTCACTTCGTTCGCAATGACGGCAAGGGTGTCGTGAATTATGGAAATCTCAATAGAAGCAGTATTTGAGTTGCAATCACTGTCCCCCTCGGATCACAAGCCGGGACAAGAAATGACAAGGAACTGCCCATTATTCCATTGCGCATATCGATAAGCTCCGCAGGCAAATAATTTATCGCGCTATGAGCGCGAGCGCACAGAGCGGATCATCAGATACGCGGGAAAATCGCCACAATATAAAACAGCAAAACAATAATTTCCGGCGCTTGCCGCAATTGATAACGGAATTTGCGACAGGGTGACAAGCGCGATGGAAAGCCAGGCGATGGAGACCGAGAAAACACCTGTTGATGCAATGGAAGGGGCGGGCCGCGATGATGAGGCCGGTGGCGCGCTCGAGAGGCTGGTCCCGGTTGCGGATTCAACGGCGGACACGATCCGCGAGACCCCATATCTGCACATCAATGTGGCGATCGGCTTGCTGGCGGTCGTCGCGTTCGTCGCTGCGCTGTATCTGGCACGCGCTTTTTTCGTGCCATTGCTGATCGGGATACTTGCGAGCTATGCGCTGAGTCCGGTGGTGGAGTGGCTGAAGAGGTGTTACATACCGCGTGCTGCGGGAGCGGCACTGGTACTGGTCGTGCTGGTTGGCGGGTACTGTCGGATTCGTGTTCATGCCCTGGTTGCAGAGCCGGTTTGCGGGCGTTAATTCCGCTGTATTGTTCATCTCATTGTTGTTCTTCGGTTGGCTGTGGGGCGTCTGGGGCCTGCTGCTTGGCGCACCGCTGGTCGCCATCGCCAAAGTTATCTGTGAAAGGGTTGATTCGCTCAAGCCGATTGGCGCGTTGCTCGGACGTTAACCATCAACACGGCGATGGCAGCGCAAGCATCTTCTATGTGCGTTCGCGCACAGAGGAGGTCCGGCGAAAGTGGGAAGATCAACCTCAGTTGTACAGTTCCTTGCCAAATTTCTAAACATTAAATAGAAAGGTCTGAATCATGCTCTATACCATTGCCGTCGTTATGCTCATCTTGTGGCTGTTTGGGCTGATTACTTCCAACACCATGGGCGGTTTCATTCACATTCTTTTGGTGATCGCCATCGTGATGATCTTGCTTAGATTGATTAACGGATGACCTCAGCCGATACAAGCCGCGAATTTACCCCGAAGATGTTCCTGTGTCCTTCGGGCATGAATCGTTCCAACTAAGGAGCATTCCATAATTTGCGACAACAATCCCGTTCGGGCTGAGGTATCGAAGCCCAAGATTGACGTAATACTCACCCTTCGATACCTCAGGGCGAACGGTGTCTCAGGGCGAACGGTGTAATGAATCACGGAATGCTTAATTAATTAAGGAGATATAAATGATGAAATCAGCCAAGCATGTCGCCGCAGCATTTGCAGTGGGCATTTTGCTTGCAGCGCTATCCGGATGCGAGAAGGGACCTGCGGAAAAAGCCGGCGAGTCTATCGATAATGCCGTGGACAAGACCGGGCAACAAATCGACAAGGCCGGTGACAAGATCAAGGATGCGGCAAGCGATGCCAAGAAATAACGTCGTGTAAATCGGTATGCAGGACACTGCTTCATTCACCGGCGGTGCGCGACCACTGGCCGTGAGTTGATTGCTCCCGCCCGATTAAACGATCTATCGAGGTTTCCATATTTGCTGACAGTGACGCATCTTTCGTAATGCGGTTAGGGGAAATTAAAAAGCTGGCACGTCATTCCCGTCATTGCAACAAGTCGTTAGCTGCGAGGGCAGCGCGGCAGAGGCGAAGCCGACGTGGTAATCCAGAACACGTCGTCATTGCGAGTCGGCAAAACCGACGCTGCAATCCAGGTGGTTTAAACAAAATGCATCTTTGTCTTGCTCGATTGCTTTACTTCGTTCGCAATGACGGCAAGGGTGTCATGAATTATGAAAGTATCAACAGGGACTCGGCCAGTCCTGCCGCTCCGAACCCGGGGTTGCGATCCCGCAAGCGACTCATCTCATCCCCGGTGTGGAACCCATCCGGGTCACGATGCTGTTGCCGACCGTCATCAAGCATGATGCCGTTAATATGGCAGCCCACCAATGCATTTCTCGGAGCCGTGCACCTGTTGCAGTGTTTCGCTTGTATGCCGCCTGTTTGTCGGCGATAGCGCGTAAGCCCGGCTTACCCATCATGCAATATATGGTAACGCCCAGCGTGCCTGGATTCTGTCATTGACCTTATCCGTTGATTGAATGCGTTGTTGCAAATCAGCCAGATTCTGTTCCTAAAACATCGCAATTATGTGCGCCAACGCACAGTCCGCGGTTTTGAGAAAGGCTTTAATTGCGATGAATAGTTCACATGGCAGATTTATTCCGGCAGGGCGATCCGTGTCCTGGTGGATGCTGTTGGGACAATTGGAAATCGTTGCAATCGCGATATGCAATCATCGCAACGATCGTTTTGGTATTCAATTCAATGGATGAAAAAAATGAAAACCTCTTACCACCACAAGTCATATCGAATGCACATGGCGCTCGCAACCGTGGCTGCCACGATCTTTATTGCAGGTTGCGCAAGCACACCGGCACCCACAGAACAGATGACAATTTCCCGGGTTGCGATCAACAACGCAAACAGTGCCGGGAGCAATGAATATGCACCCGTACAGCTCAAATCTGCGACGGAAAAGATGAAGGGCGCCGAACAGGCAATGGCAGACAAGGATTATCAGCGCGCCAGGCAGTTGGCGGAAGAAGCGCAGGTCGATGCGCAATTGGCTGAGGCGATGACCAGTTCAGCCAAGGCGCAAAAGGCAGCTGACGCTGTGCAGGAAGATAACCGTGTGCTGCGCAAGGAAATCAACCGCAAGCCCGAGTAACCATAGAGCAATCACAACTGGAGTTCATCATGCAAATAAATCGATACTTTCCCTTGTCCCTGATCGCTGTCGCGATCCTTGCCGGATGCGCAACACCGCCAAACTCGTCACTCGCCGAAGCCCACAACAGCTACGACAACGCGACCCGAAACCCCCAGGTCACAAGGCTGGCCCCGCTTGAATTGAAACAGGCCGGCGATTCGCTGAACAAGGCGGACTCGGCATTCAACAAGAGTGAAAGTGCCAGCACGGTTGACCAGCTCGCATATATAGCCAGTCAGCAGGTGGGGATCGCGCAGGAAACCGCCAAGCGCAAGGAGGCAGAAGCGGTGGTCGCCAACGCGGGCGCCAATCGCGACCAGGTCCGCCTCGCGGCGAGAACTGCCGAAGCCAATTCGGCCAACGAGCAGCTCAGGGAGTTGAAGGCCAGAAAAACGGATCGCGGCCTGGTGATCACGCTCGGCGACGTGTTGTTCAACACTAACCAGGCGCAACTGAAATCGCGCGGCATGCACAGCGTGCGCAAGCTGGGTGATTTTCTCAAGCAGTACCCGCAACGCAAGGTGCTGATCGAAGGATACACCGACAGCACAGGCGGCAGCAGCCATAACCAGCTGCTCTCCGAGCACCGCGCGAATGCGGTGGAGGCGGCGCTGGTGGACATGGGGATAGACAGCGAACGCATCTCGACACGCGGTTACGGCGAGGCGTTCCCGGTTGCCGGCAACGATACTGCCGCCGGTCGCAAATCGAACCGGCGAGTGGAAATCGTACTTTCCGACGACAATGGCAACATTGCCCCGCGTTCGCAGTCTGCCAGGTAACTGCGGAAAATCCTGAACTTTAAAGCCAGTTCAGGACGCCAGAATATTTTGTGATCTTTTAAGGAGAGACTAAATGTCAGTGTTAACAATTTTATTGATCATTGTGGTATTGATGCTGATAGGTGCATTTCCTGCCTGGCCACACAGCAGGTCGTGGGGTTATGGTCCGAGCGGGGGCATCGGGCTGGTACTGATCATTCTGATCATTCTGCTGCTGATGGGACGGTTATGATGTGCCCGATAAAATTCGTCAGCAGGCAAATGCTGTTTGTCGCAGTTGATGACCAAATCAAATTTTAAAGAGGCTTATATGACCAAGAAATCTTTCCTGACTGATGTCCGGACTTTACGCAAGCGAGCACGCCAGCACATCGACGAAGGTGCCGTTACATCCGGCTATGCAGCGGACCGCAAGGCAGTGCTGAAGCTGCTCAATGATGCGCTTGCGACCGAAATCGTTTGTGTACTGCGCTATCGGCGCCATCATTTTATGGCCAGGGGAATCGAGTCGAAAAGCATCGCCGCCGAATTCCTGGCGCACGCGAATGAGGAGCTGGGGCATGCCGATCTGATCGCTGAACGCATAGTCCAGTTGGGCGGAGAGCCCGACTTTTCACCGGACAGCCTGGCCAGCCGCAGCCACGCGGAATACATCGCGGCCGATTCACTGGCCAACATGATCAAGGAAAATCTGGTGGCGGAACGCATCGCCATCGACAGCTATCGCGGGATGATCCAGTACCTGGGCGACCAGGATCCCACAACCCGGCGCATGCTGGAATCCATCCTTGCCGTGGAAGAGAAACATGCCGAAGAGATGGCCGATCTGTTGGGTGGTTTGCCGCCCGGAAAGACGGGTTAAAGCCGGCATGGTGACAGGAAGGGATTTTTCCGGCCACTGGCTTGGTGTCAATGTTCCAAATTTTTTAAATTAAGGAGTCAGGTCATGAACAAGAAAACGATGAGTGCTATACATACAAATATCACAGATTCCAAGGATAAACTCATGGAAGAAATGAAACTGGTGGTGGCAGATGCAGAGGAGCTGTTGCGTGCTACCGCCAACCAGGCAGGTGAAGGAGCAGCCTCTGCCCGGGCACGCATTCAGGAGAGCTTGCAGGTTGCCAAGGAGCGCTTGATGATCGAGGCCGGGGATTCCGCGATCGAGCGTACCCGTCAGGCCGCGAAAGACACTGACCAATATGTCCACGATAATCCCTGGCAGGCGATCGGTATCTCGGCCTGCGTGGGTGCGATTGTCGGGATGCTGATCGCACGGCGCTAAAGCTATGCCGGAATCGGGCGGACTGATGGAGTCGCTGAAACGGATGGCATGCACCTTGCTCGCCATCATCCAGACGCGGCTTGAACTATTGTCCAATGAGATGGAGGAGGAGCGCCTGCGCATCGGGCAGATGTTGCTCTATGGCAGCGTCGCCCTGTTCTTCTTTGGCTTGGCCACCATACTGCTGACGGCATTTGTCGTGGCGGTATTTTGGGATAGCTACCGTCTGCTGGTGCTGGCCGGCTTTACCGGGATTTACTTTGTCGCCGGCCTCCTGGCATGGTATGCGTTGCGCCGTGTGGCCAACGAAAAATCCAAATTGTTTTCCGCCAGTCTGGCCGAATTGGCCGATGATCGCGATCAGCTGGATCCCAGGCCATGAAACAACGATTTGCAGACCTTGCTTACCGTCGCCGCGGGCTATTGGAGAAAATCAAGGCCCAGCGTATGGAAGTGGCCGAAATTTCCCGGCTTTGGCAAGCACCTGTGGCAGTGCTTGACGCAGGAATAAAGACGGTGCGTTTCGTGCGCAGCCATCCCGGATTGATATCCGGCGGCTTTGCTGCGATTCTGTCATTGCGCGGCATGGGCATAGCCGGCCTGGCACAGAAAGGTTGGCGCTTGTTGTTCCTCGATCCTGCCGCCATTACCTTCGGTTTGAAATATCTGCTTTCGGTAACTCGCTCTCCGAGGCAGGTGCGCAATTCCGATGCTGAACATTGAACCCGGATAATCCATTAAGAGAAGTCGGGTGTAAAAGATCGGGTGTAAAAGACCGTTCGTGGTGAGGTATCGAACCACTTGAGCAAGCCCGTCGATACGCTCTGCGTACCCTGTGCTGAGCGGGTCGAAGCATCAGGGCGAACGGATTTTGGGCTAATGAACTATCCGGGTTGAAGGATTGTAAGCACACTATCCGGACAATGCTGCTGATGTGAATTCGAAACTTCGTTTTTGACATGACGATGAAGGCCACTGCCATGAAACTGCTGAACTTGATCTTATCCGTAACCATCGGTATCGCATCGGTCATCTTGTGCCAGCAGATCATTGCCAATTCGCTTTCCAACCAGCAGAACAAAAACGATTACGCCGAACTCAACAGCGTCAAATATGGCCTTCTCAGCGTCGATGAATGGAAAAGCCAGGTCACCGAAATTCTTGCCGCAGAGATCAACAATCTCTATTTATCGAAGGCGAATGAGCGGGTGCTGAAAAAACACATCGAAGTACTGCTTAACAAGCTTATTGATGATGTCGACAGAAAGATCAGGGAAGAGAACGCCGCCACTCCGGGTGGGCAAATCACACAATCCTTTATCAACATCTTTGTCAATCTGGACAATATCAAGAAAGGTATTCCCGAATATGCGGATGCGGTCATTCATGAGATGACAAAGCCGAATACAAAGCGCCAGATAAAGTCCGTGCTGCACAAGCAGCTTGACAAGTATTCTGACCAGACCTTTGATATGCAGGGTACACCTCAATTGAGCCTCATCCTTCTCAGGACCGATTCCAAGGATATCGAAGCGGCGAAGCTCAAGCTCAATGAGCAGATTTCGGTCAAGCATAACCTGATAAGAAATGAAGCAATCCTGTTGATCATGCTGTCGGTTATCCTTTTCGCCCTGTCTGGTTTCAGCAAGCTGCCGCTGACCCCTTCCCGTTATATATTTCTGATCTTGTCTCTCGTCACGCTGCTGATGGCGGGCGTAACCACGCCCACGATCGATATGGAAGCAACCATTTCGCAGATGAATTTCATGCTGCTAGGGCATCCCATTCATTTCGAGAACCAGGTGTTGTATTTCCAGAGCAAGAGCATCCTGGATGTATTCTGGATCATGATCACTCACTCGGATATCCAGATGAAACTGGTCGGGATATTGCTGATCACCTTCAGTATCGTTTTCCCGCTGTTAAAAATCGTCTCGTCGCTGGGATATTATTTCAATTACCGTAAGCTGAGGGAAAACCCGGTGATCAAGTTCTTTGTGTTGAAATCCGGGAAATGGTCGATGGCCGATGTCATGGTGGTGGCGATATTCATGGCCTATATCGGATTCAATGGGATCATTACCAGCCAGCTCGGCCATTTGCGCTCGACAGACCAGGAAGTGGTGATCTTGACTACCAATGCCACCGCGCTCCAGCCGGGCTATTACCTGTTCCTGACATACACCCTGCTGGCGTTGGTCCTGTCAGGATTCCTGACCAGAAAACCCCCGGTTTTGGAGAGTGCGAATCCATAGCCGGGCCGTAATTCCAATTCGCAACAGAAACAGAACCAGAACCAATGATCTTTCCGTTATTCATTACACCGTTCGCACTGAGGTATCGAAGGGTGTAGGCCGCCTGGTGATTGGGCTTCGATACCCCAGCCAGAACGGCAGGTTTGTCGCTAATTATGGAATGCTCAATAATGTGTGGACGGTAGTCCCGGTCTCTACACATAACGTTCGCAATGAAAAAGGCCGTCTTGCGACGGCCTATAATTCACTGCTTTACATCCTATTCCTGATGATTTACGGCTGTGTAATCGTATTCTGATCAAGCGTGACTGCAGTCTGGGCCAGCAATCTGCCGTTCTCAGTTGCACCCGTCCCAATCACGATATCAGTTTTACCCAGGATTACACCCTGCATGAGTGCGGTCGTTCCTATCGTCACAGTAGTAGCAGACTGCCAGAAAACATTCTTGGCCAGCGCACCACCAGTCAAGATCACCTGTGTAGCGGCGGACTGACTAAGCCCCCCGGCCATCTGGAAGACCCAGACATCAGTTGCCGAGCCATTGAGAGTAACATTCGTTCCCGATGGGATCAGCACCTGTGGTGTGCAGGTGTAAACTCCGGCTGCAATGGTCAAACCGCCAAAACTTCCGGTCCCGGGACACGGAGTTGTCAGTCCACCGCCAGCAGGCGCCATTCCGGCAGCGGCGGTGTATGCGGTTCCCATGTCGCCAACGGCTGTGGTCAGATCTGCAGCTGTCGTTCCACCGGAATAATCGGCTGCGTACAATTTCCCGGTCACTTGAGCGGATGTCGAATAGGTAACCGGCGAGCCATTCACTGTTTCAGACCACCCCGTCAGGAATGACGCGGCGGCTGGACTCAATCCAATATTTCCGGTCACTGCCGAATTTGGAACAGTTGAGACACCTGTTTGCGCCAGGATCACATAATTGGCGGCCGTGCCAAGGTTCACGCAACCGGCACCAGAACATGTTGAACCATTTGTGCCTGAGCCTGCTGAGGTTGGAGCAATACCCCCACCGCCGCCGCCCCCACCGCATCCAGCCACAATAGCGGCCAGCAGTATGGTTGTGGACCAAATCATCGGTTGTTTAATACTTTCGAATTTATTCATTTGCTTCTCCTAAGTTTCTAATCCAGAAGAACATCGGTACAAAAGTACCGGGCCTCTGCTGGAACATGTCCTGATGCGCTACGCCGACACTCGCTTTCCACATCTTTCGCGATTTTGCGAGCCCCGGTTTGGTCTGTTCCAATTCAAAACCGAATCAACCGGAACCAAGGCAATTTGTCACACCGGTTGCACTATCGCATCTCTGCACACGATGCTCTGTGCGATAGCGCACATAAACGAAAGTTATTCGGGAAAGCGATATCGAGATGCAGTCGCCGGATGGGTGCGCCACCGGAAACAGGCGATTGATGGCGGCACGCCAAGTGCGTCAATACGCGACATCGTTGTGAATAATGGGGGTGTTTCTGATCAAGGGATGCGCACCAGGAGCCGGGTGACTATTCAGTGTGGTGCCAAAGTGTCAGCAGCAAAGCTTCGATTCCTGTGCCCGATATTGTCTTGAGTCATCAAGCAACATCTCCAGGTGCAGGTTGATTGCAGGGCTGGCCCGATATTGCCTTTCCCTGGGGAAATGCAGTTGCGGGCTGATTTCGAAGAATAGCCACTGCATTTGCATTCGGTAACGGTACAGCATCAGCACGAAAAGATCAGTCATTTGATGCTGGGGATTGGTGATCCCGACCGCACTCGCCTGATATAGCAAGGCAGCGCGATCGTCCAGGGTATGATAAACCGAAAAATCCTGACGCATATCGAAGTTCTGTGTGTTGTTGAGCCAGGTGGAAATACTGGTCGCGCGAAGCATAACGGGCTCGCTTAATTTGCGTTCCAGATCAACCTGGGTGGTTTCACCGGCACCCAGTGTATTAAACCAATACACGGATTCCATCGTTTTCATCCGCCACTCGCCCAGCGGAGCGGAAAAGCTGCCCATTGAGCGCACGAAAGGTCTTGGCGGTAATGGGAATTTAACCCCCCAGTCAGTATTAAAGTGCCAGAAGTTTTCTTCTGTCGCTTGATAACGTACTGCCACGCCGACACTCCCGGGCACGGCGACCTTGTTGGTCAGGGTCGAGCCCTTCGCTCCAAGATCCAGGTTTGGAGTCGGCTCATCTGTTATATTATTTTCAGGGGTTGATTCCAGCAGCATATGTAACCGCCCTTCGGTTTCTGGTAATCTCAGATTCACCCTGCCGCCAAGTTTTATCATGCGATCACCGTCACTCGCATATCCATTCTGTTTGGTTAAGTCGAATTGAATGACGCTTTGATTGCTCTCCTGATAATAACGGTCGCCGCCAAAGAAGCGATCTATATTGTTTGCGAACCGGGTGACCTTCCCCGACAAATAATCACGCGGAGCTTCCAGATAATCATATTTGTCGGATTTTGATGTCGGAGGAACCGAGGATTGCGCTGCCTGAGAATCGGATTGTGGTGACGGTTGGGCAGGTTGCTCTGCGCCAAACAGTTGCAGCGGTAAAAGTAGCGCAATACCCAGCAGCACTCCTGGTGAAAAGCCGGAAGAGGATTTGAAGGAAGACTTGACGGCGCCCCGCATACAGCGTTACGGGAGCATCCTTGCTACGCGAAACCCGAAGATGCTGAATTCAAGCGCGGGTTTGTTGCTGTTGCGCGCAGCCGCACGTACGTCTCGTGGCGAGTTGTTCCACGATCCGCCGCGCAGCACGTGTTCCGCGCCATTTCCTTGCCATGAACTGCCGTCAGCCGGGGCACCGATATAGCTGTTGTGATAACTATCCTCCGTCCATTGCCACACGTTCCCCAGCATGTCATACAGCCCGAATGCATTGGCCTTGAAGCTGCCCACAGGAGCGGTATAGGCAAAACCATCCGAGCAGTTATGCACAGTCCAGGATGTTGCACCCTCTATCTGTGTCTGTGTTGTCTGGTCCGCAACATCCGCATATCCGCAAGCCTCATCGGGGTTGTTCCCCCAGTAACTTACGGTACTGGTGTTGCCACGGGAGGCGTATTCCCATTCGGCCTCTGTCGCCAGATGGTATTTTTTCCCTGTTTTGAGCGACAACCATTTGACATAAGCTTGGGCATCGTTCCAGCTGACACAGGTGACAGGGTGCTTTTCATTTTGTGGGTAGCCGGGGGTGAGCCAGTTACCGCTGTTTTCTTTAAATTTCCCATTTAGAAGCGTCCAGCATTTGTTGCCAGCGATGTAGTTGGTCTTTTTCACGAATGCCGCAAACTGGCCCTGGGTGACCACGTTCTTTCCCAATGCGAAGGCAGCAATGTTGACCTGATGCACGGGGCCTTCGTTGCGACCCCGCCCTTCCTCGGATTTGGGCGAGCCCATGTTAAAACTCCCCGACGGGATGACCACCATCGTTGGACAGCTTGGACAGTCACGGAATTCGTCACCTGCTTTAGGGACATGAGTGGTTTTAGTCGGCTTGGCTCTTGCGTCAGGGTTGGTGTCCTGGGCGTGGGCAGGCATCCACACCAAACAGAAAGTGACTATGAAAAGACGGAATAAATTGCACATCGGAACTGCTCGCATTAATCAACGGCTGGAATGATTAAATTTATTCAGGCATGTGATGCTGTTGCCCCATCATGGCCAGTTTCTCCAACATTGAACCAAGCTGAGCAAAGGCACAGTCACGCATGCCGTCTTTATCGCACTTTGACCCGGTACACTCGGTGCGTTAGCGCACATAAATAATGGAATTTTTGGCAAGCGATATGGAAGCAGTATTTGAGTACAATCAATGTGAACGGACTGGGCCTGCTCCCGGCAGGCCATGTCGTTGAGAAGTGGTTAAGTTCGTTTTGCAGACAGGAAAAAATGGAATATCTCAGCCTATGGATATTTCCGGTCGAACCGCAGAAGCAGTGGAGACGTGCCCGATATGACAAAGGCATCGAAAAAAATTCGGCTACATGATTGAACGCGAGGCAATCAGAGGGGAAATTTGATTTGCCTCATTATTGTATTGACGCTTTTGTTTGGCTTGGGAGATTGATGATTCTCCCTATTGTTCCCTGACCCAGACGAGATTGGTGTAATAGCCGTTGCGCGCGATCAGCGCTTGAACATTCAGTTCGGCGCGGTCCATGCTGACTTTGCTGTTGACCAGAAAGTAATTGGTCATGACTGATACATCGGATGGCGACAGGGTGATATTGGCCGGCAACCGTTGCGTAACATCAGTGATGCCCTGGAAACTTTGGGTGCTGCGGCTGGCTACCAGCGCGATAGCCGCGTTGAGCGAAAGCCCGTTGATGCGGGCTGCCAATACCTCTGCCGGTGCGGTGTTGACATTGACAGGCGTGGCGACCGGCAGAAAGATCACGAAATCTCTTATTCTGTCCAGCATCTCCGGAGTAAAGCCCGGTACGGCGAGCAGATCATCCACCTGGGTAAGATTCATTGGCTGCGGGCCGGATAGAGTGCTCAGGGTTGGAGTGGTGGAAACGGTAGCTTGTTGCGCAAGCGCCATCTGGTTGGCGGTAGCCTGTGCCAATGCCGGGTTCAACCGGGCGTTGCTGAGCAGTTGCGCGAAAGCGGCAACCTCGGCGGGTTTGATGATTCCGCGGGGGCACAGGTTGGTCAGGTTGTAGCGCGCCTGGGCATCGCTGATGCCGCCCGACAGGATCGCTCCGGCGTTATTGGCGTCGCCCTGGCTGCTATCGACATATTGGTCTAGCCGCGTATCCTGAAGCGGCACCGCCCACGGTTCATCCAGGCTGTCGATGCTCGAATATTTCGCATCCTCGCGCAGGATCAGCCCGGCCCAATCAAGTGCGCCGCGCAATACCCATTGCATTTGCAATTGCAGGCGCTGGTTTTCGATCGATCGTACCTGCACTTGCTGCTGCCAGAAAAGGCTGGCGACGATGGTGATCGCCAGCGTTGTGAGCAGTAGCGCAATGATCACCGCGACACCGCGCTGCCGTTTGGGCGGATTAAAGCGTCTCACACTGCACCCAGCAAAAATATCTTCAACAGGCCGGTATTTCTTCCGCGCAGTTGCATCGTGACTTCCAGGCCGGTTAGCAGGGCGGGGCCCGGCGCAGAACCGGGAACAACGGGAGGCGGCGTCACTATGCCGAGATTGGTGAGCCAGGCGTTGCCGCCGTTGACCCAGAACCGTATCGTCATCGCCGATATCCCCGCTTGCAGTGCCACGGCGGAGCTCATGTCGGTGTTGCTTATGGCGCTTTGCCACAGAGTATCCAGTTGCCTGAGGTCGCGTGTCGCGACCGATTCGCGGCGTGTCAGCACCCCATCCTGAACCCGGTAGGAAATGACTTGCAAAAATGTAGGCTGGTCGTCGGCAAACACGGTGCGTATCAGGGTAAGCTGGTCCTGCACGGCAACGAGCGGCGCCCTGTTGGGCAACATGTAGGGGCTGGCCAGATGCGCGCAATCGCTCTGCAACTGGGCAAAGGCGAGCTGCATCCCGCGCGTTTGTTCAAGGTTGCTGGTGAGCGCGATGCGCGCCCTTACGATACTGTCCAGTCCGCGCCATCCGAGCACGGCGATGACGCCAAGCACGCTGATGGCAACCAGCAGCTCGATCAGCGTGAATCCCGTGTGCTTGCCAGCACGATTGCCATTGTCCCGGTTTGAGCTACTGCGCATTCGGCACGACCTGGGTCAGTTTTATGATGCGCCGCCCGGTATTTTGTGCATCGAAGACACTGACTTCGACACGGCGGAAGTAGGGGTTGGGTGTGGTAAACACGTTTTCTTCACACACCAGATTCAATTCTCCCTGCGCGCAATTGAAGCTGCTTTGACCCAGTGGGGGCCATGCATGGGCCAGCCGGATCTGCGACAGCTGGTTTTCGGCCGACCAGGTCGCCATCATCGAGGCGCGCAAGTCACTGCTGTTTTGCGTCAGGCTGCCGATCGCGCGCAGACTGGCGCCCAAAGCCGTGCCGATGATGATCAGTGCCACGAGCACTTCGAGCAGGGTAAATCCTGCATTGCGGTGCCTGGGTTTTTTCAAGGAAAGACGGGAGTTGACGCGCATTTCATTCAACCACGAAGTGTCCGATGCCGTCGGCACGGATTGCAACCTGGGCATCACTGTTTGCCAGTGTCAGGACAAATGGTATGCCTACGGGTTCGCGCCCGAAAAAAATGCGCAAGCGAGACGTTTGTTCCAGGGATGGCGGGGAGAGAGACAAAATAACGGGCGGGTGTTTGAAGGGGCGCTCACGCAACATGTCATCATCGAGCAGGGGTTGCCAGGCATTATTTTCGCGCACCAGAAAACGGTAACCTTCACCGTCTGTTTCGAATGCGACCGGGCGGTTGCGCACAATCGCCTCGTCGCGTGCCGATTGCAGCAGCAGCGCAATTTTTTGCGCCTCGTTTTGCAAAGCCTGGCGTTCGCTCGGCATCGCATTGAATGCCACCGCGCCGAGTGTGATTCCAACGATCACCATCACTACCAGCAACTCCAGCAGTGTAAAGCCGCGCGACACTTTCGGGCATTTCGGGCTGTTGTGTTTAGCTCGAACCGGTACGGTCAAGGTGTTTAGAGATCCCACGAGCCGATGTCGGCATCGTTACCGGTGCCTCCCGGCTGGCCATCCGCTCCCAGCGAGAAAACATCGATTTCACCCTTGATGCCGGGATACAGATACTGGTATGGATTGCCCCACGGGTCTTTGGGCAGTTTGTCCAGATAACCGCCGGTTTTCCAGCCATCCGCGGCCGGACCTGAAGTCGGTTTTTCAATCAACGCCTGCAGGCCCTGCTCGGTTGTCGGGTAACGCTGGTTGTCGAGTTTGTAAAGTTTGAGTGCTTGCATCAGCGTGGCGATGTCCTGCTTGGCTGCAATGATGCGCGCATCGTCTGTACGGCCCATCAGCTTGGGAACGATCAGCGCGGCCAGGATACCCATGATGACGACAACCACCATGATCTCGATCAGCGTGAAGCCGCGCGTCGCAGTGGCAGGCCGTTCACGGCGGGCGGGCATGAAAAGAGAATTATGCATAGGAATTGGTTGCTACAAATAACACACGGGCTGCAAGTATAAGGCTAAACCAGGATTCATCCTATTGCCATTGAGCCGGTTGAAGTTGGCTCGGCATTAGTCTGCGTCCGTCGAATGCATGCAATGAATTGTAAATTTCGCCAGTAGCACTATAATGCGCGGGCGTATGGGTGACCTTGGCTTGCAGTTGTTTGTAACATGCGAGACGGTTGCCCGGGATCAAAAAACGCCAGTCAAAACTTCGAGTGCGGCATCGCCGCACTTTGTATTTCCAGAATAGAAAATATAGAAAAGAAAATATGCCCGTTAACATTACCTTGCCGGATGGTTCGCAACGCAGCTTCGCGCAGGCTGTGACGGTTGCCGATGTTGCGCTCAGCATAGGTGCGGGTTTGGCGCGTGCAGCCCTGGCCGGCAAGGTCGACGGCCGCCTGGTGGACACCTCTCATGTGATCGAACAGGATGCTGCACTGGCCATCATCACCGACAAGGATGCGGATGGACTGGAGATCATCCGCCATTCCACCGCACACTTGCTGGCTTATGCGGTGAAGGAGCTTTTTCCCGATGCGCAAGTGACCATAGGCCCGGTGATCGAGCACGGTTTCTTCTATGATTTTTCCTACCATCGCCCGTTCACGCCGGAAGATCTCGCAGCCATCGAGAAGCGCATGGCAGAACTCGCCAGGCGGGATATACCGGTAACGCGCAAGGTTTTGCCCCGCGACGAGGCAGTGGGTTATTTCAAGGGCATCAACGAGCATTACAAGGCGGAGATCATCGCTTCCATTCCGGCCGACCAGGAGGTGTCGTTGTACACCGAGGGCAATTTCACCGACCTGTGCCGCGGCCCGCACGTGCCGTCGACCGGCAAGCTGAAAGCCTTCAAGCTGATGAAGCTGGCGGGTGCATATTGGCGCGGTGATTCGAAGAACGAGATGTTGCAGCGCATCTACGGTACCGCATGGGCAAAAAAGGAAGAGCTTGAGGCTTACCTGCACCAGCTTGAAGAAGCCGAAAAGCGCGACCACCGCAAGCTTGCCAAACAACTGGATCTGTTCCACATGCAGGATTCGTCACCCGGCATGGTGTTCTGGCATCCCAAGGGCTGGACGCTGTGGCAGGAAGTCGAGCAATACATGCGCCGCAAGTTCCGCGAGCACGACTATCAGGAGGTTCGCACCCCGACCATCATGGACAGGACTTTGTGGGAGAAATCCGGGCATTGGGAAAACTATCGCGACAACATGTTTACCACTTCGTCGGAAAATCGCGATTACGCGGTGAAGCCGATGAATTGTCCCGGCCATGTGCAGATATTCAACCATGGCCTGCACAGCTACCGTGATCTGCCGTTGCGGTTGGCGGAATTCGGTTCCTGCCACCGCAACGAGACCTCGGGTTCGCTGCACGGACTGATGCGGGTGCGCGGCTTCACCCAGGATGATGCGCATATTTTTTGCACCGAAGAGCAGGTGCAGCCCGAGGTGTCGAAATTCATCGTGATGCTGAACGAGGTATACAGGGATTTCGGCTTCAACGAGGTGCTGGTCAAATTATCCACCCGTCCGGAAAAAAGGGTGGGTTCGGATGAAACCTGGGACAAGGCCGAGGCCGGTCTGGCTTCCGCCCTGCAGCAAAACGGGCTTGCTTATGACGTTCAGCCGGGCGAGGGCGCGTTCTACGGTCCCAAGGTCGAGTTTACCCTGAAGGACAGTCTGGGCCGCTTGTGGCAGTGCGGAACGATACAGCTGGATTTCAATTTGCCGGTGCGCCTGGGTGCGGAATTCGTCGATGAGGATAACAGCCGCAAGCCACCGGTAATGCTGCATCGCGCTATCCTGGGATCCATGGAACGTTTCATCGGCATCCTCATTGAGCACCATGCAGGTGCGTTCCCTTTGTGGCTGTCTCCGGTGCAGGTCGTGCTGATGAATATCTCGCAGGCACAGGAAGAATATGCAACACAGGTAGCCCAGTTGCTGCGTGACGCGGGGTTGCGTGTGCAATTGGATTTGCGTAATGAGAAGATTACCTATAAAATCCGTGAACATAGCCTGCAAAAATTACCTTATCAGCTGATCGTGGGCGATAAGGAGGTTGCAGGAAGATTGGTGGCCGTGCGTACCCGTAGCGGTGAAGATGTCGGACAGATGACTTTTGAAGCACTGCTTCAACGTTTAAAATCCGAGATTGTTATGGGGAGCGCGGCTTAATGTCGTTAACAGGGAGATATTGCAATAGCACAAGATAAATCGCAGCGCATCAATGAGATGATTACCGCACCGCAGGTGCGGCTGGTTGGTGTCGAAAAAGAGCCCCTCGGGATAGTAACCATCGCAGAAGCATTGCGTTTGGCTGATGAAGCAGAATTGGATTTGGTGGAAATTTCGCCATTGGCGGATCCACCTGTATGCCGCATCATGGATATCGGCAAATTCAAATATGCCGAAAGCAAGAAGCTGCATGAAGCCAAGCTCAAGCAGAAACAGGTTCAGATCAAGGAAATCAAGTTTCGTCCGGGCACGGATGAAGGTGACTACAACATCAAGTTGCGCAACCTGATCAAGTTTCTCGGGGACGGCGACAAGACCAAGGTGACGTTGCGTTTTCGCGGTCGTGAAATGGCCCACCAGGAAATCGGTATGCGCCTGATAGAGCGCGTCAGGGCCGACCTTGATGAGCATGGCGTGGTTGAGCAGTTCCCGAAAATGGAAGGCCGCCAGATGGTGATGGTGCTGTCACCCAAAGCCAAGAAAAAGGCGGGTTAGTTTTAGTTGTCTCGGCAGCAAGGGATGGCCGGGATGATGAAGCAGCAAATAGTCCCAATAAAAAGTGGTGTATGGGTCAAAAAGTTTTTCCGCAGGAAAACACCTCGCACCATAACTTAAGGAATAGTTATGCCCAAGATGAAAACCAAAAGCGGGGCGGCCAAGAGATTCAAGGTCCGCGCCGGTGGCAGTGTCAAGCGCTCGCAAGCTTTCAAGCGCCATATCCTGACCAAGAAGACCACCAAAAACAAACGTCAGTTACGCGGCACAACTGAAGTCCACGCAACCAACAAAGCATCGGTTCACGCCATGATGCCTTACGCATAAGGAGCAGATCATGGCAAGAGTAAAACGTGGAGTAACAGCACGCGCCAGCCACAAGAAGGTTCTTGATCTGGCCAAGGGATATCGCGGTCGCCGCAAGAACGTATACCGCATTGCCAAGCAGGCGGTGATGAAAGCCGGACAATATTCCTATCGTGACCGCCGCCAGAAGAAACGCCAGTTCCGCACTTTGTGGATCGCGCGTATCAATGCGGCGGCGCGTGAGCAGGGTCTGAGCTACAGCGTATTTATGAATGGCCTGAAAAAGGCGTCGATTCAGGTTGACCGCAAAGTGCTGTCGGATATCGCCGTATTCGACAAGCCGGCGTTCGTGCAATTCGTGGTACAGGCCAAAGCCAGCCTGGGTATTTAAGCCGGACCGAAAAAAAAGAAAGGAGGCGGATAGCCTCCTTTTTTGTTTCCGAACTCTCGCTGTTTCCATTTGCACTGACAACTGGAAGTTGTGAGCTAACCTGCTGCTTCGCAGCGCTCTTCCCGCAGCAACTGAAGGGGAGCATGGAATAGAATGCAAGAACTCCAACAAATTCTCGATCAGGCTATGCAGCAGTTTGCGTTGATCGGCGACGAGGCCGAATTAGAGCAGGTCAAAGCGCGCTATTTGGGCAAAGACGGCAGCCTGACTGCCTTGCTCAAGGGGTTGGGCAAGTTGTCAGCCGAGGAGCGACCCGCGGCGGGCGCACGCATCAACCAGGTCAAACAAAACATCGAGGCGGCATTGCAGCAGCGGCGTGATGAGCTTCAACAGAACAAGCTGGCGCAAAGACTGGCTGCAGAATCCCTTGATGTGACCTTGCCCGGACGCGGCTTGGGCACCGGCGGCCTGCATCCGGTAACACGCGCGCTGGAACGTATCGAGAAGCTGTTCCATTCCATTGGCTTCGCCGTGGCCGAAGGCCCGGACATCGAGACCGATTTCTATAATTTCACCGCGCTGAACATCCCTGAAGATCATCCTGCGCGTGCCATGCACGACACATTCTATATCGATGAGCAGCATGTGCTGCGCACGCATACTTCACCCATACAGATTCGCTACATGCAGGCGCACCTGGAAAAATACCGGCATATGGAGACGATGCCTGATATCCGCATCATCGCTCCGGGGCGAGTCTATCGTGTCGATTCCGATGCCACGCATTCGCCGATGTTTCACCAGGTCGAGGGTCTGTGGATAGGCGAGCGAGTCAGCTTCGCCGATTTGAAGGGTGTAATAGCCGATTTCCTGCAGAACTATTTCGAGACGGCGGATATGCAAGTGCGTTTCCGCCCCTCGTTCTTTCCATTTACCGAGCCGTCGGCTGAAATAGATATGAGCTGGAAGGATGGATGGCTGGAAATTGGCGGCTGCGGGATGGTGCATCCGAACGTGCTAAAGCATGTCGGGATAGACAGCGAAAAATACATCGGCTTCGCTTTCGGCATGGGAGTCGAGCGTCTGGCGATGCTGCGCTATGGCGTGAATGATCTAAGGCTGTTTTTCGAGAACGACCTGCAATTTTTGAAACAATTCGCCTGAGCTGAATATGCAATTTTCCGAATCCTGGTTGCGCAGCATTGTTAACCCCCCATTGTCCAGCGAGGCTCTTGCCCACCTGTTGACGATGGCAGGGCTTGAAGTGGAAGGGTTATCTGCGGTCGCACCCGCTTTCGACAGGGTCGTTGTAGCGCAGGTACTTACGAAGGACAAACATCCCGATGCCGACCGGTTGAACGTGCTGACTGTGGATGCGGGGCAGGGCGAGGCGCTGACCATCGTCTGTGGTGCGCAGAACGTGACGGCCGGCATGAAAGCCCCGTGCGCGCTGGTCGGCGCGAGGCTGCCCGGCAGTGATATTGAAAAGCCCATGGAGATCAAGCAGGCCAAGGTGCGCGGCGTCGCCTCCTTCGGCATGATGTGCTCTGCAAAAGAACTTGGTTTGGCAGAACAGAGCGACGGCCTCATGGTGTTGGATGCCGATGCACCTGTTGGACAGAGCATACGCACCCATTTCGATCTGGACGATCATCTGATCACGCTCAAGCTCACGCCGAATCGCAGCGACTGCCTGTCATTGTATGGCATTGCCCGTGAAGTGGCCGCACTGACGGGCGCACCGTTGCAGCCATTACCCCAAGTGTCGTTCAAACCGGCCAAGGATATCAACTGCAAAGTCAAGGTGACGGCATCTGCCGCTTGCCCGCGTTATACCGGTCGCGTCATTTCAGGCTTGAACGCAAAAGCCACCACTCCGGCGTGGATGGCGCAGCGTCTGGAACGTTGCGGCCTGCGCAGCATCAGCGCACTGGTGGACGTGACCAATTATGTGATGCTGGAACTGGGGCAGCCGCTGCACGCATTCGATCTGGCCAAGCTGCATGGTGGCATCGAAGTGCGTTTTGCGCGTGATGGCGAAAGCCTGAAATTGTTGAATCAGCAGGAGATCGTTTTGCAAGACGACATGCTGGTCATCGCTGATACCAGGCATCCTGTCGCGCTGGCCGGGGTGATGGGCGGCGCGGACAGTGCCGTGGACGAAACGACTTCTGGCATCTTTCTGGAGAGCGCATTTTTTGTGCCCGGCGTGATTGCAGGCAAGTCGCGCCGTCTTGGTTTCGGTTCGGATTCTTCATACCGGTTCGAGCGGGGAGTGGATTTCTTCGCCACGCAATCTGCGCTGGATCGAGCCACGCAGTTGATACTCGATATCTGCGGCGGGCAGGCTGGGGCTGTGACTGATATATGCGGCGAACTGCCAGCCCGCAATTCCGTAAAGCTGCGCACCTCGCGCGTGCACCGGGTGCTCGGTATTTCAATCGATGCCGGCGCGATTGCGCAGATACTGTCGCGGTTGGGCATGATATTCCAGCGGCAGGGTGAAGACTTTTCAGTGACGCCGCCCAGCTATCGCTTCGACATCGCAATCGAGGAAGACCTGATCGAAGAGGTCGCGCGCGTACACGGCTACGAGAAAATTACGCCGCCACCCTCGCAGGCCACCATGAGTATCTTGCCGCAGGCCGAGGCGCAGCGTCCCCTGGTTAAACTGCGCCAGGCACTGGTGCTGCGCGATTACCAGGAGACCATCAACTACGCTTTTGTGGAAGCCGGATGGGAGCGTGATTTGTGCGGGAATGTTGCTCCTATCGCGTTGAAAAATCCTATTGCCAGCCAGATGAGCGTGATGCGCAGCAGTTTGTTGGGTGGATTGCTGGGCGGTTTGCGCGCCAACCTTGCGCGCAAGCAAGCGCGCGTGCGCTTGTTCGAAGCGGGCGGTTGTTTCGCTGCCGAGGCAGGCGATTATGTGCAGCATGAGCGTATCGCCGGATTGGCATATGGCGCGGCAATGCCCGAACAGTGGGGGCTGGTTGCGCGTGATGTGGATTTTTACGATGTGAAGGGCGATGTGGAGGCATTGTTCTTTCCGCGCCTGTTGAATTTTGAGGCCGCACCTCACCCGGCTTCTCATCCGGGGCGTTCTGCGCGTATTCGACTGGATGGCCGCGAGATTGGCTGGATCGGTGAATTGCATCCGCAATGGCAACATCAATATGGCCTGGCGCAAACCGCAGTTTGGTTCGAGGTCGATATGGGTGCGTTGGCTGAGTCCGGTGTACCCAAAGTTACCAATATCTCACGTTTTCCGGCGGTGCGGCGCGATCTGGCAGTGATTGTGGATGCCAGAGTCACGGTTCAGTCCCTGTTGCTGGCCATGCTGGCCGAAAATGTTCCCCATGTGGTTGAACTGGCATTATTCGACCTGTATTGCGGAAAAGGTGTGGAGCTTGGCAAAAAAAGCCTTGCATTCCGTGTGTTATTGCAAGATACTCGAAAGACATTAACCGACTCAGAAATTGATCAAAGCGTAGCGCACCTGCTTGCCGTATTGCAGAAGCAAGGTGCTCAATTGCGCATGTAATAAGGGGAGAGCATGACATTAACCAAAGCGGAACTCGCGGATTTGCTGTTTGAGAAGGTTGGCCTGAACAAGCGTGAAGCCAAGGATATGGTGGAAGCATTTTTTGAGGAAATCCGTTTGAAACTGGAGCAGGGAGAAAGCGTGAAGTTATCCGGGTTCGGGAATTTTCAATTGCGCGACAAACCGCAACGCCCCGGACGCAATCCGAAGACCGGCGAGGAAATTCCCATTACTGCGCGTCGCGTTGTGACATTTCATCCCAGCCAGAAATTGAAGACCATGGTGGAAAAGTCCTATCATGGAAAACCACAAGCCTAATTTCGAACTTCCGCCGATTCCCGCCAAGCGCTATTTCACGATCGGTGAAGTCAGCGAATTGTGCGGGGTCAAGGCCCATGTATTGCGCTATTGGGAGCAGGAGTTCACTCAACTCAAACCGGTTAAACGAAGCGGTAATCGCCGTTATTACCAGCATCATGAAGTGATGCTGATACGCCGTATCCGTGACCTGCTGTATGGCCAAGGATTTACTATCAGTGGTGCGCGTAATCTTCTGGAAAATCCAAGCCATCAAGATGTGCGCGAGGCCGCTGTCGCTGTCAATGTGGCATTGCTACGCAATGAAATCAAAGAGATCATCGCGCTACTTGGTTCTTGACTCGGGCTGATTTCCTCCTGTAGATGGCGCTAGCGGTATCCGGTATTTTGGCCAGGCAGCCTTCACCATGGTCCCCCTGTCCCCATATCCTTATGCGGATCGGCACGATTTGTTGCTAGTGCGACCCTGATTTCTTCATGTCCGGCTTCATTTCCTGCTGAATGTAATTCAAATATCAGCTTCTATTATTGATTCCTGATATTGCTTTGCGTACCAATTAGTACTAGAATGGTCTCTGTTAACGAGGCAAGTATGTGAGGTAAGTTATGTTGCGCCTAAGCAAATTGGCTGATTACAGCTGTCAGGTGATGGCCTTTATGGCCCGCGACAGTGCTATCCATAGCGCAAGCGAAGTGGCAAGCGGTTTGGGAATGGCGGTCCCGACAGTAAGCAAAATCCTCAAGATTCTGGCGCGCTACCACCTTGTTGAATCTGTGCTTGGCGCCAAGGGCGGTTATGCACTGGCTCGCTACCCGAAGGATATTTCAATCGCTGAAATCATCAATGCAATGGAGGGCCCGATTTCAATCACGGAATGCAGCAGTACTTCAACGTGTGAAAGGGAATCGTTCTGTTCGACCAAGGGAAAGTTGCAGAATATCAATCATCTCATACAAGAGGCGCTTGACAAGGTGAGTCTTGCAGAAATGATCACGCCCAAATCCCATGTCGTAGATATTAGCGCGATCAGTTCCCGCAGCGCATCATTATGAACATATATATTGGAGGTCAGCATGGCAATAACATTAACTGAATCGGCGGCTAAACATATTCAAGCGCAAGTTGAAAAGAGCGGCGCAGGGGTCGGGTTGAGATTGGGCGTCAAGAAATCGGGATGCAGCGGCTTTGCCTATACCTTCGATATTGCGCAGGAAGTGCTGGAGAACGATGCTGTTTTCGAAGCCTTTGGAGCGAAGGTGCTGATCGATACGGAGAGCCTGCCATTTTTGGAAGGGACGGAACTCGCCTATGTGAAGGAGGGGTTGGGGCATGTATTCAAGTTCAACAATCCCAATGTCAAAAATCAATGCGGATGCGGAGAAAGCTTTTCAGTTTAGGGGTCACTCATGAGCACAGCATTACATAATCTGGTCAACCAACCGTACAAACACGGTTTTGTCACTGACATCGAAACAGAGGCGGTAGCCAAAGGCTTGAGCGAAGCCGTGATACGCCTGATCTCCGAAAAGAAGGAAGAGCCGGAGTGGCTGCTCGAATTTCGCCTTGAGGCATACCGCCATTGGCTGACCATGGAAGATCCGGGCTGGGCGAATGTGAGTCACCCCCCCATTGATTTTCAGGACATCATTTATTTTGCGCAACCCAAACCCAAGAAACAGTTGAATAGCCTGGACGATGTTGATCCGGAATTGCGGCGCACCTTTGAAAAACTCGGCGTGCCCTTGCACGAGCAAAAACTGATGACCGGGGTGGCGGTCGATGTGATTTTCGACAGCGTTTCAGTGACCACGACATACAAGGCCAAGCTGGCCGAGATCGGGATCATTTTTTGCTCGTTTTCCGAAGCCGTGCGCGAGCATCCTGAACTGGTGAAGCAATATCTGGGCAGCGTGGTGCCGACCGGCGATAACTTCTATGCGGCGCTCAATTCTGCGGTCTTCACCGATGGATCATTCTGCTATATCCCGAAAGGGACCAAGTGCCCGATGGATTTGTCCACCTATTTCAGGATCAACACCGAAGGTTCGGGGCAGTTCGAGCGCACCCTGATCATCGCCGAGGAAGGCAGCTCGGTGTGTTATCTGGAAGGCTGCACGGCACCGCAATTTGATACCAACCAGCTGCATGCGGCGGTGGTCGAACTGGTTGCGCTGGACAATGCCGACATCAAATATTCGACGGTGCAGAACTGGTATGCCGGGGACGAGAACGGCAAGGGTGGCATCTACAATTTCGTCACCAAGCGCGGCCTGTGCAAGGGCGTCAATTCGAAGATCTCATGGACCCAGGTCGAGACCGGTTCCGCTATCACCTGGAAATACCCGAGCTGCGTGTTGCTGGGCGACAATTCCACCGGAGAGTTCTACTCGGTGGCGCTGACCAATCATCTGCAGCAGGCCGATACCGGTACCAAGATGATCCATATCGGCAAGAACACCAGAAGCAAGATCATCGCGAAGGGGATATCCGCCGGACGCTCGAACAACAGTTACCGGGGGCTGGTCAAGGTCGGCAGCCGGGCGACCGGAGCCAGGAATTATTCGCAGTGCGATTCGATGCTGATCGGTGACCGTTGCGTTGCAAATACTTTTCCGACCATAGACGTGCAGAACACCACGGCGACGATAGAGCACGAGGCTTCGACATCCAAGATAGGCGAGGACCAGATGTTCTTTTTCGCCCAGCGCGGGATCGGTTCTGAAGAGGCGATCTCGATGATCATCAACGGCTTTTGCAAAGATGTGTTTGTGCATTTGCCGATGGAATTTGCGGTCGAGGCAACCAAGTTGCTCGGCCTTAAACTTGAAGGGAGCGTAGGGTGATTAACAAGGCAAGCAAGGTATTGCTGGAAGTAAAAAACCTCAAGGCGGAAGTCGGCGGGGTTGAGATATTGAAGGGTGTTGATCTCACCGTGCGGGCGGGTGAAGTACACGCCATCATGGGTATCAATGGTTCGGGCAAAAGCACCTTCTCCAAGGTGCTGGCGGGACATCCCGATTACACCGTAACAGGCGGCCAGGCAAGTTTCGAAGGCCAAGATCTTTTTTCGCTTGAACCGGAACAGCGAGCCAGGGCGGGAATCTTTTTGGCGTTCCAGTACCCGGTCGAGATCCCCGGCGTATCAAACAGCGCATTGCTGCGCCTGGCCTACAACACCCTTCAGACTGAACGCGGGCTGGAGGAACTCGATCCGCTCGAATTTGACGACCTGATCCAGGAAAAGATCAAAGTCGTTGAAATGGATCCCAGCTTTCTCGGCCGCAGCGTCAACGAAGGTTTCTCGGGCGGCGAAAAGAAGCGCAATGAGATTCTGCAAATGGCAGTGCTGGCACCCAAACTTGCGATACTGGATGAAACAGATTCGGGTCTGGACATCGACGCATTGAGGATCGTGGCAAAAGGCGTGAACAGCCTGCTCTCTTCCGACAATGCCGTGGTGATGGTGACCCATTACCAGCGCCTGCTGAACTACATCGTGCCCGATTATGTGCATGTGATGGATGGCGGGCGCATCGTCAGAACCGGCGGGAAGGAACTCGCGCTGGAGCTGGAGGCGCGCGGCTACGACTGGCTCAGGGCGGCAGCGTGAATCTGACCCAGAAAAATCTCACCCGGGAACAATGCTTCGAGCAGTTGTTGCTTGGCAAAACTGTCAAATCAACCGGCTGGCTGGAAAATATCCGCGTGGAAGCGCTGGCGCATGCCAGGATCCTAAATTTTCCTTCAGTCCGGCATGATGATTGGCGCTTCACGGATTTATCCCAGCTGTACCTGCACGGTTTTCAACCGGTCGACTCTTTTGCCCGGCTGACACTGGATGACATCAGGCAATGGTTGATTCCCGGCGCGATCCGTCTGGTTTTTGTCGACGGCTGCTATGCCGCCGAACTTTCAGATTTGAAACATGCGGGTGCGGGCGTGGTGGTGACATCGCTTGCCGAACGCCTTGGCGACCGGCAGGTCGAGTCCAGTTTTGGCCGGTATGCTCCATACAAGCAGGATGCATTCGTCGCCCTGAACACAAACTTCTTTGAGGATGGTTCCTGGGTTCATGTGACGGGTGAAGTGGCGAGGCCGATCCAGCTGTTGCATGTTGCCAGCAAGCGCGAGGTTTCATCCGCCATCTATTCACGCAATATGGTGGTGGTGGAACCGTTTAGTCGCGCCACGGTGATAGAAGACTATGTCGGATTGGAAGGCGGAACGTATTTTACCAATGCAGTGACTGAAGTGGTTCTGAAAAACGATGCGCAGTTGCAGCATATACGGGTGCAGCGGGAAGACAAGGATGCATTCCACATAGGCCACTGTACGGTTGAAGCTGGTAAAAACAGTGTTTACGCGGCGACATCGCTTGCTTTCGGTGCGCGCGTGTCGCGCCATGCATTGCATATCGTGCAGCAAGGGGAAGGCGCCGAGATGCATCTGAACGGGCTGGCCCTGGTTGCGGGTCGCCAGATAGCCGATACCCACACCCAGGTCGACCATGCTGCTCCACGAGGCAAGAGTATCCAGTTGCACAAATGCATCGCAGACAGTTCGGCGCATGCGATTTTCAGCGGCAAGATCATCGTGCACACGGGGGCAGCGGGGACGGATTCGGTGCAAAGCAGCCGCAACCTGTTGCTCTCCGACAAGGCGCGCATCGACACCCAGCCGCAGCTTGAAATTTTCAATGATGACGTGAGTTGCAAGCACGGCGCGACCATTGGCCAAATCGACGCCGGCGCACTTTTCTTTCTCAAGAGCCGGGGGCTTACCGAAGAGCGTGCGCGGAATCTACTCACTCATGCCTTTGCCGCGGAGATCATAGACAAAATCCCGGTGCCCGCACTTGTTGAATCACTGAGCAAAACGATACTGGAACGTATGGGCGGGTTAAGCACATGAAGGCTGAAAACTTGAATTTTGACCGTTTTGATATCGAGAAAGTCAGGGCCGATTTTCCGATACTCGGCCTGCAAGTTTCCGGAAAACCGCTGGTCTATCTGGATAATGCGGCCAGCAGCCAGATGCCGCAAGCCGTCATCGACCGCATCGTGCAATACCAGACCGCGGAACATTCCAATATCCACCGCGCGGTGCATTATTTGAGCGAATTGGCCACCAGGGAATACGAGGAGGCGCGCGTCAAGGTGCAACATTTTCTGAAAGCGCAGGAGGCGCGCGAGATCATTTTCACGCGTGGCACCACGGAAGCCATCAATTTGGTGATGCACGGCTACGGCCGGGCTTTCATCGGGAAAGGCGATGAGATCATCCTGTCCGGCCTTGAGCATCATGCCAACATCGTTCCCTGGCAGATGCTTGCGCAGGAAAAAGGCGCGATACTGCGGGTGATCCCGATGAACGATGCCGGTGAATTGCTCATCGATGAATTTGAGGCGCTATTTAATGAAAAGACAAAATTTCTCGCGCTGACCCATGTGTCCAATGCTCTCGGCACGGTGAACCCGGTGAAGAAAATGATCGCGTTCGCACACCGGCACGGTGTGCCGGTATTGCTTGATGGTGCCCAGGCCGCACCCCATCAGCCCGTCGATGTACAGGATCTGGATTGCGACTTTTACGCGTTTTCAGGGCACAAGCTGTGCGGGCCGACCGGCATCGGCGTACTGTACGGCAAAGCAAAGTTGCTGGAGAAGATGCAGCCCTTTCAGGGCGGCGGCGACATGATACTTTCGGTGACCTTTGAAAAGACCACCTACAACGTCATCCCCTCCAAGTTCGAAGCGGGCACGCCGCCCATCATGGCCGCGATTGCGCTGGGCGCTGCGATCGATTATCTGAACGGTATCGGACTGGCCAATATCGAGGCTTATGAAAAGCAACTGCTCGATTATGCAACTGAAAAAGTTTCGGCGCTGAACGGTGTCAGAATCATCGGCACGGCCGCGAAAAAAGCCGCGGTATTGTCATTCGAAATAAAAGGTGTGCACCCGCATGACGTGGGCACCATTCTCAACGACGACGGAATTGCCATACGGACCGGGCATCATTGCGCCCAGCCGGTGATGCAGCGCTTCCATGTTCCGGCCACCGCGCGAGCCTCGTTTGCTTTTTACAACACCAGGCAGGAGATCGACAAACTGGTCGTAGGCATCCGCAAGGTGCAGGAGATGTTTTCATGAGCGACATGCGCCAGCTTTACCAGGAAGTCATACTCGACCACAATCGCAAGCCGAGAAATTTCGGCTCGATACTTGCTGCGAACCGGCATGCGGAGGGGCATAACCCGTTGTGCGGGGATCACATCAAGCTGACGATGAATGTGTCGGATAATAAAATCGAGACCATCGCCTTTGAGGGTGAAGGTTGCGCAATCTGCAAGGCATCGGCCTCGATGATGACTGGTGCAGTCAAGGGAAAGCTGGTGCAGGATGCCGAGATCATGATCGAGGAATTCAGGGGTATGGCGACCGGAACGCTTGATCCGGATGGCCAGGACAACCATCTGGGCAGGCTGAAAGTCTTTGTCGGTGTAAAGGACCTGCCGTCGCGTGTCAAATGCGCGATCCTGCCCTGGCATACGCTGCATGCGGCGCTGAACCCCGCGTTGAACCCAACCCAGGCAGAACCATCGATTTCAACTGAAGGTGAAGCCGATCCGGTGAGTGACCATGCCTAAAATAGCCGACATCGAAGACACCCCGAACCCGAACGCGGTCAAGTTTGTGCTGAAAGACAGGCTGACCTGGGGAACAGCCTGTTCTTTCAACAGTGCCGAATCGGCTGCAGCTGACCCGCTTGCCGCCAAATTGTTCGCCATACCCCATGTCATCAATGTCTATTACATGGACAAATGGATCACCGTCACCCAGGACGGCGCAGCGGACTGGCCGACACTGGTGCGCGAAATCGCGATGCCGATCAGAGAGGCGGAGGCCGCACAGAAGCCGGCATCGGAAGATGTCGAAAATTTTGACGACGACGAGCCCAGACTGGCTGCGATCCGAAAATTGCTCGACGCGCAGGTTCGGCCCGCCCTGGTATCGGATGGCGGGGATCTGCAAATCGTCGGGTTGGAAGGGAATGTACTGTCCATCCGCTATTTTGGCGCATGCGGAAGCTGCCCGAGCTCATTAGCCGGGACGTTATCCGCGATCGGCAACCTGGCGAGAACCATAGAACCCGACATCGAAGTGGAAGTGGTATGAGCGGTTGGGTGGACGTGGCCAGGGCGGAAGAAATTTCCTCCGGAGTGCCGGTGCATGTCGAAGTTGACGGCGCCAGTATCGCGGTGTTCAAGCTGGATCAGGCATTCTACGCAATCGAGGATGTGTGTACTCATGACGGTGGAAAACTGACCGGTGGTTGCGTGGAGAATGACGAGATTGTCTGTCCGCGCCATGGCGCCCGATTTTCAATCAGAACAGGGGAAGCGTTGTCTGCGCCAGCCTATGAGCCGACTGCGACTTTTCCGGTCAGAATCGAAAACGGCATGGTCCAGGTCAGGGACGATCGCTGGGATTAGATTACTCGTATCACCGGATCACTCCACAAACATTCCTTGTTTTTCCACAGTCGCGTATTCTGCACCGCACCCTGAATCAAGGTGGCGGATGTCATGCGCCTGGAAAAAACTCGAGGATATTTTCACGGTTTCCGCGAGAATGATTTGTCATTAGTGGTGTCCCCTCTGCTATAATCCGCGCCTTCGGGGCGTAGCGCAGCCTGGTAGCGTACGTGCATGGGGTGCACGTGGTCGGAGGTTCGAATCCTCTCGCCCCGACCAGTAAAATCAAGTAGTTAATGCATGTTAAGCAGTTCTTGTGGCGTTGCTGTGGCTATCAGTCGCAAACATCGCGTCAATTTTCCCGCGTTCTTGGCTCTTATCCGCACCATCAATCCACTTCGAATAGACTGTCAAAACCATCTGCATGGTGGCGTGGCCAAGCTGCTTGGCTACCCACATCGGATTAGCTCCGGCCATAAGGTTGAGCGTGGCGTAGGTATGTCGCGTCTGGTAGAAATTCCGCTCTCTCATTCCCAATGCCTTGAGTGTTGGATTCCAATACGCTCGGCGCAGTGGACGTTCCTCGCTGTACGGCTCGCCCGTCACAGGATTCTCGAATACATATCCATCCTTCAAGAATGTGTGCGGCTTCTGCCTGGCAAGCGCAGCCTTGGCGCGGATGTTTAGTTCAATATCACGTACCTTAAATGTCTTGGTTTCGTGTTCTTCCCCAAATGTCCGTGCGCGTTTAACTCTGGCCAGTCCGCGTACTTGGTCAATATCTCCCCAGCGCAGCGCGATCACTTCGCTTGGGCGCATCCCAGTGAAGAACGAAAACTCGAACAGGTTGCCGATTTGTGCATCATATTTCTGCATGTGTTTCAGCACGACATCGACTTCTTCCGCTGTCAAAGGGTCAGGGGGTTCTTTCTGTACTTTTGCATTTTTGATGCGCTCTGCCGGATTGGATTCAATCACTCCGTCAAGGAATGCCATTTCAAACACTTGCCGGAGCGGTATCAGGATGTTGTTACGGTTCTTTGCACCCCAACCCTGTGCATTCGCAAGGGCGGCGATGGTTGAATACTGAATGCTGTCTATTGGCTCATCACCAATTTCTGATAGCCAGAAGTCTAGTGCTTGATTATATTTGACCAACGTACCAGCGGATAGGTGGCTTGATGCTAACAGCCAGCGATTCGACATCACCTTGAAAGTTGGCTTGGTTTGTTTTGCTGGTGCTGATCGTGCGACACGCGAAGTCGGGAAGTGCTGCGCATAGGCTTCAAGGGTGTAATTGCCAAGCGCAATGGCGCGTTCAATCTCACCCTTCAGGCGTTCTGCATACTTGATGTTTGAGGCTGTTGACGGGATTTTAAGTGTTGGCCGATACCGCTCGCCGTTCCAGTAGAACGTGACTTGGATGCCTTTGCCGTGTGACTTGATTCCACCCATTTTAGATATGCCTCAACGATAAAGTGAATGCGCCCATCGGGTGATTTGATGTAATGAATGCCCTCGGCGAACTCACCACGAGCAATCTTGGAGCGCAAAGCATCTTCAGTATAACCCGATTCGACTGCAAGTTTTTGCAGCGTAATTAGCGGCATCATTTTTTACAGCCTCCCCGATTTCGCTTTGAGCGCAACCAACCTGATTTCATCCAGTACCTTGTCCGTCTGCTGCATGGCCGCGCGCATGGCCACAGCCTCCTCAAGCGGCGCGGTGATGTCGTGTCCCTCGCTGCACAGTTGATTAAGCAGCGACATAAGCGGTGACTCGAACTGTGCCGGG
>LSLI01000029.1 GCA_001577345.1 Candidatus Gallionella acididurans
TCAATTTTCAAGGCGCGCATTCTACCGATTTCCTGACAAAAATCCAGTAAATTCAAAGCCAGATCATTTGCGGCCAATTGCCGCGCCCAAAGCTGCGCGTGCCGGTTCAACTCGTCGCGCGCCGCAACGAAAGATGACCACGCCTGAATTGTGCTTCCCGGAGTTATCTGCCCTGCTTCGGCCGAGTTCCACGCCTGCCACAAACCCTCCATCGCCTGGCTTGCCGAGCGGCCGAGATTCCTGTTGTGCAATATGAGGAAGGCTTGAAGCTTTTGCAAGTGCACCCCGTCCTGCTGGGGATAGATTTGCCAGACAAACGGGCGTCCGGCCCATTGTGCGCGGACGAAGGAATCCTCGCCGCGCACGAAATTCATATCGCATCCCCACAGCAGCAGGTCATAGCGCTCCTGTTCGACGAACGGCAGCACGCGGACTTGAAGATTGCCTAGGGCATAGGCCTTTCCGGGGTTCGGCGCGGCATCGCCGAAATATTCCCCGATCTGATGCAGGATGCGGCCTTCCGGCACCAGGCACAACACCGGCTGCCTGCTGCCGGACCAGGCATCGAACAGGCTGCCCAGCATCGCATTCTGATAGCCAAACAGGGACACTTTCAGCGTTTCCGCCGCAGGCATCTCTACACCGACGGACTGCCAGAAAGCACGCTGCTGCACTGCATCGTCCTGAAAAGCATCGCGCCTTGCCAGCAGGTCCCGTTCCAGTATCAGGCTGCCCGTCTGCGCCGTGAAGCCGGGAAAGAAAAAGTACTTGGTCAACGGCAGGTCCGGATGCGGCGAGGGCAACTTGTGGCAGCCATGCACCCAATCCTCTGCACTCAGGTATTCGAGATTGATCCAGACCGGTTGACGGGCTTGCACAGCCATCGCGGCGATATATGAGTCCGGCAACTGGCAGGCGAAAGCCTCGACCACCACCGCAGCGGGCTGCACCAAGGAAAAGTCCCTGCCCCAGCGGCACACTTCCACACCGCGCCGCTGCTGGCAATCCGATGCCACGTCGAGATCAGGACACAGCTTGGCGAGGGCGCCCGGGTCATCCACCCACAACCTGACTGACAGGCCATGCTCATTCGCCAATTGCCGCGCCAGCCGCCAGCACACGCCGATGTCGCCGTAGTTGTCGATGACGTTGCAAAAAATATCACAGCTAATTTTTGTATTTTTCATTCCGGATAATGCATGCGCAAAAACTGATCATTCGTGACTGAAACGGATTGCGTGGCGGCCAGATCATTCCGCATGCAGCGCCTCAACCGGGTCCAGCCTTGCCGCTCTCCGTGCCGGAATCACTCCCGCCAACAAACCGATGCCGACCGCAGTCAATTCCGCGAGCACGGCGAACAGCCATGGGGTGTGCACCGGCAATGCCGGAAACAACAGATGCAACGCCTGGGTAATGCCAACTCCGAGCGCCAGCCCGGCCAATCCGCCCAGCGCAGACAACAACATCGCCTCACCCAGAAACAGCGTCAACACCTGCCGTTCGCGTGCCCCGAGGGCGCGCAACAAACCAATCTCGGCAGTGCGTTCGGTGACCGCCATTGTCATGATGGTCAGAATACCGACCCCGCCCACCAGCAGTGAGATGCCGCCCAGGGCGCCAACCGCGAAAGTGATCACGTCCAGTACCGAACCGAGCACTTCAAGGGCCTTCTCCTGCGGAACCAGGGTGAAGTCTACTCTTCCGTGCCGTTCCTTGAGCAGCGCGGTGATGCCGTTCAAAACGCCCTGCAAATCGGCATTGGCGCTGTAGCTCAAGTGGATTTCCATCAGCCCCGAGCGATTGAATAACTCCAGCGCGCGCGCGGCAGGAATGATCACGGTATCGTCCATGTCAAAACCGAGTATCTGCCCCTTGGGTTCCATCACACCGATCACCCGGTAGCGCTGCCCGCCGATGCGCAAATAGCTGCCCAGCGGATTGATCCCGGCAAACAGCTCCTGGCGAACTTTGGAGCCGAGCACGACCAGAGCGCGCGCCTGGCTGGGATCCTCATCGGGCAGAAAACTGCCGGTCTGCACCTTGCTTGCCAGCACCTTGGTGAAATCGTGTCCGGCACCGTAAACCGTGGTTCGTCGGGTCTTGCCGTTGAAGCGCACCTCGGCATTGCCGGTGACGCTGGGATCAACATACTCGACATTCGGTAAGTGACGCAACGACTGCGCATCCTCGATGGATAATTGCCTGACTGACCCGAAGATACCCACATTGCCGCCCTGGGTCTGGGTCTTGCCCGGCTGGATCGAGATCAGGTTGGTTCCGAACTGGCTGAATTCCGCCAGCACAAACCGGTGCAGCCCTTCGCCTATCGAAGTCAGCATGATTACCGCGGTGATGCCGATGGCAATACCCAAAGCGGTCAGGAAACTGCGCAGCCGATAGGTGGTAATGCTGGAAGTGGTAAGACGGACAAGATCGGGGAACAACATGTCCGGTCATTCCGTGGGTTCAAGTTTTGCCGGGCGACAATCAGACTGACGGGTTTGCTACCGCCTGAATATCGGGAGAGTGATTGCGGGGCTTGTTAGCACCATCGAGACGTCCCGTGAGGCGATACATGACCATCTCCCCTTTACCCTTGACATGAATGGTTGCGGGCGGTTCAAAGGCGTAGTCGTAACGCGTCCTGTTATAGGTGGTCTTGTCCACCTGGATCACGTCCTGCACTGCCTCATCGGTCAAACGACTGGCAATATTCACCGTGTCTCCCCATAGGTCATAGATGAATCGTTTGGTGCCGATCACCCCGGCAACCACGGGTCCGGTAGCGATGCCGGTGTGTATGCCCAGCTTGTACCTGGACAAACCCGGATTTGCGATCACATACTGGCGCATCTCCAAAGATAAATCCGCGATATCCCTCGTGTAATCGGTATTATCCTGGCTCAGTCCGCCCACCACCATATAGGCATCGCCTATGGTCTTGATTTTTTCCACGCCGTACTTTTCACACAATTCATCAAAGCCGGAAAAAATAGTATTCAGCAAGCCGACCATCTGATCCGGGGACAGCGACTCCGTCAGTTGCGTAAAATTAACCAGGTCGGCAAACATCACTGTCACGTCGGCATGACCGTCCGCTATCAGGCCCTGATGATTTTTCAGTCGCTGGGCGATACTGCTCGGCAGCACGTTAAGCAGTACGCGCTCGGATTTTTTCTGTTCCTCTGCCAATAATTGATGCTGCTGGTCAAGCTGGTTCTTGATCCTGTCCATCGCCACGACAAAATAACGCATCAGGAAATACATGATCGAGGACATCGCGGCAAAATTGAGCGCAAAGAAGAAACCGATGGTTTTCATCGACATGCCGTTGCTATCATTGGTGCCCAGGTAATAGTCAAAAGAACCCGACACCACCGTCATCACGATATACGCGATGAACCAGGGCACGGACTCTCTCCAGCCGGAAACCACCAATGCGCCTATCGGCGCCAGCAAGGCCCAGAGCATCACACCGCTGGCCGTGACGGAGTTGCCGATACTCCATTGCATGATGAATGGAACAAACAGGAACAACGACAATTGCACAAAACGAAATATCCCGAACTTTTTGCTTTTCAGGTAGTACACCAGCGAAGCCACCGAGATAAGCTGGTAGAGCAGCGGAACGTTGGCCGAGAAATGCAGCCCCATATACCAGTAAATGGCCAACCAGAGCACCACCCCCAGATTCATGAAGGCGCATGCAAAAATCAACAAATCCCTGTGCAATTTATCTTCTTGCGCGTAGGTGTTCTCTGGAATGATTTCAGGAAACTTTGCCATATTCAGGATTTTCCACAAGTGCCAATAAGAATTTAAGCTCTTGGATACAGAGTCGCAACCAGCCTTTATCATACCTGAATCAACCAATAAAGAAATATATCTCGTTGCCCGAACCTGCATCTTGTTTCGTTGCCGGCAAGATTTTAAGCTGCTTCTTCATAAATCCGCTGTAACACGCTAGAATAGCCGTTTTGCAACTGAACCACATCAAAGGAATCCCATTATGTCGATGTCCGACCGCGACGGCTTTATCTGGTACGACGGCAAGCTCGTGCCGTGGCGCGATGCCACCACCCACGTACTGACGCACACCCTGCACTACGGCATGGGCGTGTTCGAAGGCGTGCGCGCATACAAGGCCGCGAAAGGCACGGCGATCTTTCGTCTGGAAGAACACACCGACCGGCTGTTCAACTCAGCACACATCTTCCAGATGAAAATGCCCTACGACAAGGCCACCATCATCGAGGCGCACCGCGAAGTGGTGCGCGCCAACAAACTGGAATCCTGCTACATCCGCCCGATTGCTTTCTATGGCTCCGAGGCGATGGGCATCGCCGCCACAACACTGTCCACCCATGTCGCGGTCGCCGCCTGGCCGTGGGGCGCATACCTGGGTGACGAGGGCATGCAAAAAGGGATCCGCGTGAAGACTTCCAGTTTCACCCGGCATCACGTGAACATCAACATGTGCCGCGCCAAATCGGTCAGCTCCTATTCCAACTCCATCCTGGCACACCAGGAGGTCGCAAACGACAACTACGACGAAGCCCTGTTGCTGGATGTGGACGGTTACGTTGCCGAGGGCGCCGGCGAGAACATCTTCATCGTCAAGAAGGGCAAGCTGTACACCCCAGATCTGACTTCCTGCCTGGAAGGCATCACGCGCGACTCCGTCATCACCCTGGCCAAGGAAATGGGCATCGAGGTGATCGAGAAGCGCATCACCCGTGACGAGGTCTATTGCGCAGAGGAGGCCTTCTTCACCGGAACCGCAGCGGAGGTCACACCGATACGCGAACTGGATCGCCGCACCATAGGCAGCGGTTCGCGCGGCGCCATCACCGGCAAACTGCAACAAGCCTTTTTTGATTGCGTGGCGGGCAAGCATGCGCAGCATGCCGGCTGGTTGAACTACGTTTGAGGAGAGCCGCATGAGCAAACAGGACATCACCCAGCGTTATATCGAAATTACAGCCAAGGATCTGCCGTTGACCTGCCCGATGCCAGACATGAATCTTTGGAACGCCCATCCGAAAGTGGTGATTCCGCTCAGCCAGGGCGGCGAAGCTCGCTGCCCATACTGCGGCACGCTATACCGCTTCAAGGGCGAGCTGCCGCGCGCCCATCACTGATCACGCCAACCCCGGGCGCAATGTACAAGATACTGATTATCGGCCCCAGCTGGGTGGGCGACACCATGCTGATGCAGCCTATGCTGGCGCGCCTGAAACAACGCCACCCCGACAGCCAGATCGACATCCTAGCCCCGCCGTGGACAGAAGGGCTGCTGCGCGCCATGCCGGAAGTGCATGAAGTCGTCAGCAATCCGTTCCCGCATGGCGCACTGGCACTGGGACATCGCTACCAGTTGGGCAAACAGCTGCGCGAGGCGCGCTACGACCAGGCTATCGTTTTGCCCAACTCGCTGAAATCCGCGCTCGTTCCCTTTTTTGCGCACATACCGCTGCGCACCGGATTTGTCGGCGAGATGCGCTATGGCCTGCTCAATGATGCGCGCAACCTGAATAAAACCAGATTGCCGTTGATGGTGGAACGCTATGCCCAGCTCGCCGAACAGGTCGGCGATGATATCCCGCGTCCGTTACCCAACCCCGCGCTGTCAGTGGACACCTCGCAACGCGATGCCACGCTGCACAAACTGGGCTTGACCCTGGACAAACCCGTCGCAGTGTTTTGCCCCGGTGCCGAATACGGTCCGGCCAAGCGTTGGCCGATTTCCTATTTCGCGGAGATCGCACAGCGTCTCCAGAAGTATGGTTTTGCGGTATGGATAGTCGGCTCTGCCAAAGACAGCGAGATTGCGGAGAAAATCGTCGCATTGGGTAATCAGTCGTGCCGCAACCTGTGCGGCAGCACCGATCTGGGCGATGCTGTCGCCCTGCTTTCCTGCGCTCAACTGGTCCTCAGCAACGACTCCGGATTGATGCATCTGGCTGCCGCGCTGGACAAGCCCATGCTCGCATTATTCGGTTCCAGCAGCCCGCAGTTCACGCCGCCACTTTCACCCCGTGCCGAGGTCATCAAACTCGACTTGAAGTGCAGCCCCTGCTTCAAACGCGAATGTCCCCTGGGACATTTCAACTGCATGGTGCAACTCACGCCGGAACTCGTCTGGCAAAAAATCGAGCAGATGTAGCTCAATATTCCGGAAGCACATTCATGTTGAACAACCTCCCCAGGGAAATTTTCAAGGCATATGACATACGCGGTATTGTCGGCAAGACGCTGACGCCCGAGATTGTCGAGGCAATCGGCCATGCCATCGGTTCCGAAGCACAAGCGCGCGGACAACACACCATCGCCATCGGGCGCGACGGCAGACTGTCGGGCCCTGAGTTGATCGCCGCTTTGGCGCGCGGCATCCTGAAAAGCGGTATCAACGTGATCGATGTGGGCTGCGTGCCGACGCCAATGGTGTATTTCGCCGCATACCAATTGCAGACCAACTGCGCGGTGATGCTCACCGGCAGCCACAATCCTCCCGATTACAACGGCCTTAAAATGGTGCTGGCTGACGAAACCCTTTCCGGCGAAACCATACAGGGATTGCGCCTGCGCATAGTGCAAAACAACCTGATGCATGGCAACGGGAGCTATGAACAACGCGATATCAGCGTGGCTTACGTGGCGCGCATAGTCTCCGACATCAAGCTGGCGAGGCCCATGAAAATAACCGTGGATTGCGGCAACGGCGTGGCGGGCGCTTATGTCGCCAACCTCTATCGCCAGCTTGGCTGCACCGTGCAGGAAATGTACTGCGAAGTCGACGGGCATTTCCCCAATCATCATCCCGACCCCTCCGACCCGCACAATCTTGAGGACCTGATCGCCGCATTGCGCGGCAACGACAGCGAGCTGGGCCTGGCTTACGACGGGGACGGCGACCGGCTCGGCGTGGTCACCAGGGATGGCAGGATCATTTACCCTGATCGCCAGTTGATGCTCTATGCCGCCGATGTATTGAGCCGCAATCCCGGAGCAGAAATCATTTTCGATGTTAAATCCACGCGCAATCTGTTCGACTGGATACGATCACACGGCGGCAAACCCACTTTGTGGAAAACCGGACATTCACTGGTCAAGGCCAAAATGAAAGAGACCGGCGCACTGCTGGCCGGGGAGATGAGCGGCCATGTGTTCTTCAAGGAACGCTGGTATGGATTTGACGACGGGCTCTATACCGGCGCGCGCCTGCTGGAAATCCTGAGCAGGGTGAAAAACCCGAGCGCCACGCTGAACGCGTTGCCGGATGCTTTCTGCACGCCGGAGTTGCACATACACACCAGGGAAGGCGAGAACCACGCGCTGCTCGAACAGCTTAAAAGCACCGCAAACTTCACCGACCCAAAAGAGATCATTACGCTGGATGGCTTGCGCGTGGAATACAGCAATGGTTTCGGCTTGGCGCGCCCGAGCAACACCACGCCGGTAATCGTGATGCGATTTGAAGCGGATAGCGAGCTCGCATTGAAGAATATTCAGGACGATTTCCGCAGGATCTTCCGGCAAGCTGCGCCGCATCTGCAGCTGCCGTTTTAAGACAGCACCCGCTACGCTACACCAGCGTACGCACGCTCGATATCCGCGTCAGTTCACGGACGGCAGTGGGGCATCCAGTGTTCCAGGTGCTCGCGAAAGAATTCGGTGAACTGCTCCAAATCTGCGGGCTTGGCCACAAAGCTGTTTGCGCCGGCCCGGTAGCTCAGCAACACATCTTCATGCGTGTATTGGGCTGAAAACACCACGATAGGGATATTGCAAGTGGCAGCATGGGTACGCATGCTGCGCAATGCCGCCAGCCCGTCAAGTTTGGGCAATTGCAGGTCCAGCAGGATCAGGTGCGGCATCTGCTCCGTTTTGACGGCACCTGCGCCAAACCAATTCAGGGCAGCGTCGCAACCTTCCACTACCGTCAGAGATATCCCGGCACTGGACTCCGCAGCTCGGCGCGCCAGATCGATTTCAAACAAATCGTCATTAACCAGCATCACGTTACAACGGGATTCGTCCACTTGTATCGCCCCTTATGTGTGAGCCCTGATCCGATCCTGAATTTACATTGCCGATCCTGCGTTTAAATCAATTGCGTTCCTCTATCCATCCAGCGACGAAATCAAATGTTCCAGCCTATAGTTCCGGCTGCAAACATAAGCCAGCATATTTACTCAATCAAGCAGTTCAGGTACGAGTTTCCCTTTTACCCAAGCTGGAACGGAGGCCAATGCTGCAGCCAGATGTTCAGGTTGCGTGCCGCCCGCCATCGCCATATCCGGCCTTCCCCCGCCCTTGCCGCCGACCTGCTGCGCAACCATGTTCACCAGTTCCCCCGCTTTGATTTTCGCGACAAGGTCAGGTGTCACCCCGGCGATCAGGCTGACTTTGCCATCTACCACAGCTGCCAGCACGATCGCTACGGACTTGAGTTTATCCTTGAGTTTGTCCAGCGTCTCGCGCAGCACCACGGCATCGGCGCCTTCCAACACTGCAGCCAGTACCTTCACGCCGTTGATATCCTGGGCCTTGGCAACCAGTTCATCACCCTGAGCAGAAGCAAATTTAGATTTAAGTTGAGCTAACTCCAGTTCAAGTTGTTTTCTCTGATTAATCAGATTCTGGACGCGATTCGGAATCTCCGATGTTGAACTACTAAGCATTTCGGCAACATTAAATAGCTCCTGCTGTCCTTCCTGAATCCACTGGATGGCTCCAAAACCTGTGCGCGCCTCAATCCGCCTTACGCCAGCCGCCACTCCAGATTCTTCCAGTATCTGGAACAAGCCTATATCCCCCGTGCGCTCGACGTGGGTGCCCCCACATAGCTCGCATGAGGACCCAATATTTAGGACGCGCACTTCATCGCCGTATTTCTCGCCAAACAGCATCATGGCACCCGTTTTCCTCGCATCATCGATCTCCATCTGACGTACCTGTGTCGGGCTATTTGCGATGATTTCTCCATTGACGATCTGTTCGATTTTGAACATATCTTCATGCGTCAATGGCATAGTATGCGCAAAATCAAAGCGCAACTTATCCGGATCAACCAGCGAACCCTTCTGCTGCACGTGTGCCCCCAGCACCTCGCGCAGCGCCTTATTCATGATGTGCGTTGCACTGTGATTGCGCATGATTGCATGGCGAGCAGCGACATCCACCCTGGCGGTGACGCTGTTACCCACCGTCAGCTTGCCGGTCTTGACCACACCGTGGTGGCCAAACACGCTGGCCTGTATTTTCTGCGTATCTTCCACCGCAAAGATGCCGTGCGCACTGCGCAATTCACCGCGATCGCCGACCTGGCCGCCGGACTCGGCGTAGAACGGCGTATCATCAAGAACCGCAACCCCAGTATCGCCCTCGTTGAGCTCGTTGACCAATATGCCGTCTTTATACAAGGCCAGCACCTTGGCTTTGCTCTCCAGCATCTGATAGCCGTGAAATACAGTGGCCGGCCCGCTGTACTCCAGATTCGCAGCCATCTTGAATTTGCCCGCCGCGCGCGCCAGATCCTTCTGCTGCGCCATTGCCTTGTCGAATGCCGCAGCGTCTACCGTCACGCCATGTTCGCGGCACACGTCCTGGGTCAGATCGAGCGGAAAACCGAAAGTGTCGTGCAGCTTGAAAGCGGTTTCGCCGTTGAATACCCTGTTGCCCTGCTTCGCCATCCCGGCCAGGTCGGCTTCGAGTATCGCCATGCCGTGCTCGATGGTCGCAAAGAAACGTTCTTCTTCCAGCTTGAGGATTCCCTTCACCTGTACCTGAGCTTGCGTCAATTCAGGAAAGGCGACGCCCATCTCGGCGACCAGATCGGGCACCATCTTGTGGAAAAACGCCGCACGCGTACCCAGTTTGTAGCCGTGGCGTATCGCGCGGCGGATGATGCGGCGCAGCACAAAGCCGCGCCCCTCGTTGCCGGGAATCACGCCGTCGGCGATCAGGAAGGAACAGGCGCGGATGTGGTCGGCCAGCACCTTCAGCGAGCTCAAACCAGCAGGCGTGGCATCTGCTTTGTCGCCTGCGTCGCTTCCTCCTCGCCTACCTTCGTGGTATGTCTCGTCCGGAGCTCCTTGGCTTCGTGCATCTATCCCCGCCTGCTGGTTGAGCAAATCCTCTCGGTGAGTTTCCCGCGCCGCCGCGCCGATCAGCGCCTGGAACAGGTCGATTTCGTAATTGGAGTGCACATGCTGCAACACCGCGGAGATGCGCTCCAGCCCCATGCCGGTATCCACCGAAGGCTTGGGCAGCGGGTGCATCACCCCCGCCTCGTCGCGGTTGAACTGCATGAACACGTTGTTCCAGATTTCAATGTAGCGGTCGCCGTCTTCGCCGGGTGAACCGGGCGGACCGCCGGGGATGTGTTCGCCGTGGTCGTAGAAAATCTCGGTGCACGGACCGCACGGTCCGGTGTCGCCCATCATCCAGAAATTGTCGGACGCGTAGCGTGCTCCCTTGTTGTCCCCGATGCGTATCACGCGCCCGGCGGACACGCCGATCTCTTTGGTCCAGATGTCGTATGCCTCGTCGTCCTCGGCATACACGGTGATGGTAAGTTTGTCTTTGGGCAGCTTGAACACCACGGTGAGCAGCTCCCACGCATAGTTGATCGCGTCGCGCTTGAAGTAATCGCCGAAGCTGAAATTGCCCAGCATCTCGAAGAAGGTGTGATGGCGGGCGGTGTAGCCTACATTTTCCAGATCGTTGTGCTTGCCGCCGGCACGCACGCATTTCTGCGACGAGGTTGCACGCGTGTATGGACGCTTGTCAAAACCGAGGAACACATCTTTGAACTGGTTCATCCCGGCATTGGTGAACAACAGCGTCGGATCTTCGTGCGGCACCAGCGAACTGGATGCCACTATGGTATGGCCTTTGGAGGCGAAGTAATCCAGAAATTTCTGGCGGATTTCACTGCTTTTCATTGCACACCCTGAGTATCAAATACACGCTTGAACAAGGCGCGCATCATACCATGGGCTGCTCTGACAGCCATACTGCGGGGCGGGAGAAGAGCGGTGTTTAAACACTTTCAGGCGGGTTGCACCTTGCAGATTCACCCTGCCAAAGTTTGCTGGATCATCCAAGCGGGGTATTCAAGGTGCGTGCCTGGCGGTTGTTGATGAAAGCTCCCCAAACGCCGCATTCTGCCTGAGTACGATCTGATCAATCATCGAGCCGCAGCACCTTGAAGATCGCATCCAGAGCGAACCCGCGCGATTGAAGAAAGCGGACTTGCTTCGCCTTTTCTTTCTCGTCCCGAGGTGCGATGCCAAACTTTCTTTGCCATACGTCACGCGCCGTTTCCAGTTCGCTGTCTTTCAATTCCGGCAATGCGGCGCTGATCAGTTCTTCCGAGATGCCCCTCTGACGCAACTCGTGGGTGATACGCTGCAAGCCGAAGCGGCCACGTTTGGCGTGTACCAGTTGGGTGGCCGCACGTACATCGGACAGCCAGCCGCGGGTGGTCAGGTCGTCCAGCAGCGCATCCAGATTTGCCTGCCCGAGGGGATCAAGGGCCGCCTGTTCGGTATCATCGTCCGCTTGTGCATGCGGCAACAGCTTGACGCGCAGCTCGGCGCGGCTGTATTCGCGCCTGGCTAAATATTGAAGTGCCCGCGCGCGCAGACTTACCTCAGATTTTTTCCTCACCCGACTGCCCGGCCAAAAGTTTTTCGGAGGCCTTCGCGCCTGCTTTTGCACCGGCTTTTTCACCCGCTTTATCGGCGGCTTTCACGGCAGGCTTTACAACGGGTTCGAGCAAAGCCACGCCTACTGCCTCGCGCACCTTGTTTTCGATTTCGCGGGCGATTTGAGGATTCTCCCGCAAATATTCCCGGGCGTTGTCCTTGCCCTGCCCGATCTTTTCCCCCTTGTAGGCGTACCAGGCACCGGCTTTTTCCACCAGTTTGTGCTGCACGCCGAGGTCGATGATCTCACCTTCGCGGGAGATACCTTCCCCGTACAGGATATCGAACAATGCTTCACGGAACGGCGGGGCGACCTTGTTCTTCACCACTTTCACCCGTGTCTCGTTGCCGATTACCTCGTCGCCCTTCTTGATCGCGCCGATGCGGCGGATGTCGAGACGCACCGAAGCGTAGAACTTGAGCGCGTTGCCGCCGGTGGTGGTTTCGGGATTGCCGAACATCACGCCTATCTTCATGCGTATCTGGTTGATGAAGATCACCATGGTATTGGAACGATTGATGTTGCCGGTCAACTTGCGCAGTGCCTGCGACATCAGGCGCGCATGCAAGCCCATTTGCGCATCGCCCATCTCTCCCTCGATCTCGGCCTTGGGTGTCAGCGCGGCAACCGAGTCGATCACCACCACATCCACCGAGGCGGATCGCACCAGCATGTCGGTGATTTCCAGCGCCTGTTCGCCGTTGTCCGGCTGCGAGATGAGCAGGTCTTCGACCTTTACGCCCAGCTTCTGAGCATACTGCGGATCGAGCGCGTGTTCCGCATCGATGAAGGCCGCCGTGCCGCCCAACTTCTGCATTTCGGCGATGACTTGCAAGGACAGCGTGGTCTTGCCGGACGATTCCGGTCCATATATCTCGATCACGCGGCCGCGCGGCAAACCGCCCACGCCCAATGCGATGTCCAGGCCCAACGATCCGGTGGAGACGACCTGTATGTCGCGCGCCACGTCATGCTCGCCAAGGCGCATGATCGAGCCTTTGCCGAACTGCTTTTCAATCTGGCCCAGCGCCGCGGCGAGTGCCTTGCTTTTATTGTCATCCATTTTCATTCCCTTTCAAAAGTGATGCCGAATTGTGGCACATCAATTCGCAGTTGTACAGAACGTTCGTTCTTGGCCTGATTTCATGCTGGTTCAGTCGACTTATTCAGCAGGTCAACCACGCCCCGCAGGGCGATTTGCACCGCCTGGATGCGGACTTCGGCACGGTCGCCGTCCAACTGACAGCATTGCGCGAAGATTTCGCCTTGCCTGATACCCCAGGCGAACCACACTGTGCCCACCGGCTTGTCCGGCGTACCTCCACCCGGTCCGGCAATACCACTGACGGCCAGGGCCACCTGTGCAGCGCTGTGCTGCAACGCACCCGCCACCATTTCGCGCACAGTCATCTCGGACACTGCGCCATATTGCCTGAGTGTATTCTCGCGCACCCCAAGCATCTGCTGCTTGGCAAGATTCGAATAGGTGATGAAACCGCGCTCGAACCAGGCGGAACTGCCCGCCACCCCGGTGATCGCCTGTGCGACGCCGCCGCCGGTGCAGGATTCCGCCGTAGCCAGCATCAGTCCGTGCGATTTGAGCAGCTCTCCGACTTGTGCAGCAAGAATGTCCATCAGTTAAAACCTGTTTGCCACCGAGATCACAGAGACCACAGAGGAAAACAAAAACCTGTCCGCGCTTTTCTCTGTGAACTCAGTGTTCTCTGCGGCCAAGTTTCTTGCCTTTTGTTGCATATCAGTTACCCAAACCGCGCGCCAGATCGTTCTGTATGTCCACTGCCGCTTCCAGCCCCACCGCGATGCGTATCAGCCCGTCGCCGATGCCTGCCGCAGCACGGGCCTCGGGCGTGATGCGCGCATGGGTGGTGCTGGCCGGATGGGTGATGGTGGTCTTGGTGTCGCCCAGATTGGCGGTGATCGACAACAGCTGGGTGTTGTCGATGACGCGCCACGCCGCATCCTTGCCGCCCTTCACTTCGAACGACACGATGCCGCCGCCGGTCTTTTGCTGTTTCATCGCCAGCTTATGCTGCGGATGCGAAGGCAAACCCGGGTAGAAAACCCGTGCGACATTCGGCTGTGCTTCCAGCCAGCGCGCCAGTTCCAGCGCATTGGCACTGTGCGCATCCATGCGGACTTTCAGAGTCTCCATGCCTTTCAGGAACACCCAGGCATTGAACGGGCTCATCGTCGGACCGGCCGTGCGCAAAAATCCGTACACGCTTTCCATATTCTTCTTGCTGCCCAGCACTGCGCCACCCAGCACGCGCCCCTGCCCGTCGATGTATTTGGTCGCAGAATGAATCACGATGTCCGCGCCCAATGCAAACGGGCGTTGCAGGATGGGCGTGCAGAAGCAGTTGTCGACCGCCAGCAGTGCGCCGCAACCTTTGGCTATCGCAGCGATCGCCGCGATGTCGGAAATCTCGGTGAGCGGATTCGACGGCGTCTCCAGGAAAAACAGCCTGGTGTTCGGACGCACCGCCGCTTTCCATTCCGCGACATCCGTTGCGGAAACATAGGTCGTCTCGACGCCGAATTTCCTGATGATGTTGTTGAACAGGTTGACCGTCGCGCCGAACAGGCTGCGCGAGGCGACGATATGGTCGCCCGCCTTGAGCACGCCCATCACGCTCGCCAGTATCGCGGACATGCCCGAGGCCGTGGCAACGCATTGCTCCGCGCCTTCCATTGCTGCCAGACGCTCCTCGAACATCGTGACGGTCGGGTTGGTGAAGCGCGAATATATGTTGCCCGGCTGTTCGCCGATGAAACGCGCGGCGGCCTGCGCGGCATTCTCGAACACGAAGCTGGAAGTCAGGAACAACGCCTCGCTGTGTTCGCCGAACTGGCTGCGCACCGTGCCGGCATGCACCGCCAGCGTTTCCGGTTGATAGACTGGCGTTGTCCGGTCGGATTGATTTGTCATGACTGATTCCTTCAACCAAAAAGTAAAAACCCGGATAGCTTGGGCTAAACCGGGTTTCCCGCGCTTTAGCTGAATTTATTAGGCGCCCGCAAGCTGATCCTCAAATCGGCGCGTGAGGAAAGTTATCACTTGCCTTCTCATGCTGTCAACTTGATCACGTTGCCAATTTAGCCATGCGTGTCACATCGAAGCGGCGCTTATCGGCAAATTCAATTCCATCTGGTCATCGTCAACCGGCGCGTTGGCTTTACCGCCACCACGCAACGATTCCAACCTGTTCAAATAGTCGGCACTGATATCCCCGGTGATATAGTTGCCGTCAAAACAGGACGCGTCAAAACTGTTGATGTTGGGATTGGCCTTGTGCACCGCCGCCTTGAGATCGGCGATATCCTGGTAGATGATGCGGTCCGCACCGATCTCGCGGCAGATTTCGTCGTCGCTGCGCCCGGTGGCGATCAGCTCGTGCGGGCTGGGCATGTCGATGCCATACACATTCGGAAAGCGCACCGGCGGCGCGGCGGAGGCGAAATAGACCTTGCGGGCACCCGCATCGCGCGCCATCTGCACGATCTCGCGGCTGGTGGTGCCGCGCACGATGGAGTCATCCACCAGCAGCACGTTCTTGCCCTTGAATTCGACACCGATCGCATTCAGTTTCTGGCGCACGGATTTCTTGCGCATCGCCTGTCCCGGCATGATGAAGGTGCGGCCGATGTAACGGTTCTTCACAAAGCCTTCACGGAACGGGATGTTGAGGCGGTTCGCCAGCTGCAAAGCGCTGGGGCGGCTGGAATCCGGGATCGGGATCACCACGTCGATATCGATCTCTTTCCAGCTGCGCTTGATCTTGTCGGCCAGGTATTCGCCCATGTACAGGCGCGATTCATACACCGATACGCCGTCGATCACCGAGTCGGGGCGGGCCAGGTAGACATATTCGAAAATGCACGGATTCAGGGTCGCCTTGTCGCTGCATTGCTGGCTGTGCAGATTGCCGTCGAAATCAACGAACACCGCCTCACCCGGTTCAATATCGCGCAGAAACCTGAAGCCCAGTGTATCCAGTGCCACACTCTCGGACGCAATCAAGTATTCACTCCCCAGCGCGGTTTCGTTCACGCCTATCACCAGCGGGCGGATACCGTATATATCCCGGAATGCCAGCAGGCCGTAACCCGCGATCATCGCGACCACGGCATATGCGCCGCGACAGCGGTGATGCACACCGCTCACCGCGGCAAAGATCGCCTGCACATCGAGACGATATTGACGGGAATTGACCTGCAACTCGTGCGCCAGCACATTCAGCAACACCTCGGAATCCGAATTGGTATTGACATGGCGCAGGTCGCCCACAAACAACTGCTTCTTCAATTCTGCGGCATTGGTCAGATTGCCGTTGTGCCCGAGCATGATACCGAACGGTGAATTGACATAGAACGGCTGCGCCTCGTTGTGATCCACAGCCGAACCGGCAGTCGGGTAACGCACGTGCGCGATCCCGGCATTTCCCAGCAACGAACGCATATGGCGGGTGCGGAAAACGTCGCGCACCAGCCCGTTGTCCTTGTGCAGGTGGAAAGTCTGCCCGTCCAGCGTCGCGATGCCGGCCGCATCCTGGCCGCGATGCTGCAAGACCTGCAAGCCGTCATACAACAGCTGGTTGGCCGGTGAATGCGAGATCACTCCGAGTATGCCGCACATTAAATATTCATCCTAAAAAGTTCATTTCCGAATTCTGTAATGGATACGCTGCGCGATGCTGTCCGGCAGCCATACTTTGGTCAGCATCGCTGCATTTTCCAGGGGGCCTGTCGTCAGCGCATCGCGCCAGAATGGCCGCTCATAATAGTTCGTCAAGCCAACCACCCATACCAGGACCAGCAACAGCAAACCGCCCCGCACTGCACCGAATACTCCGCCCATCACTTTATCCGACCAGCCCGAGCCTACCGCCTTGAGCAATTTGGCGAGCAGCCTGGTCAATACACTCCATACAATCAGCGCGGCAATGAACACCAGCGCATAAGCCGTCACTATACGCGCACCCTCTTCCTTTAGCGGAAGCAAAGGCGCCAGGTGCCCGGCGAGCAGCTTGCACAACACCAGCGCAAACGGCCATCCCAGCAAAGCCATCAGCTCATGAACCAAACCGCGCCACAAACCAAGCAGGGAAGAAAGCAGCAGTATCCCGATGACGACAAAATCAAAACCGGTCATTTGGCGCCGAGAATTACCGGATGCAACCCGTGTTTTTCCAACAGCCTGCCCGCCTTTTCAGCCTTGTCACGGTCCGGGTAAGGGCCCACGCGCACCCGTACCTTGTCGCCAGATTTCTCGGTATAGGCCTTGAATCCCCAATTCTTCAGTTTGTTGAGTTCCTGCTTTGCGGCAACGGCATTGGTATACGCGCCGACCTGCGCGACATAAGCTTCGCCGGGCTGTTGCGCGCCAACTGGTTGTGCATGCCTGGCTGTGTCCGACGGATTATGCGAGGGCGCCTTGCCCGGCAGCGCGTGTTGAATGGGTAAGGGATGCGGTTTTTTTCCTTCTGCCAGATGGGCGGGTCCGGCAATCACAGGGTTTGGTGCCTGGGTGGACACAACTCCCGAAACTGCGGGCGTTGAAGTGACCGGGACTTCTGAAACTGCCACACCCGGAACAAACTCGCCTACCCTGTCAGGTGAAGGAATGCTCAAATCAATGTCCTTGCCCGTGAGTCCGGGTTCCCTGTCCAGCACCATGGGCAGCAGCACCACCACCGCAAGCGTAAGGGCGATCGCACCTATCAAACGGCGGCGCGCCTTGCGTTTGAGACTCAATTCATCGTCTGTCTGCTGTTTTGCCATGCTTTGAACCCGCCTGATTCCAAGGAAACGAACACTTAACCGACAACGGACAACCCTTTTGCGGCCATCACTTCAGCCACCGTATGAAACGACCCGAAGGCGATGATTCTATCATTTTCGCCTGCCGCTTCACAGGCAAAACGCAGCGCATCGGCAATGTTTTTGCAGGGTTTAATCTCGCCGCGCACCATACTCTGTTGCAGCACTTGCTCGAGTTCCGCGGAAGACGCACCGCGCGGCGTATCTATGCCCGCCACCAGCCAGGTGTCGATGTGGGGATCGAGAACCGCCACCACCCCTGCCATATCCTTGTCTTTGAGCATGGCAAATACCGCCCAGGTATGCGGGCACGGCGGCAGACCCGCCAGATTCTGCGCCAGAGAACGCGCCGCATGGGGATTGTGTGCCACATCAAGGATCAGCGCGGGCTTGCCCGGCACGAACTGGAAACGCCCGGCGAGATTCACTTCAGCCAGCCCGCGCCGCACCGCCCCCATGCTCACCGGCAAACGATCCTTGAGCGCATCGAGCGCCGCCAGCGCCGCGCTGGCGTTGTGCAACTGGTATGCACCGCGCAACGCCGGATAGGGCAGCGCATTGCGCGAGCCGACCTTGCTGAAATAATCCCACTGCCCCTGGTGCTGGTTGAAACCGAATTCATCAGCGATGCACCACAACTCTGCGCCGACCAGCTGCGCCTGAGCGCGTATCGCCTGCGGCACATCGGCGTCCGCGCAGATCGCCACCTTGCCGCTGCGCATGATCCCGGCCTTTTCATAAGCGATCGCCTCGCGCGTATCGCCCAGGTAGTCGGTGTGGTCGATATCCACGCTGGCGATCACCGCACAATCGCTGTCGAACACATTCACCGCGTCCAGCCTCCCGCCCAGGCCAACTTCGAGTACCGCAACATCCACCTTGTGAGCGATAAAACATTGCATCGCCGCCAGCGTGCCGAACTCGAAATATGTCAAAGGAATTTCAGATTGCCCGTCATTTCCGCGAAGGCGGGAATCCAGATTTCGAGGTTTGCGCACCAGCTCGATTCCTTCAAACGAGGCGCACAACTCCGCATCGCTCACCTGCTGCTTGCCTATGCGCACCCGCTCGTTGTAATGCAGCAGATGCGGGGAGGTGTAGCAGCCGACGCGGTATCCTGCGGCGTGGAAAATGGATTCCAGCATCGCGCACACCGAGCCTTTGCCATTGGTGCCGCCCACCGTAATGATGGGAAAATCGGGCTGCAGATTCAGCCGCTGCTTGACTTGCGCCACGCGCTCAAGACCAAGCGCGATAGTCTTGGGGTGCAGGGATTCGAGGTAAGCAAGCCAGCCGGCCAGATTGTCAGGCATATATCAATTGGGTATCACTGTAGGGTGCGCGAGGTTTCATCTGATGCAACTACCAGCCATGCGACCAAGCTGTCAAAAAAAGACCACCAAGTCACTGCACGCGATACGGGCATCAGCGTGGGCACTAAAACGTGCCCACTCTACCCGGCTATGGCAGGCTATCTACCGTATCAAGCCGCCTCGATCTCCGCCACCGCCGATTGCTTGGTCAGCAGCGTGATCAGCGTCGCCAGTTGATTGCGCATCTCGCGCCTGTCCACGATCATGTCTATCGCGCCGTGCTCGAGCAGGAACTCAGCGCGCTGAAAACCTTCCGGCAATGTTTCGCGCACGGTCTGCTGGATCACGCGCGCACCGGCGAAACCGATCAGCGCGCCGGGTTCGGCGATCACCACGTCACCCATGAAGGCGAAGCTGGCGGACACGCCGCCCATGGTCGGGTCGGTCAGCACCGAGATGAACGGCAGTCTTTCCTGGCTGAGCTGCGTCAGCGCGGCGCAGGTCTTGGCCATCTGCATCAGCGACAGCAATCCTTCCTGCATGCGCGCGCCGCCGCTGGCGGCAAAGCAGATGAACGGGCATTTCTGTTCAAGCGCAACCTGCACGCCGCGCACGAAACGCTCGCCGACCACCGAGCCCATTGAACCGCCCATGAAGTTGAATTCGAATGCCGCGGCAACTACCGGCACAGCATGGATGCTGCCCTGCATCACGACCAGCGCATCGTCCTCATCGGTGTTCTTCTTGGCTGCGACCAGACGCTCCGAATATTTCTTCTGGTCCTGGAACTTGAGCGTGTCTATCGGCAAGACTTCCGCGCCGATCTCGAAACGCCCCTCGCCGTCCAGCAGCAAATCCAGGCGGATGCGCGCGGTGATGCGGTGATGATGGTTGCACTTGGGGCAGACACTCTGGTTTTTTTCCAGATCCGAGTGGTACAGCACCGCCTGGCAGGACGGGCATTTGGTCCACAACCCTTCCGGCACGTTCTTCTTGGCATCGCCTTCGCGGCGCTTGATTTTGGGTGGCAGTAATTTCTGGAACCAGCTCATGATGACTCTCCTTTATGCCCTGTTTACAGCCAGTCTTAATTCCCTGACCAGCTTGCTCACGTTTGCGACAACGTCCTGTTCGGCGGAATTCTCGATCTCCTCGACGATGCGGCTGCCCACCACCACGCCGTCGCACAGCTTCGCCACCGCCAGTGCGGTTTCAGCATCGCGTATGCCAAAGCCGACGCCGATCGGCAGCTTGATGTGCCGGCGCAGCTGCGGGATCTTTTTTTCTATCGCCGCCAAATCCAGATGCCCAGCGCCGGTAACACCTTTCAGCGACACATAATACACATATCCGCGCGCCATTTTGGCGACGCGTTCCACACGCGCATCGTTGCTGGTCGGGGCAATCAGAAAGATCGGATCTATACCATGCTTGTCCAGATGCGCAAACGCCTCGTGGCTCTCTTCCGGAGGGAAATCCACCGTTAGCACACCGTCCACGCCAGCTTCGGCGCAGCGCTTCGCAAAAGTTTCCCAGCCCATTGCCTGGATCGGGTTGCCATAGCCCATCAGCACAATCGGCGTGCCGGTATTGCTGCGGCGAAATTCGGCAACCATATCCAGCACCTGGTGCAGGCTGACATGATGTTTGAGCGCGCGCTCGGAAGAACGCTGTATGGTCGGACCATCCGCCATCGGATCAGAGAATGGCACGCCCAGTTCGATCACGTCGGCACCTGCTTCCACCAGCGCGTGCAGCAGCGGCACAGTCAATTTCGGATCAGGGTCGCCCGCGGTGAAGAACGGGATCAGCGCCTTGCGCTTGTGCAGCTTGAGCTTGTCAAAGGTGGTCTGGATGCGACTCATAACGTGATCCCTGACAATTTCGCCACGGTATTGATATCCTTATCGCCGCGCCCGGACAGGTTGACCAGCAGCACCTTGTCCCTGCCCATCGCCGGCGCGATCTTGATTGCGTGCGCCAGCGCGTGGCTGGATTCCAGCGCGGGAATGATGCCTTCCAGATGGCACAGGTCATGGAAAGCGCGCAACGCCTCGTCGTCGTCGATCGCTACATATTCCGCCCGCCCGCTGTCCTTCAGCCAGGCGTGCTCGGGACCGACACCGGGATAATCCAGGCCTGCCGAGATCGAATGCGTCTCGATGATCTGGCCGTTTTCGTCCTGCATCAGATAGGTCTTGTTTCCGTGCAACACGCCGACCGGGCTGTTCGTGGTCAGCGGCGCGGCATGCTGCCCGCTGGCGATGCCATGTCCGCCCGCCTCCACACCGATCAGCTTCACGCCGGGCATATCGATATAGGAATAAAACACGCCCATCGCATTCGAGCCGCCGCCGACACAGGCGATCACCGCATCCGGCTGGCGCCCCGCCAGTTCCGGCATCTGCACCACAGCCTCCTTGCCGACGACAGAATTGAAATCGCGCACCATCGCCGGATAGGGATGCGGGCCCGCCACCGTGCCGATTATGTAGAAGGTATTCTCGATGTTGGTCACCCAGTCGCGCATCGCCTCGTTGAGCGCGTCCTTGAGCGTCCTGGATCCGCTCTCCACCGGCACGACGGTCGCGCCGAGCAGCTTCATCCGGAACACGTTCGGCGACTGCCGCTGCACGTCTGCTGCGCCCATGTACACGACGCACTCCATGCCGTAACGCGCCGCGACAGTCGCGGTCGCCACGCCGTGCTGGCCCGCGCCGGTCTCGGCGATCACGCGCTTCTTGCCCATGCGCTTGGCCAGCAGCGCCTGGCCCACGGTGTTGTTCACCTTGTGCGCGCCGGTGTGGTTGAGGTCTTCGCGCTTCAGATAGATCTGCGCTCCGCCAAGATGTTCGGAAAGATGTTTGGCGTGATAGATCGGGCTGGGGCGGCCCACATAATGCTTGAGATCGTAATTCAGTTCGGCGATGAATTTTGGATCGTGGCGATATTTCTCGTAGGCCTGGTTCAGCTCATCGAGCGCGCCCATCAGGGTTTCCGCGACATAGATGCCGCCGTAGGGGCCGAAGTGGCCGGTGCTATCGGGATAGTTGTAAGTCAATGTGTTTAACCTCGTTGATGAACGCGGCGATCTTCGCCGCGTCCTTGATTCCCTTGCTCGCCTCCACACCGCTGGACACATCCAGCGCATATGGCCGCACCTGTTCGATCGCCGCGGCTGCATTTTCCGCGTCCAGTCCGCCGGACAGGATCACCGGCAACGGCAAATCTCCGGGGATCAATTCCCAATCGAATGCGGTGCCGGTACCCCCGGGAATGCCTTCCACATGGGCATCCAGCAGCAATCCCCTGGCGCCGCGAAAATCGGACGCGCATTGTAGCAAATTCACCCCTGCTTTGACGCGGATCGCCTTGAGAAAAGGCTTGTTGAATTGCGCGCAATATTCCGGCGTTTCGTCGCCGTGAAACTGCAGCAAATCCAGCGGCACGTTTGCCAGCACTTCCCGCACGAATGCCGCTTCGGCATTGACGAACAATCCGACTATCGTCACAAAGGGCGGCAATGCCCCCGCCAGCTGTTTGGCTTGCGCGACACTGACATGGCGCGGGCTGCGCTCATAGAACACCAGCCCGATGGCGTCCGCACCGTTGCGAGCCGCAGCCAGTGCATCTTCCACGCGCGTGATGCCGCAAATTTTTACTCTGGTCATAACAATCCCTAAACTAAGGACTGGGATGCGAGGATTCAGGACTGAATAAAAAACGCTGCACCGCTTGCAGCTCAGTCCTCGCACCGCAGTCCTCAGCCCTGCATTTGGGGCAAACCCCATTTCGCCTCATATTGGATGCGTGCCAAGTATAAGCCATCCGGCGCAAAGGTCGGCGCAGCCAGGCTGCGCTCGCGGCCCGCCAGCACTTCCGACAACCACGATGGCGAATACTTCCCCTTGCCCACATACACCAGGCAACCGACGATGTTGCGTACCATGTGATGCAAAAATGCATCGGCGCTCAAGTCGAAGACCAGCATCTCGCCGTGCCGGGAAATATCCAGCCGGTGAAGGTGCTTGACCGGTGATTTTGCCTGGCATTGCGCCGCGCGAAACGCGCTGAAATCATGCTCACCCAATAAGTATCGAGAGGCGGCCTGCATCGCGGAAACATCCAGCTGTGCGTGAAACCAGCCCACTTTCCCGCTATGTATGGCGGGACGCACGGCCCGATTGATCAACAGATAGCGGTAGCTGCGGCCATGCGCGGAAAATCGCGCATGAAATTCGTCCGGCACACGATGCGCCCACAAAACCGAGATGCTGTCCGGCAACAGCGCATTTACACCGCGCACCCATGCTGTCAGCGGACGTTCGGCCTGGGTGTCAAAATGGACCACCTGCTCAAGCGCGTGCACGCCGGTATCGGTGCGTCCCGCAGCGATAACCGAAATCAGCTCGCCGCCAAGCGGTTCACCCGCAACTTGGCTCAGCGCGTATTGCAGCGTGTCCTGGACCGTCAGTCCCTCCGCCTGGCTCTGCCAACCGCAAAACGGGCGGCCATCATATTCCACGCCCAGCGCGATTCTCATCGAATCGTCTCCCACAACATCAGCAACACAAAACCCAGCACCACTGCGTCCTGGATAGCGAACCGGCACAACACCAGCTCCAGTTGCCTGCCGGTCTCGCCATGCGGTTCAAACAGGCTGCGCAGGTTGTCTTGCCAGGTGTCCGACTTGCGCAGCATCGCCACCTCGGCATACTCAAGGGTCAATGCCAGGCGCACCGCAACACGTTCGCGCGACAAGCCGAATAACCGCAACGGAGCCAGCAAGGTATACAGACCGGCGATCAACTGCTGGCGATGCAAGCGCTCCAGCAATATGGCCAATCCGGCCAATGTGGCAACCAAACGGGTGAGCTGCAACACACCGTCGCCCAGACCTTCACGGCTGGGACCCAGTGTCCCCAGCCAGACCGGCACAGCTTGACCCGGCGTGCTGTATCCATAGATCAGCAGCAGCGACAGCATGATCCAGCGGGTGCGGCGCAACAATTGCACGAACTTGCGGGGCGATGCCAGCAGTGCTGCAAGGAAAATAAACCCTGCCGTAACCAGCAATGCACCGGGCGCCAAAACCTGCATGACAACAACCAGCGAACACCAGCTCAGAATTTGCACAGCAGGATGGAACTTCAAATCTCACTCCAAAATAAAACGGCAGCCCATTGCCGGACCGCCGTTAACCAATGACTTGGTTGGCGTAGTATGCCAGCCTAGTCAGGTGGCTATGCAGCGCTAACCAGCGGCTTATGTCACCGTCTTATGGTGACTTAGCCGATTGGCTATGCGTAGCTAACCAATGACTTGGCTGGCGTAGTATGCCAGCCTATAACCAACCACTTAGCAACCGTCTTGGGGTTGCTTAGTGGGATGGCTAGTTGTTCCATCAGTCAGGTGGCTATGCAGCGCTAACCAGCGGCTTATGCACCGTCTTTTGGTGACTTGGCCGCAGGCAATGCAAAACCTTTTTTTTGCCCGGCTAAAAAGCTGAGAGTTCTATCAGTCGGATGGCTTTATAAAGCGCAGGTCAGCCGAGCTGATCGAACAAGGCTTGCGCAACTTCGCGTTGCGCGGCATCACCCTCGCGCATCACTTCCTCAAGGATCTCGCGCGCACCATCATTATCGCCCATTTCCTGGTAAGCCTTGGCCAGATCGAGTTTTGTCGAGACTTCCTGCCATTGGTCATCTTTGCCAGCCGCCGCAGGTTCGTCCGGTGTTGCCACCACATCATCGAAGTTGAGACTGATTCCTGCCAAACCAATTCCGGCGGACATGGCCGGCGCCGCAGGTTTTTCAATGACATCATCAGTCGGAAAATCCAGCGTAAATTCCATACCGCCATCGTCGACTATCGTATCCTCTTCCTGACGCGCCGCTGGTGCAAATGAATGACTGCCAGTCACATCAAATACCAAGCCGTCAGTATCAGACAATGTCGCCGATTCGACAGCCGCCGGTATTGCCGGATTTGTGGATGTGATATCGAAATCCATTCCTTGCCCTGCAGCCAACATCACGGTCTGGTCACCACCGCTCAAAAAATCCTGCTCTGCTGATGAAATTGACTGTGTTGCCGGGGACTTTGCATCAAAATCGAAATCCAGAGCCGTAGACTTCTCTGGCACTGCCGGTTCGGACTTTGCTTTGAATGCCATCACCTGCACGGTCGCGCTGCCGGTGTCCTCCATCGACTTGAAACCCCCGTATAAGGCACTATCCGGCTCCAGCTTGCGACCCATCTCAACGGCCTGTTGCCATGCAACATCATCACCGGATTCTTTCAATTTGCTGGCCAGAGCCGAAAAGGAACTGGCGTCCTTTCGGTTGGCATAAATTCCCAGCAGCTTGAGGTGAATTTGATGGTTGTTCGGGGTATTTTGCAGGGCTTCTTTTAGTATCTCCTCAGCCTGCGCATCGCGGCCAAAATTGAGGAACAGGTCTGCTTCACTGATAGGATCGACACTCTCGGATTGCAAAGCCTCTGCCGCGGGTTGCGGTACACTTGAGCGGGTGAAGTCCCCCGTATCCGGGGAAGGAACAACCGGCTGAGACATACGTCCGGTCGTCGAGCCAACATCCTCCGCAGCCTCTTCTACCCCGCCAACTTCATCTTGCTGTTTTTTTTTTCGCCGGCTTAACATGATGCCCAGCAACCCCACAGCCAGCAAAGCTGCTCCTCCACCGGCGAGATAAAGCGGTTCGCTCATAATCTGGTCCAGCAGCGAAGGTTCGGGTACCGGCTCCTTGGGTTTTGGCTTCGCGGCATTTGCTTCTGCGGATTTCACAGGTGCGGGTGCCACTGCACTGTGCGGCTGCGCCAATGCCGCTGCCTCGTTTTTCAATTGGGCCAGACGCTTCATATCCTGAAGATTCTTTTCCAGCAACGCAGCGCGCTCCTGCCCTTCCTTCTCGGTCTTGGCCTTTGCTATGGCATCTTCCTGCGCCGCATTTTTCTTGTCCTGCGCAGACATGGCGCCACCCGCACCCGTTGCGGCCAGGTCGCCAGGAGCCTCGCCCCTGGATAGTTTCAGCACTTCCTTGGCGGACTCCTTGGCAACAGGAGCATTGTCCAGAACCGAACTGCTGATCTTTCCGGTAGCAACCTGTTGCGAGGGTTGTGACTGAACGCCTATCGTGGCCGCACTGGCGAGTTTCTGCCGGTAGGCATTCCAATCAGCCGCCTGGGCTTGAATCTCTTTTACCGCTTCGTGCAGCGTCACCTTGTCATATTCTTCCTGACTGGGTAAATGCAGAATCTTTCCCGCCCTGATGCGGTTCATGTTCCTGCCGTCAAACTGGTCGGCATTGACCCGGTACAACGCCACCAGCATACGTTCCAGATTCATGTCGGCCAGTTTGTACCTGGCTGCGATTTTATACAGGGTGTCGCCGCGATGAACATCGACCGGCTCTTTTTGCTCCGGAACCGCTGCGACGGCCGAAGCAGCCTGTTGTTCCGCCGGTTCAACTTCTACAGGTGTTGTTTGCTCCCCAACCTTGGCTGCTGCTGCTGCTTCATTCGTCACGGCCGGGACAGCGGATGCGGCAGCAGGCACGGCCGGGACGGCAGATTCCCCGGCAGGCACAACCGCGGTTAACGGAGCCACCGGCTCAACAGGATTAACTGTATTTGTTACCTGAACTTCAGGGACGGCCGATGCAGCAAAAGTCTGGACGGGCTCGGCGGGTTGTATAGTCGGCGAGACAGGTTGTACTGTCGCCTGGGCGGGCTGTACGGGCACATAGTCAACAGGGTCGAGCAGGAATGTATATTCGCGCGACAATTTTCCTGCAGACCAGCTCAATTCAACCAGCAAACTTACAAAAGGATCGTTAATGGGCTGCGCGCTGCTTACTTTGATATAAAACTCTCCGCTCGCACGACTTTGTATCTCGAATTTGAACTTGTTGCCATATGGATAATCCAGACCCGCAGTCTTGTAGGAATCTGTTGAGGCAAGACGAGCCACCAGACTGTCTTTTTCGGTTTTGCTGACCGCCATTAAATCGATTTCTGCCTTGAGCGGTTGCCCCAAAGCTGAAGCTACATTTATTCCGCCCATGCCAACAGCGTGAATCGACGCGGACAAGGCCAAACCAGCAATAGCCCAGAGCAATTTTAGCAGTGATTTTTGCACTCGATCACCCTTACCTTTTTTATTGGATAATACAAAATAACATCAAAGAGTTATAAGCACAAGCTCATAATGTCCTTCGCATTATGTCCTAATCAAGGTATTTGGCAATTAAAATTTCAGCAATTTGAACACTATTCAGGGCCGCTCCTTTGCGTACATTGTCGCTTACCACCCAGAGATTCAAACCCATGGGATGAGAGATATCATCACGTATGCGCCCGACATAAGTTGCATCGTTGCCGGCCGCCTCGATCGGCGTCGGGTAGCCGCCTGGCTCGTGCTTGTCCAACACGACCACGCCCGGGGCCTTCTCCAGCAATGCTCTAGCCTCGGCGGCGGTAATTTTCTTTCGGGTTTCGATGTGCACCGCCTCGGAATGACCATAGAATACCGGCACGCGCACCGCAGTCGGGTTCACCTGAATGGAATCGTCCTCCATGATCTTTCTGGTTTCCCAGACCATTTTCATTTCTTCCTTGGTATAGCCGTTTTCCATGAATACGTCGATCTGCGGCAACACGTTAAAAGCGATGCGTTTTGGATAGACCTCGACTTCGACATCTTTATGGTTGAACAGCGCGCGCGTTTGCTCGGCCAGTTCGTCGATCGCCTCCTTGCCGGTGCCGGATACTGCCTGATAAGTCGCAACGTTGATACGCGCAATCCCCACCGCGTCCTGGATAGGCTTGAGTGCCACCACCATCTGGATGGTCGAGCAATTCGGATTGGCGATGATGCCGCGATTCTTGTACTGGGCAATGGCGTGCGGATTCACCTCAGGCACCACCAGCGGAATATCCCGGTCGTAGCGGAAGTGCGCGGTATTGTCGATCACGACGCAACCGGCAGCCGCAGCCATAGGCGCGTATTTTTCCGAGACGCCGCCGCCTGCCGAGAACAAACCGATCTGGGTTTTGGAAAAGTCGAATCCTTCCACGTCTATGACGGTAAGTTCCTGTCCCTTGAAGCTCACTGTGGAACCTGCAGAACGGCTGGAAGCGAGCGGATAAAGATTGCGCACCGGGAACTTGCGCTGTTCTAGTATCGACAGCATCGCCTCTCCCACCGCTCCGGTCGCGCCTAATATACAAACGTCATATAGCTTGCTCATGCATCTTCTCTCTCAAAATTTCAATCTGTTAAACGGGTAGCATGCAGCAAGCGGCAAACTGTTTTGCTGCAAGCTGCTGGTCACCCTGCCACAAGCTCAAAGCGCTTGCACCACCGCGTCGCCCATCGCTTCAGTGCCGATTCTCTGCTTGCCGGCCTCGGCGATATCGCCGGTACGCAAACCTTGTTGCAGCGTGCTGCGAACTGCCGTTTCAATCTTTTGTGCGATGTCTTCGCGCGCGAATGTGTAACGCATCATCATCGCGACCGACAGGATCGTTGCCAGCGGATTGGCAATGTCCTTGCCGGCGATATCGGGTGCCGAACCGTGGCAAGGCTCGTACAAGCCCTTGTTGTTCGCATCCAGCGAGGCCGAAGGCAGCATGCCGATGGAACCGGTCAGCATTGATGCCTCGTCGGACAGAATATCGCCAAAAATATTCCCGGTCAGGATCACGTCGAACTGTTTGGGCGCGCGTATAAGTTGCATTGCAGCGTTGTCGACATACATATGCGACAACGCCACGGCAGGATACTGCTTCGCCACATCGCCCACGATTTCGCGCCAGAGTATGCTGGTGTCCAGCACGTTGGCCTTGTCCACCGAGCACACCTTTGCCTGGCCATTTTTACCGGCGCGCTTCATGGCGATCTGAAAACCAACGTGGGCGATGCGGCGAATCTCCGATTCGCTGTACAGCATGGTGTCGAATCCCTGGCGCTCACCATTCTCCAGAGTGCGGATGCCACGCGGCTGGCCGAAATAAATGTCGCCGGTAAGTTCGCGCAAAATCATGATATCCAGACCCGATACCAGCTCCGGCTTGAGACTGGAAGCATCGACCAACTCGGGATACACCATAGCGGGACGCAGGTTGGCAAACAATCCCAGAGCTTTGCGTATGCGCAACAGGCCCTGCTCGGGGCGTAACGGGCGCGCCAGCGTATCGTACTGATAGCCTCCTACCGCACCAAGCAACACCGCATCCGAGTCCTGTGCCAGCTTTAGTGTCGCGTCCGGCAGCGGATCGCCCGCCGCATCGTAGCCCGCACCGCCGATATGCGCATACTCCAGTTCGATCTTCAAGCCGTCGCTGCGCAATGCCCCCAGAACCTTCGCCGCCTGCGCGACGATCTCCGGACCAATGCCGTCACCAGGCAATACTGCAATCTTCATTTATTCTCCAGTAATAACTACAAATTTGTTATACGAAAAGCCACGGCTGCGCCGCGCGGTGTTTTGCCTCGTACGTTCCAATCTCGTTCACATGCTGCAGGGTCAAAGCGATGTCATCCAGACCGTTCAACAAGCAATGCTTGCGGAATTCCTCGACCTCAAACTTGTATACCTTGCCATCCGGCGCGCTTATAGTCTGCTGTTCCAAATCGATCGCCAGTTTGTAGCCGGCATGGGCAGCCACCGCTTTGAACAACTCATCCACTTGCTCAGTTGCCAGGCGTATCGGCAACAAACCGTTCTTGAAACAGTTATTGAAAAAAATATCGGCAAAACTGGCCGCAATGATGGCGCGAAAACCGTAATCTTCCAATGCCCAGGGCGCGTGTTCGCGTGAAGATCCACAGCCGAAATTTTCCCGGGCAAGCAAAATCTGCGCGCCTTTATAGCGCGGCTGGTTCAGCACGAAATCCGGATTGACCGGGCGTTTGGTGTTATCCCTGCCCGGCTCACCGTGATCCAGATAACGCCACGCATCGAATAAATTCGTGCCGAAACCGGAACGCTTGATGGATTTCAGGAACTGTTTTGGAATGATCGCATCGGTATCGACATTGGCTCTGTCAAGCGGGGCAACCAGCCCGTTCAGCATGGTGAATTTTTGCATTATTTGTCTGACGCCTTTTCCAGTTTCCCACCGGCTTTCTTGAGTTCGCCGCCCACCCACACTCCACCCTTCTTGATACCCTTGACTGCCGCTTCGCTGCCTTTCTTGATGCCCGACTCTGTTGCATCGACGCCCTTCTTGATACCGCTGGCAGCAGCCTCGCCACCCTTTTTGATGCCATTGCCCGCGCGATCCACGATGCTGTCATCTGCCAGCACAGTGCGCACCACAAGCAGGCCCAATACCGCCCAAAAAATTGCCATTCTTGTCATGTCTGCTCCCTTCACAGTTTACTTGCATCAACAAAATGTCCGGCGATCGCGGCAGCCGCAGCCATCTCGGGGCTGACCAGATGGGTGCGCCCGCCCGAACCCTGGCGCCCTTCGAAATTGCGGTTGGATGTTGAAGCACATCGTTCACCCGGCTCCAGTTTATCG
>LSLI01000030.1 GCA_001577345.1 Candidatus Gallionella acididurans
TTAATTGAAATGCGAATTTTTTTCATCAGGCTGTTCATTTTCTGTCTGGTGACATCCCGGGCAGTTGCGGCTGTTTTGCCCGAGTCGGTCAGCGATGCGCTCAAGCACGCACACATTCCGCTGTCCAGCGTCAGCATCGTGGTGCAGGAGACGCACGATGCCGGGCCGCTGATCAGCCTGAATGCCGATCGCGCGATGAACCCGGCCTCCACGATGAAATTGCTCACCACGTTTGCGTCACTGGAAACGCTGGGCCCCGCGTATCGCTGGAAGACCGAAGCCTACCTGGACGGCAAGCTGGAAAATGGCGTGCTGCAAGGCGATCTGGTGTTCAAGGGGTACGGCGATCCAAAGCTGACCGTCGAGGAATTCTGGATGTGGTTGCGCGAACTGCGCCAGCGCGGGCTACGCGAGATACGCGGCGATATCGTGCTGGACCACAGTTTTTTCGAGGCAGTCAACCAGGATCCCGCGGCGTTCGATAATGATCCGAATCGCGCTTACAACGTGGGCACCAGCGCATTGCTGCTCAATTTCAATGCGCTGCATTTGCATCTGATCCCGGATGGGCATGCAACCATCGCTTTGCTGGAACCCGATTTGGCAGGCTATATCGTGATCAATCGCATCACCACTTCCAACAAATTGCATTGTGGTGGCGAGGATGATTACAGGGCGCGTCTGGACGGGCACGATATCGTTCTGGAGGGAAGGATTCCGGCTGGTTGCGGCGAGGCGGACGACTACTTTTCGCTATTGCCGCAGGACGAATATTTTTTCGCGGTGTTCAGCGCCTTGTGGCATGAACTCGGCGGTACGGTACAGGGCAAGATGCGTGCAGGAGTCGCGCCTGCCGACCAGGCTCCGTTCGCCAGTTACATCTCTCCGCCCCTGTCGGAAGTGATACGCGACATCAACAAGTTCAGCAACAACATCATGGCCCGGCAACTATTTCTGACCCTGGGTACCGCAGGGGCTGCACAGGAAACACATGCTTATCCCGGTGCGGAAATTCCCCTGGCCGCTGATGCCAAAGACGATCGTGACGAATCTTCAGCGCCGAAAGCACCCGGAGAGACTTCCATTCTTGCGGGGCATCAGGGCGGGGGGGATAGCGACGGTTCGGATTCACCGGCCGCGATGCCGGTGCCGGCGGCCGTGCCCCAGCCGGCCAGCATCAGGCGCAGCACCGCGGCGATCCGGCAGTGGCTGAACACGCAGCATCTGCAATTCCCCGAACTGGTGCTGGAAAACGGGGCAGGCTTGTCACGCAGGGAACGCATCAGCGCGCAGCATCTCGCCGAATTGTTGCGGCTCGCCACGAATAGCCCGTTCAGTGCAGAACTGGAAGCTTCGCTGCCGATACTGGGCATGGACGGAACGGTGAAGAAGCGTTTCAAGAACAGCGATATTGCCGGCTATGCGCACCTCAAGACCGGCTCGCTGGAAGGCGTGAAATCCATAGCCGGCTACGTGAAGGCGCGCAGCGGAAAACAGTGGATCGTGGTGTTCATCGTCAATCACCCCAATGCTGCGAGGGCCCAGCCCGCCCAGGATGCGCTGATCGAATGGCTGCAAAAGGGATCATGAAATACATTTCCACTCTTGCCTTGTGCCGCTACCTTCTATGTTATCGCCGCAGCCGGATATAAGCTGACGCCGCAGGTCCCGGCGGATATGAATTGCAGCAATTACGGCGGGCTGACCGTCGGGCCGGCCTGTGATTTCTGATTGGCCGGGATTGCAATTGGGCACGCACGCCGGTATTCAATCAGGATGTTTCAAAGGCCCAGCTCACCCCACATCGCATCCACCTTTGCCTTCACCGCGGCATCCATCACGATAGTCGTGCCCCATTCGCGTTGCGTCTCGCCCGGCCATTTGTTGGTGGCGTCCAGACCCATCTTGCCGCCCAGTCCTGAAACCGGGCTGGCGAAATCCAGGTAATCGATAGGCGTGTTGTCCACCAGCAAGGTGTCGCGCACCGGGTCGACGCGCGTCGTGATCGCCCAGATCACTTCCTGCCAGTTGCGGATGTCGATGTCGTCGTCAACCACGATGATGAACTTGGTGTACATGAACTGGCGCAGGAAGGACCAGATACCGAACATCACGCGCTTGGCGTGTCCGGCGTATTGTTTTTTGATGCTGACCACCGCCATGCGGTAGCTGCAGCCTTCCGGCGGCAGGTAAAAATCCGCGATCTCGGGAAACTGCTTTTGCAGCAGCGGCACGAACACCTCGTTCAGCGCCACGCCCAGCATCGACGGTTCATCGGGCGGCTTGCCGGTGTAGGTGGAGTGGTAGATCGGGTTAGAGCGCATCGTGATGCGCTCTATCGTGAAAACCGGGAATTTGTCCTGCTCGTTGTAATAGCCGGTGTGGTCGCCATAGGGACCTTCCAGCGCCATCTCATCGGGATGGATCACGCCTTCGAGAACGATCTCGGCGCTGGCCGGTACCTGCAGATCGCTGCCCAGGCATTTCACCAGTTCGGTCTTGCTGCCGCGCAGCAATCCGGCGAACTGGTATTCGGAAAGGCTGTCCGGCACCGGCGTGACCGCGCCGAGTATCGTGGCCGGATCGGCACCGATCACGACGGCGATCGGGAACGGCTCGCCGGGATGGGTCTTGCGCCAGTCCTGAAAATCCAGCGCGCCGCCGCGCTGTGCTAGCCAGCGCATGATGACTTTATTGGGCGCGATCACCTGCTGGCGATAGATACCGAGATTCTGGCGTATCTTGTTCGGCCCGCGTGTGACCACCAGCCCCCAAGTGATCAGCGGCGCGACATCGCCGGGCCAGCAGGTCTGGATAGGCAGTCTGGCCAGATCCACTTCCGCACCCTCCCACACCACATCCTGGCAGGGCGCGCTGGACAATATCTTTGGTGACATGGTCAGCACCTGCTTCAGCACCGGCCATTTTTCCCAGGCGTCCTTCAATCCTTTGGGCGGTTCGGGTTCCTTGAGATAGGCAAGCAACTTGCCCACCTCGCGCAACGCTGCAGTGGATTCCTCGCCCATGCCCAGTGCCACGCGGCGCGGTGTGCCGAACAAGTTTGCGAGGACAGGCATATTGTTTCCTGATGGATTCTCGAACAGGATCGCCGGGCCTTGCGCGCGCAGCACGCGGTCGCAGATCTCGGTCATTTCCAGGTACGGAGAAACCGGCGCGCTGACGCGCTTGAGTTCGCCGAGCTTTTCAAGTTGGGCGATGAAGTCGCGCAGGTCTTTATATTTCATGTAACCCCCAAAAAATTTTATTGAAGCGTCGCGAGCGAAGACAGAACGCGGCACGAAAGGGCGAAAAAGCGGAGTTTACATTTGAGTAAATGAGCATTTTGAGCCCTTGAGTAACAAAGTTATGTCGAGTGCAGCAGCTTCAATAGAGCTTTTTTTCGCCTTCGGGGCGAGTCTTGAACCGCTTGTGCAACCAGAAATACTGCTCCGGCATCTCGCGCACCCGCTCTTCGATGAACTCGTTCATGCGGCGCGTATCGGCGATGTCGTCGCCGCTGGGATAATTCTCCCAGGCGGGATAGAAGGTCAGTACATAACCTGCCGCACCGGGCAGCAGGCGCGTGATGCAGGGCAGGACTTTCGCGCCGGTCATTTGCGCGATGCGCGGGACCGAGGTCATTGTCGCGGCAGGCACGCCGAAAAAAGGAATGAAGGCGCCGTCCCTGATGCCCTGGTCCTGGTCCGGCGGATAGATGAACGGCATGCCCTCGCGCATACCCTTGAGGATGGGGCGCAATCCCTGCTGGCGTGAATACAGGCGCTGGTTGCGGAAGCGGGCGCGCTTCTTCAGCAGCAACTCGGTCAGGTAGATGTTCTTCTGGTTGGCATACATGCACACCGTGTCGGTGTGTTGCGCGATCCACTGGCCGCCGGCATCCATGCCGACAAAATGGGGGGTGAGCAGAATGGATGGCTTGCCTTGCAGCGCCTCAAAATGTTCAATACCCTCGACGCGGATCAGGCTCGAGATGCGCTCTGCGCTGCCCCACCACAGGATGGTGCGTTCGATCAGGCCGCGCGCAAACATCCTGAAGTGGGCACGCAACAGTCGCCTGCGTTGGGCTTCGGTCATGTCGGGGAAGCACAGATTCAGGTTGACGCTCGCCACATGCCGGCGCTCCGCGGCGATCGCGTATAGCAGCAGGCCCAGCGTATTGCCGATCCACACCAGCACGCGGAAAGGCAAGAAGTGTATCAGCCACAACACGAATACCCCGGCCCGCACTAACATGCATGCTCCCCGGCCACCGGCGGCAGAACCCCGCTTGGAACCTTGTAGCGGTTGTAGCTCCACAGATACTGGGCCGGAGCGATCGCGATCACGCGTTCCAGCGCGGCATTGATCTGCAGCGGCACGGATTTGGAAAAATCCAGCGGCAACGGTTCGAAGTTCAGTGTGTACCCTGCCCCCTTGGGCAGGCGTTCGGCATAGGCAAGCAACACTGTCGCGCCGCTGGATTCGGCAAGACGCCCGCTCAAAGTCATCGTGTAGGCGGGACGAGCAAAGAAATCCACCCATACACCTTCGCCCTGGCTGGGCACCTGGTCGGGCAACAAGCCGATTGTTTCACCGCGTTTGAGGGCTTTGTACAACAGGCGCACACCGCTGATATCCGCGGTTGCCAGGCGCGCCAGGCCGCGTTCGCGGCCCCTGCGCATTACCGGTTCCAGCCAACCCTGCTTTGGGGGGCTATACAAGTTTGTTATCGGCAGGCGCTGCCCGATATATAGTCCGGTGATCTCGAAGCAGCCCCAGTGCGGCGTCAAAAAAATCATTCCCTTGCCGCTTGTGCGTGCTGCTTCGACATGTTCCCATCCATGGCAGCTTTGTACCGTTGCGCAGACTTTTTCCACCGGCCTGCACCATACCCACGGCAGCTCGACTATGCTTTTGCCCGCTTCGGCAACGGTCCGTTTGAGCAGCGAGGCATAATCCAGTTCATCCTTGGCCAGCTTCGACTGGCGCAAGTTTTCTTCGGTGCGGGCGGCATATTGTTTGGAGCTGGCAAAAGTGATGCGGCCCAGCAGCGTGCCCAGGCCGTGCAGCCAGCGCAGCGGCAGGAATGACAGCAGGCGAAAGATCGATTTGAACAGGAAAGGGGTCATCTGCGGTGAGGCGAACTATTTGGTACAATGCGCGCCCTAAATTTATTACTTGATTGAGTGGAGAAGCATGAGCGATTTCCTGTTTACATCCGAATCGGTATCCGAAGGCCATCCGGACAAAGTGGCGGATCAGATTTCTGACGCCATTCTGGACGCTATTCTAACGCAAGACCCGTATGCGCGTGTAGCTGCCGAGACACTGACCAATACCGGCCTGGTGGTATTGGCCGGCGAGATCACGACTACCGCGAACGTGGACTACATCAGCGTGGCGCGCAACACCATCAAGCGCATCGGTTACGACAATACCGACTACGGCATAGACTACAAAGGCTGCGCGGTGCTGGTGGCTTACGACAAGCAAAGCCCGGATATCGCGCAGGGCGTGGATCGCGCTTCGGACGACTTTTTGAATCAGGGCGCGGGTGATCAGGGCCTGATGTTCGGCTACGCCTGCGATGAAACGCCGACGCTGATGCCGCTGGCGATTTATCTGGCGCACCGCGTGGTGGAACGCCAGGCGGAATTGCGCCACGACGGCCGTTTGCCCTGGCTGCGCCCGGATGCGAAGTCGCAAGTGACGATCCGTTATCTGGACGGCAAGCCGCACTCCATCGATACCGTGGTGCTCTCGACCCAGCACGCGCCGGAAATGACGCTGGCACAGATCCGCGAGGCGGCGATCGAGGAGATCATCAAGCCGATGCTGCCGAAGGAATTGATCAAGGGCAATATCAACTATCTGGTCAACCCGACCGGACGCTTCGTCATCGGCGGGCCGCAGGGCGATTGCGGACTGACCGGACGCAAGATCATCGTTGACACTTACGGGGGCTCTGCCCCGCACGGCGGCGGCGCGTTTTCCGGCAAGGATCCGTCCAAGGTGGACCGTTCCGCCGCGTATGCAGGCCGCTATGTCGCGAAGAACATCGTTGCCGCCGGCCTGGCGACCAAGTGCCTGGTGCAGATATCCTACGCAATCGGCGTGGCCAAGCCGACCAGCGTGATGGTGGACACCTATGGGACCGGCAAGATTTCCAACGAGAAGATGACCGAACTGGTGCTCAAGCATTTCGACCTGCGCCCCAAGGGCATAGTGCAAATGCTCGACCTGCTGCGCCCGATCTACGAAAATACCGCCGCTTACGGCCACTTCGGCCGCGAAGAGCCGGGCTTCACCTGGGAGGCCACGGATCGCGCTCTCGCGCTGCGCGAGGATGCCGGGAAATAGTTTCATCTTTTTATTTATCCACCCTCCGAGGGGTGCTGCAGCGGGGCTGGACACAGTCCCCCGTCAGGCTCGGAGTCAGTGGTTCAACGATGCAACCGCACCCATTCATTAACTTTATGAATGGAGCTACGCATGAACGCTGCTGAAAAAAACTTTACCGACTGTAAAGTCGCTGATATGTCCCTGGCCGCATGGGGACGCAAGGAACTCGCCATCGCCGAAATCGAAATGCCCGGCCTGATGGCAATTCGCAAGGAATTCACCAAGGCCCAGCCGCTGAAGGGCGCGCGCATCACCGGTTCGCTGCACATGACCATCCAGACCGGTGTGCTGATCGAAACGCTGACAGCCCTGGGCGCGGAAGTGCGCTGGGCATCCTGCAACATTTACTCCACACAGGATCACGCCGCCGCCGCGATTGCGGCAACCGGCGTGCCGGTGTTCGCCTACAAGGGTGAGACGCTGACCGAATACTGGGATTACACGCACCGCATTTTCGAGTGGCCCAATGACAGCCAAGGGGCGGTCTTTTCCAACATGATCCTGGACGACGGCGGCGATGCCACCCTGTTGCTGCATCTGGGCGCGCGCGCAGAGAAAGACGCATCGCTGATCAGCAAGCCTGCATCGGAAGAAGAGACCTGTTTATTCGCCTCGATCAAGGCCAAGCTTGCAACCGACAAGACCTGGTATTCCACGCGGCTTGCCGCGATCAAGGGTGTCACCGAGGAAACCACCACCGGCGTGCACCGCCTGTACCAGATGCACGAACGCGGCGAGCTGAAGTTCCCGGCGATCAACGTGAACGATTCCGTGACCAAGTCCAAGTTCGACAACCTGTACGGCTGCCGCGAATCGCTGGTGGATGCGATCAAGCGTGCCACCGACGTGATGATCGCCGGCAAGATCGCCGTGATCGCCGGTTATGGCGACGTGGGCAAGGGCTCCGCACAGGCGATGCGCGCGCTGTCCGCGCAGGTGTGGGTGACCGAGATCGACCCGATCTGCGCACTGCAAGCCGCGATGGAAGGCTATCGCGTCGTGACGATGGATTACGCGTGCGAGCACGGCGATATCTTCGTGACCTGCACAGGCAACTATCATGTGATCACCCACGACCACATGAAGAAAATGAAGAACCAGGCCATCGTGTGCAACATCGGCCACTTCGACAACGAAATCGACGTCGTCTCGCTCAAGCAATACCAGTGGGAAAACATCAAGCCGCAAGTCGACCACGTGATCTTCCCCGCTGCGAACGGCAAGCCTGAAAAGCGCATCCTGCTGCTGGCCGAGGGCCGGCTGGTGAATCTGGGTTGCGGTACCGGTCATCCTTCCTACGTGATGTCTTCCTCTTTCGCCAACCAGACCATTGCCCAGATCGAGTTGTATACCCGCACCAGAGACTATCCGGTCGGCGTATACACCTTGCCCAAGCATCTGGACGAGAAGGTTGCGCGTTTGCAGCTGACCACGCTGAACGCGCAACTGAGCGAACTGACCGACCAGCAGGCTGCATACATCAGCGTGCCCAAGGAAGGCCCGTACAAGGCCAACCATTACCGTTATTGATTGCAACCGTGCAGCTGCCGACCCTGTTCCATCCGCCGAATGGGCGGGTGGTGCCATTCAGGTTACCGGCCGGTGCTGCACGCAATCAGTTAAATCGGGCAAAGCCACACTAGGGAGGTGAAATGAATCCACAAATGAGGTTGCTGCTGCTCTGGATACTCAATGCACTGGCATTGCTGGCAGTGGCGAATTTCGTGCCGGGCATCCATGTCGACGGTTTCGGTTCGGCCCTGGTTGCGGCGTTCTTTCTGGGGCTGGTCAATACCCTGATACGCCCGCTGCTGCTGCTGCTGACCTTGCCGGTGACGATGCTCACGCTGGGCCTGTTCATCTTCGTGATCAACGGCACACTGTTCTGGCTGGTGGGTTCGGTGTTGCGCGGCTTTGTCGTGGACAGTTTCTGGCATGGCGTGCTGGGCGCGGTGCTGTACAGTATATTTTCCTGGGCGCTGTCCGCGGCTGCCGCCCAGCTGATGAGGCCAAACAAATAACGAGAACGGTATGAGAGAACAACTTTTCAGTTTCGAATTTTTTCCCCCGCAAACCACTGAGGGTGTGGAAAAACTGGCGGTTACACGCAGGCAGCTTGCACCGCTCAAGCCGGAATTCTTTTCCGTGACGTTCGGCGCGGGCGGCTCGACACAGGACCGCACGCTGGAAACCATACGGCAGATCAAGGCAGAGGGTTATAGCGCGGCGCCGCATTTATCCTGCGTGGGCTCCACGCGCGACAACATTAGTGCCATGCTGAACAGCTACCGGGACATGGGCATCAAGCGCATCGTCGCGCTGCGCGGCGACCTGCCATCCGGCATGGCCAGCATAGGCGAGTTCCAGTACGCCAACGAGCTGGTGTCATTCATCCGCGCGCAAACCGGCGACCAGTTTCATATCGAGGTGGCGGCCTATCCCGAGTTTCATCCGCAAGCCAGGTCCGCGCAGCACGACATTACCAACTTCAGGCGCAAGGTCCAGGCCGGGGCCGATTCCGCGATAACCCAGTATTTCTACAACGCCGATGCCTACTTCCGTTTCGTCGATGCGTGCCGCAAGCTGGGCGTCACCGTGCCCATAGTGCCCGGCATCATGCCTATCGTGAAGTTCGCGCAACTGGCGCGATTCTCCGATGCCTGCGGCGCGGAGATCCCGCGCTGGATGCGCAAGACGCTGGAGGGCTATGGCGACGACAACGAGGCCGTGCAGGCATTCGGCCTGGATGTCGTCACGCAGCTGTGCGAGCGGCTGCTTGCCGGCGGCGCGCCCGGCCTGCATTTCTACACGCTGAACCAGGCAGCGCCGTCCCTGGAAATCTGGAAGCGGCTGGGTATCTGAAGCGGATATCCCCCATCACCCAATACGCCCGATCACAACACACACCGCGCCGATGAAATCCCCCGAGCTATTGTTGCCCGCAGGCACGCTGGACAAGATGCGTACCGCCTACGCCTTTGGCGCGGACGCTGTGTACGCCGGGCAGCCGCGCTACAGCTTGCGCGCGCGCAACAATGAATTCCAGCTCGAGGAATTGCAGACCGGAATCCGGGAAGCGCATGCGCTCGGCAAGAAACTGTTCGTCGCGAGCAACCTGATGCCGCACAACGCCAAGGTGAAGACCTACATGGCCGACATGGAACCGGTCATCGCGATGCAACCGGATGCGCTGATCATGGCCGACCCGGGCCTGATCGCGATGGTGCGCGAACGCTGGTCGGAAATGGCTATCCATCTTTCGGTGCAGGCCAACACCGTCAACCATGCGGCGGTCAAGTTCTGGAAATCGCTGGGGCTCACCCGCGTCATTCTTTCCCGCGAATTGTCGCTGGATGAGATCGAGGAGATACGCCAGCAATGTCCGGACATCGAGCTCGAAGTGTTCGTCCACGGCGCGCTGTGCATTGCCTATTCCGGCCGCTGCCTGCTGTCCGGCTACTTCAATCACCGCGATGCCAACCAGGGTACCTGTACCAACTCCTGCCGCTGGGATTACAAGGTCGATGGCGCCATCGAAGACGGCACCGGGGAAATACAAAAAATAGATTTCGATTTCGACAGGGCGCTGAGCAAATCGGCGCTGTCCGACTGCGGCGCCCAACCGCGCCATCCGCAGGCCGACAAGGTATATGTGATCTCGCGCCAGGATCATCCCGGTGAGCTGATGCCGGTGCTGGAAGACGAGCACGGCACCTACATCATGAACTCCAAAGACCTGCGCGCGGTGGAGCACGTCGAGCGCCTGACGAAGATCGGCATCGATTCGCTGAAGGTCGAAGGCCGCACCAAGTCCATCTACTACGTCGCGCGCACCGCGCAGGTGTACCGCCAGGCGATAGCCGATGCGGTCGCGAGCCGGCCGTTCAATTACTCGCTGCTGGGCGCGCTGGATGCGCTGGCGAACCGCGGCTACACCGACGGTTTTTACGAGCGCCACCACACCCACGAACAGCAAAACTATATGCGCGGCCACTCGGAAAATTCCCGCCAGCAATATGTCGGTGACATCGTGAGTTGCGCGGACGGCATGGCCGAGATAGCCGTGAAGAACCGTTTCAGCCTCGGCGACAGACTCGAGATCATTCATCCTTCCGGCAACCGCATTGTCGAACTGAACGAAATGCGCAGCATGGGCGGCGATACACTTGCTGTCGCGCCGGGCAGCGGCCATCGCGTGCAGATACCACTGCAGGGCGAATTGGCAAAAGGAATGGTGGCGAGGTTTTTATAAGTTGGAGCAGCCCCAAAAACCGTTCGCCCTGAGCCTGTCGAAGGGTGAACAACAACGGAGCGCAACACCATGAGTTTTTGGGTTTACATCCTGCGTTGTGCTGATAGTTCGTATTACACCGGACACACCGACAACCTCGAAAAGCGTATTGGCGAACACCATAACGGGCTGTGCGATGGTTATACAGTCGGACGATTGCCAGTTGAATTGATGTTTAGCCAGGAATGTTCTACCCGTGAAGAAGCTTTGGCTGCCGAACAACAAATCAAAGGTTGGAGTCGCAAGAAAAAGGAAGCGATGATGCGCGGCGATTGGGTAGAAGTATCTCGTTTGGCAAAGGGTTCGGACAGGGATGGCGCGCTCGTTCATCCTTCGACAAGCTCAGGACGAACGGGGAACGGGTAGCTATCTTCAAATCGTGAAGCACATTACTCGCTTCTGCCGACACCCCCGCACTTACAATTAAGGCATAATTCCTTGAAGCCAAATTTAAAGGATCCCGCCAATGACAAATAAGGTGAAAATTAAACTTGTAACCATTGGGTACCTGCCTCATGACTTTCGCATCGATAAAATAAAAAACTGGAAGTCCGAGGTTTTTCAACTCATAGGGAATATCGAAAATTTTTCCTTACGAACAGATTCGGATGGAGAGCGCTGGGATTTTTCAGACTCTTTGATAAGCGAGCAACTTCCAAAGAATGTTGACGCCGACTTTGTGATTGCTCTTGTGAATGTCCCTATTGAAGACAATTGGTATACGAGGCTTGTCGGCAACAATCAAATTGTCTTTACCTTTCACGAGATCAAAGACATTCTGGAAGATTCCCATATTCCTTTGGCGAATGTTGTTCTACGACTGCTATATGCTTACGCGCTTGTATACCGGCAATGTGGCAATCGTATTCCGAAATTGAATGAGAGTGTCGAATTTACCCATGATGAAACCCGTGGGTGTGTTTTTGACATGAATGGGATTAAAACTGACTTGCCAGCATCCTGTGATAAACCGCAAATTTGCGACGAATGCCAAGAACGTTTGAAAAATAGCCTCGTTTCCAATGACATTATCGAGCAATCCAAAAAAGAAATTCTCAGCATCCGGAAAGAGTTCTACTACCGCATACTGGAGTTTGTGAAAAAACATCCTGTGTGGGCACTACTAATTTCTAGCTGCTATGCGCTTATCCTGAACATCATCGCATCCATAATTACAAAATGATTTTTTCCACTCTCTCCCAATCTTCCCGCTATGCCGAACTGCATCCGCTGTTCCCGCGCGCGTTCGAATATATCCGCAACACCGACCTGGATGCACTCGCGCCGGGACACCATGCTATCTTCGGGGAAGACCTGTTCGCCATCGTCGAGCATGTGCCGGGGCGCACGCGCGCGGAAGCGCAACTGGAATGTCATCGCCGTTACATTGACATCCAACTGGTGCTGGAAGGGGTGGACGAGATGGGCTGGAAGCCGCTTGCGGAGTGCCGCGAACCCGCGGGCGATTACAACGCGGAGCGGGACATCCGGTTTTTCCGCGATGCGCCAGATACGTGGATCGCCACGCCACCCGGGGCGTTCTGCATTTTCTTTCCGGAGGATGCGCACGCACCGCTGGTCAGCGCCGGCGGCATCCGCAAGGTGGTGTTCAAGATTGCGGTGAGTTCAGCGTAATTATTGATACTTCCATAATTCACGGCACCCTTGCCGTCATTGCGAACGAAGTGAAGCAATCCAGCAAGACCAAGATGCATTTTTTAAACCATCTGGATTGCCACGTCGGCTTCGCCTCCTGATGAAACTACTAGCCAATCGACTAAGCCAGCAAGCCGGCAAGTCGCTGGTTATCGCAATGACAGGTGTTTGTGCCATCGCTCGCAGCTGAAGCCTTGTTGCAATGACGAGGCACTCTGGATTCCCCGAATTCGCGGGAATGACGTGCCAGTTTTTTAAACCCAGATAGTTCATTAGCCCAAAATCCGTTCGCCCTGATGCTTCGACGCGCTCAGCACGGGGTACGCAGAGCGTATCGAAGGGCTTGCTCAAGTGGTTCGATACCTCACCACGAACGGTCTTTCTACACCCGACTTCTCCTAATGGATTATCCGGGTTAATTCCCCCTTACCGCATTCAGAAAGATGTGTCGCTGTCATCAAATATGAAAACCTCAATAATTCCGCATTTGAAAAAGCGCCAATCGCAGGAACGGGTATGGCCCGCTCCTGCGCCTGCAAAATTATTGCCGTTTTAAAGCAGTTTGGAATAAGGCGGATTGGGGCAGCGGCAGTTCTTTCTGCAGCCTAGAACGACATCCTCACGCCGACAAAGACGCCCTGATCCACCGTCACGTTGGGTCCGGTATTCAGGTTGAACTTGATGTCGCGGTAACCGATGTAGGCGGCTGCACTGGGTATTACCTGGTATTCCACGCGCAGCCCGGTTTCGACATAGCGGTCGGCGTCGCCAAAGGTGGTGATGTTCGGGGAAACATACACTTGCCCGATGATACCCATGCGCGACAGGTCGGGCGGCGAATAGCGCAACATTCCGCCCAACGCAATAGCCGACTCGTTGGTGCCTGCCGTATGACCCACCAGGCCCTTGATGCCTACACCAACGGAAAATCCTGGCGCGTTGTCGCCCAGTTCGTCCTTCACGGCGATACCCAGATCAACCAGCGTATTGTTTACATTGCTTGCATTTGAATACAGGGCTCCGACATGGAGTTCGGTATTCCCCAGGGCATCACGGCCCATCGCCGTGCTGTACTGGAATTGGGCGGCGCTATTGCGCAGGTTCAGGTCGATGGAATCCGCCATCGCGGTGGTGCTCAGGGCCAACATGGAAAGTGCGAAAACATTGCGCGATAACATAAATAACTCCTTAAAAAATATATCGGTGCAGGGTGGGTTCGAATGAATTGTATCGGTCAGATTGCAAACGGAACAGCATGCATATCCTGAAATTCTGTATTGGCAGATGCAAGCATATCACAGACGAAACCCGTCACGAACAAGGCGGCTATCCGCGGCCCGGCTTGGGTTGCGGCGCAGCGGAGATTCGGGGCGTCGGTGAATTCCAGCAGGGATCATGCGGTATCACAGGGCAAGGTCGAACGCGGTATCGCCTTCCGCAACATTTGCGCCGATCTGCATATTCCTGAAATCAAACAGATTGCCGTCCAGCAGATGCGAGGGCGCGACATTCTGCATCGCGGTAAAGATGGTCTGGCTGCGCCCCGGATATTCGCGCTCCCACGCGGCGAGCATCTCCTTGATGTTCTGGCGCTGCAGGTTTTCCTGCGCGCCGCACAGGTTGCACGGGATGATCGGGAATTCCATGCCGCGCGCGTAGCGGGCGATGTCTTTCTCGGCGCAATAGGCGAGCGGACGGATCACGATGTGGTCGCCCTTGTCGGTGACCAGCTTGGGTGGCATCGCCTTGAGTTTGCCGCCGAAGAACATATTCAGGAACAGCGTCTCTATCATGTCGTCGCGGTGGTGCCCCAGCGCGATCTTGTTCGCGCCCAGCTCGCCCGCGACACGGTAGATGATGCCGCGCCTCAGTCTTGAGCACAGCGAGCAGGTGGTCTTGCCCTCGGGGATTTTTTCCTTGACGATCGAATAGGTGTCCTGGGTCTCGATGTGATATTCCACGCCAAGATTTTTCAGGTAGTTTGGCAATACTTCGGCTGGGAAGCCCGGCTGCTTCTGGTCGAGATTCATCGCGACGATGCGGAAATCGATAGGCGCGCGCTTGCGCAGCGTGAGCAGGATATCCAGCAGCGTGTAAGAGTCCTTGCCGCCGGACAGGCACACCATCACGCTGTCGCCTTCCTCTATCATGTTGAAATCGGCGATCGCCCTGCCGACATGATGTTCCAGCCGCCCCTTGAGGCGGTTGAAGTTGGTCGAATGATGCTCGAAGTGTATTGGTTGTGCGATGTCGTTCATAAAATTAGGGATGATTAAAGGTTGACGCTGCGGCCGCCATCCACCGCGATGATCTGGCCGGTTATGTATGGCGCATCCTGGATAAGAAAGGCAACAGCCTTGGCTATGTCGTCCGGTTCGCCCTCGCGCTTGAGCAGCGTATGCGCGACGATCTTGCGGCGCTGCTCCTCATCCATCCAGTCCGAATTTTCCGGCCACACGATGACCCCGGGGGCGACGGCGTTGACACGCACCTGCGGTGCCATTTCCTGTGCCAGTCCCTTGGTCAGCGCGACCAGCCCGGACTTGGCGACGCTATACAGGAGGTGTCCCTGCATCGGGCGTTCGGCGTGGATGTCGGTGATGTTCACGATACAGCCGTGACGGCGGCGCAATTCCACCGCTGCCGCCTGTGCCAGGAATAGCGGGGCTTTCAGGTTGGTACCCAGCAGATCGTGCCATTGTGCTTCATTGATGCCGGCCAACTGCGTGGCGTAAAAACTTGAAGCATTGTTGACCAGCGCATCCAGCTGCCCGAATGTTCCGGTGACACTATCCACCAGCCGCGGTAATGCGTGCAGGTCCAGCAGGTCCGCCTGAAATACCGCAGCGCTTTTCGGGCGTATCTCATTCAGCTGCTGTTGCAGAGCCAGCGCCTCCTGATCGGAGCTGCGGTAATGTATCGCGAGTTGGGCACCCGCAGCGTGCAGGCGTCGGCAGATCGCCGCGCCGACGCGCTTCGCACCTCCTGTAACAAGTACCACCTTGCCCTGCATCTGACTTTCCCCGCTACGCATTTGATCAAGCTGCTAAAATCGCATCCGCGAATTATACCCGACCATGCCCAAGCCACCCATCGCCACTTTACCGGTACCCGGCCCCGAAGCCGCCCAGCACAGCGCACGTCTGACGGAGTTCATCCGGCGTGACATTGCGGCGCAGGGCGGGTGGATTCCGTTTGCGCGCTTCATGGAGCTGGCGCTGTATGCGCCCGGGCTGGGCTATTATTCGGCAGGCGCACACAAGCTCGGCGCGGCGGGCGATTTCATCACCGCACCTGAACTCTCGCCACTGTTTGGCCGCACGCTGGCGCGGCAAGCGGCGCAGGTCATGGCGCAAAGTGCAGCGCACATACTCGAGCTGGGTGCGGGCAGCGGCAAGCTGGCGGCGGACATGCTGGCCGAGCTGGAACAGCTGGGCAGCCTGCCGGACAGCTATGCGATCCTCGAGGTCAGTCCCGACCTGCGCGCGCGCCAGCATGCACTGCTGCGCGAACGCCTGCCGCATCTGCTGGACAGGGTGCGCTGGCTGGATACGTTGCCGGAACGATTCAGCGGGATCGCCGTCGCCAACGAAGTACTCGATGCCCTGCCGGTGCACCTGCTGCACTGGCACGACAGCGCGATCACCGAGCGCGGCGTGGCAGCCGGGGAACACGGGTTCATCTGGCAGGAGCGCGCCGTCAGCAATGCAGGTTTGCTGCATGCCGCACAGCAAGTCAAGGTGCCGGATGACTACGCCAGCGAGATATGCCTCGCAGCGCGCGGCCTGGTCACCAGCCTGGGACAACGGCTGGAAAAGGGCGCGCTGCTGTTCATCGATTACGGATTCGGCGCGCGCGAGTTCTATCATCCGCAGCGCAACAGGGGCACGCTGATGTGCCACTACCGCCACCATGCGCACGACGACCCGTTTTTTCTGCCTGGCCTGCAGGACATCACCGCGCATGTGAATTTCACCGACATCGCCGAGTGCGGCATTGATGCGGGTCTGGAGTTCGCGGGCTATACCTCGCAGGCGTTTTTCCTGGTCAACTGCGGCATCACCGGATTGCTGCAAGACACTTCGCCGGACAATCTGCGCGATTACTTGCCGCTCTCGGCACAGCTGCAGAAACTCACCAGTCCGGCGGAGATGGGTGAGCTGTTCAAGGTGATCGCATTGGGTAAAGGGATGGTGAATCCGTTGTGCGGATTCGTGAACGGTGACCTGACGCGCTCCCTGTGAATCGAAAGTCCGCGAATAATCGCTATCGGGTGATCCGGATCACCCGGCCCCATATTCATCTCATTGCCCGAATCCGGCCCTTTTGAAACGCCCGGTGTCGCGGCGGGGCGGCAGATATGGTTGATTGAAGCAGCAAGACGATCAGACAGGCTCCGGGCCGGTCCAGATCAGCTCCGGGAGCACGGCTTCCTCCGGTTGGGGCGAAAAAGCCATACGCTGAATTTCGTTATTGAACTCCGAGTGACGCGGATCTTTCCACTGGTCGAGAAAATGCATGTAAAAAGGCTCGAAGAACCCCCGCTGCGGGTTTTCATGCTGCAGCCCGAAGACATAAGCACAAGCGCCGTGGCAAAGCTGATTTCCGTGAGCATCAGCAAATGCAAGTTGCTTTCAACCTTGGGCCACCAGTAAAACAGTATGTATTTTGCCACCACCGGCAGGGAGAATGCGACACTCACCGCCAGTAGTGTAATCACCCCATGGGCGAATATGTGGTGTATCACCCTGGGTGAAGCTGTGAGAATGTTTATTGTGGTCCACTATGCAATCTCCTTGTTGAAACAAATGTGCGGTGGTCTGCTAATGTCATCTCGGATGGTAAAAAACAAGCGGCTTTGAGAGTCGTGCGCGATGATTCAATCCGCATGCACACTTGCGCACAGTGCACCAGCGCACATATGGGAACTCCGGCGGCTCTGGTGCGTGGCTTGGGGAAGGTTGGTGTCTGAGACGGTCGCCGCGGCTAAACCGCGTGCAAGACAACGGCGTTCCGTGCTTTGATTTTGAATCCGAAGGCGCGATCGGCTGCGGTTAAGGACTGCCCGGGGTGCGGGTTGGAATTTCGCAACGTGTCACGGTGTCCGCGCCGGACTGCTGGGACAGCTGACTGTATAAAATTGGATTGTTAAAAATGCGGAACCCTGGCGTAAAACGATCTGCAGGCGCTGGAAAATTCGGCCAGCGTGATTTCGATGCCGTCGCAAAAGAATCGTGTCAGATAACCCCGGTAGATGTGCCCGTTGATTTTGAAGATTTCACTCATGATCGCTGCTCCTGCTGTTCCTTGGGTGTTGCCTGGGGTGTCCGGAAGTACCAGTCTGTTCCTTGACGATGAACTTCTGGTTCTGCTCTTCCTGCTCTGGCCCGGCCATTACCCGCTACTTGCAGTAAGTATCCCCTCCGTATCCGGAATTTTCCGTGCGCTAACGCACACATGACCGGTCAATGTTTGAACGCACCCGTGAAAATTTCATGGCATTTTATTTTTTATACACGTAATCTTTCGGGGCTTTTTCATCTATGGCACGGGCATCCCAGCCCAGCTTGAAACTTGTCCTGATAAGGTAACGTTCCCGGTCGGTCAAGTCATCACCACAGACTGCCATTGCAATGGGTAGCCATACGTCGAAGGCTTCACGTTTTCGCAGGTTGGTTCGTTTATATATCATCAAACAATCCTTAATTCGGTACGGTATGATTTTTGCGCGAACACCACATCCCGGGACCGGTATTCACCGCCCGCATGCCTTGTCTTTCGATGGTTGAGCAGCATGCCTGGCGGCGAAACCTGTTTCGAATCCGCCGTGGATTTCGGGTCATTGTAATGGCTATCCTGAAAGCGGGGAAATTTTTGATGTGCACTCCAGGATTCGCGTTTGTTCGGTTGCGCAGGCAGTTTTTTCGGCTATACGGCACAACCCGGATAAATATCCGGATAAATAGTATTTGCCAGGTTGAAAGGTAAGGATACATACTTCGCGCATGCGTCTTCTTCCCGCTAAATTGATGCGCGACGCCGTTCCGCTCATCGCATTGCTGCTTGCCGCGTGCGGTGGGGGAAGCGGGGCCGCAAACGGTACAGCCCCCGTTCCGGTTGCCGCCTACTCGGTCGGGGGCACGCTGACCGGTTTGACTTCCGGAAACAGCATCACTCTCTCCAACAACGGCACAGACAATCTGACACTGAGCGGTGCCAGCGGCATCAGCCAAACCTTCATCTTTGCCGCGAAGCTGCCCAACGGCGCAGCCTACAAGCTCACGCTGTCCACCACCTCTCCAAACAGTGTCCAGCCTTGCACCTCTATCTACGGTACGGGAGTGATCAACGGGGCTGACGTCCCGGGCATTAATCTCCCCGGCATGAATGTGTTCTGCGGTCAATCGAATCCCTCGCCCACGTTTACGTCCGCCGGCTCGATGAACGCGGCACGCTACAACCACACCGCGACGCTGCTGCAAAGCGGCAAGGTGCTGGTCAGCGGTGGACAAAGCACGTCGTTCGTCGCTCTTACGTCTGCAGAACTGTACGATCCCTCCGGTTCATGGGCACCCACCATCAATTCGATGAATGAGCCTCGCCGCAATCACATTGCGATATTGCTGCCGAATGGCAAGGTGCTGGTCAGCGGCGGATATGGCGGAGTCAGTTCGCTTACCAGTGCCGAGTTGTATGACCCGGTCTCCGGCACATGGACATACACCGGTCAGATGAATGTGCCGCGCCAATACCACTCCGCGACACTGTTACCGAATGGCAAGGTGCTGGTCAGCGGCGGGAACAATACGTTGACGTCGTTTGCGCTTCAAAGTGCAGAGCTATATGACCCGGTCTCCGGCACATGGACATACACCGGTCAATTGAATGTCGCACGCCAATACCACACCGCGACACTGTTGCCGAATGGCAAGGTGCTGGTCGCGGGTGGAACAGGAACGGCTGCCGCTCCTGGCAGTGCCGAACTGTACGACCCGGTCACCGGCAAATGGTCGAACACCTGTAATTTGACAACGGGACGCTATAACCACACTGCGACATTGCTGCCCAACGGCACGGTGCTGGTCAGCGGCGGGCAACAGATTACGACGATTGTTACTGCCACTGCAGAACTGTACGACCCGGCGGCCGCTTGTTCGGGTACTTCGAGTAACTGGACAAAAACCGGATCGCTGAATACTGCTCGCTACTACCATACAGCGACGCTGCTGCAAAACGGCAAGGTGCTGGTCAGCGGTGGAAATGGCGGTGGCGCGGCTGGCGCTATTAATACTGCCGAACTGTATTACTGAACCATGGCCTGACGGTCTGCGGGAGGTGAGAGATGAGGACAGAGTTATTGCTGGTCTTCATGGCCGGCGTGGTGCTGGGCCTGTTCATCATGGTCATCGAGATCGCGGCATTGCGCACGCGTGCAGCCAGGATCAGGGATCGGCAGCTGGGCTTGTACCGATCGGGAAGGATATTCAGGCTGCTGACCGAGCTCTTTGCTATCGCCGCATTTTTCATGGTTCAGCCGGTGATGATCGCGTACCTGGTGGCCAAGGCGCTGGACGGGCTGAATCCCGCCTTCTCCCGGCATGTCATCGAGCAGCTCTGGGAAGTATTTTCAAGATAGCCCGGTCAATCCTGCGATCGCCCTGATGCGCGCCTGTTGTACAGCGGTGGCTATCGCGCTGCTGTCGCTGCACTGTCTCGCTATCTCGCCCGCATCCACCGCTCGGGCCGCGGCCAGCAGTTGCAGCAGATAATCCGCCTGCGGATACGCGTCGTGTTCGTGGCCGGTGCGCCCGCGCGCATCCGCAGCGCAGGCCTGCAGCAAATGCGCAAAGCGTTCCGGCCTGCGCCACGCGTCGGCTGACTGAAACAGTCTGATGACGGTCTCGGCGCGCAATTCCCTGGCGCGATGAATGTCGCCGTGAAAACGCGCTGCCAGCAGGGCCAGGTCGCTGCATTCGACGGACGCGCGCAGGCGTTGCGAGAGTTTTCTGACCAGTTCCACGCTGCGCAATTCGTGCCCGATGTGGCGCGGCAGAATATCCGCGGGCGTGGTGGCCTTGCCCAGGTCATGGGTCAGCGCGGCGTAGCGCACTTCCAGCGGGTAATCGTGCCGCGCGGCATCGTCCACCACCAGCATGGTATGTATGCCGCAATCGATCTCGGGATGATATTTTTCCGGCTGCGGGACGCCGAACAGCGCGTCCACTTCGGGGATGATCTTCGCCAGCGCGCCGCAACTGCGCAGCGTCTCGAAAAACCGCGACGGTGTTTTCCCCATCAGGCCGCGAGCCAGTTCCTGCCAGACGCGCTCGGCCACCAGCGCATCCACCTCGCCGTTGGTCACCATGCCGCGCATCAGTTGCAAAGTCTCCGGCGCAATCGTGAAGCCGAAGCGCGCCGCAAAACGAGCCGCGCGCAAGATGCGCACCGGGTCCTCGCTGAACGCCGGGCTGACATGGCGCAATATGCCCGCGCGCAGATCGGCGACGCCGTTGTGCGGGTCGATCAGCTTGCCATCTGCATGCTTGTCATCAAATTCCTGGGCGATGGCATTGATCGTGAAGTCGCGGCGCAGCAGATCCTGTTCCAGCGTGACATCGGGTGCCGCATACACTGCGAAACCCTGGTAGCCGCGCGCGGTTTTGCGCTCGGTGCGCGCGAGCGCATATTCTTCATGGGTCTGCGGGTGGAGGAACACCGGGAAGTCCTTGCCCACTTGACGGAAACCCTGTGCCACCATGTCTTCCGGGGTGCTGCCCACCACCACCCAGTCGTGATCCTGAACAGGCAGTCCCAGCAAACGGTCACGAACCGCGCCGCCCACGCAATAGATTTTTGGCTCACGGGACATGTGCGTCTGCCTTTAGTTTGCCTGCCTTGGCCGGGACAATGCCCAGGCGCTGTTTGAGGGATCGCGGCGGATCGCCGAATTGATTCGCATAGTAAGTGGTGTTGCTCATCACTTTTTTTACATAATCGCGGGTTTCTTCGAAAGGGATGGTCTCGGTGTAGATGGCGCCTTCCATCGGGGTATTGCCGCGCCACTGCAGCGCCCGCTGCGGCCCGGCATTGTATGCCGCAGATGCCAGTACCGGGTTGTTTTCGGACTGTACCAATATGGCTTTCATGTAATAGGTGCCCAGGCGCAAGTTGGTGTCGAGCTGGTGGATCAACGTTTTGCGGTAGCTCTTCAAACCCAGTTTGTTCGCTGCCCAGCGCGCTGTGCCGGGCATGATCTGCATCAGCCCCGCTGCGCCAGTTTCGGATTTGGCATTGGTGGCGAAACGGCTTTCCTGGCGCATCAATCCGTATACCCATGCCTCGTCCAGACCTTGTTCGCGGATGTGTGCCTGCAGGTCGGCGCGATAAGGGGCGAGGTAGCGCAAGCTGAAATCGTGCTGGCTGACGGTCAGATCCGCGGCACCGATGGCGCGATCGTACATTCCGTTTTGCCTCGCGATTTCAGCCGCGGTGAGCAGCTCCCGGTCATTCAGGTTGCGCAACACCCAGCGCCATTCGTCCAGCGCTTCGCTGCGCATGCCTATCCGGTAAAGCGTCAGAGTGCGCTGGATACCGGGCAGCGCCAGCATATCCCTGAGCGCCTGCGGGCCGGGTTTGTATGCCGACGGTGTCTCGCTCAATACCGGCGAGCCGGCCAATTCCGCATTAGCCAGTTGGCCATAGAAATTAAAATCACCGCTCAATGATGCAAATATCGTTCTTGCTTCGACAGGTTTGCCCAATGCCTGCAAGGCGCGCGCCTTCCAGTATTGCCAGGCTCCATCGCGCTGCTGTTGTTCGCCCATCGCATTCACGCTGGCCAGCACCTCGGGCCAGTCCTGGGCGCGCAATGCCGCGCGCACCCGCCATGCCGATTGTCGTTCGTCCAGCGGCGTGCCGGCTGCATCCCTGTACCATTGCAGCGCGCGCGCATCCAGGTTGCGCGCGGCCTGGTACGCCAGTCGCCCGTAAAAATAATGCTGTTCGTTGACGGGAAAATATCCGGCGATTTTCGCCCAGTGCCCGGCGGCGATGTCGGGGGATTGCTTGGCCAGGCGTTCCAGCGCAAATAGGGCGACCAGACGCTGGTCCCTGCTTGCCAGTTTTGGATTCCAGCCCATGGGCGGGTTTGCATCGGGATCGCCAATATCAGCGCAGGGAAGGTCGCATGCCGCATCATAGGTTCCGGAATGGCGGATATCCGGCACTGCCGGCGGAGTGGTGCCGGATCCGGGAAGAGCCGGATTGACCGCCGTACCCCAGCCCAGCCGCGAAAAAAAATCTGCCCAGCCCAACCATCCTGTCGAAGGGGATGGTGGGATCGCACCCGGAGAAGACGCGGCGCTCTCCAGCAGCACCCCGGATGCGGGCTGTTGCAGGTTACCCGAAATCAGGGCTTCAATTGCCGCACCCGTGCGGGTTTGCGTAGCCGCCAATTCAGCACCGTTGGCGGGATCGGGATTTTTCGGCGTCAGCTTGCTCAGGTAGCGTTCCGGGTCGGCAGATGCGGATCTCAACATGGCCGGCAGGCTTGAGTGTTTACCGTCGAGCCTTTCCACCAGGTTGATCGCAAACGACACATCGTTCGCTTCCAGAGACAGGCGCAGCCGCTGGCTGATATCGCGTTTGGAGATGATGCCGGCGGACAGTGCGGCATCAAACAGCGCGCCGCAACTTTCCGGCTGCCCCTTGCCGACGAACCATAATTTGCGCGCGTCGCGCAGCGCAGCCGTTTCCTGGGTGCGGCGGCGCGATTGCAGCGCGTAGCAGGTCAATTCGGTATCCTGGCCAAGCAGGTGCGGATACTCGGCATCGAACAGTACCCACTGTTGATTTTTGCCGAGCAGCTTGAGCCACTCTGCGCGCAACTGGTCGATTACCGGCGTGTCTTCAGGGCGGGACAGGAAGGTTTTTACCGTCTGCTCGAGCGAGTCCGGGATCGGGGCAGGCCCTTCGACTGAGCTCAGGACAGGCTTGTCGGCGGCATATTTTAAGTCAAGACTTGACTGGTAATAACTGACGTACACCTCGAGCGGCGAATTTTTCAGACGCTGGGCGTAGCTTCCCAGTTTGATTCTGTCACCGGCGAGAAATGCATCGTGTGCGGCAAGAAAATCCGCATCGCCCGTACGGGGGGGGGTTACATCATGCTGCGCATCCTGTCCCGAGTCCGGCCGACGGGCCATCCCTGTCACCTGGTCGGCAAGCACGGGAGGCGCGGACAACAACAAAAGATAAAGTATGAACCTCATTGCAAGCCATCAATAAACCTTACGCGCGGAGCATAGCACAACGCAAAGTTCACCCGCGCCCGGTAAAACCGGATATTGCGCCCAATCGAATTATGCGCGCAGCGTCTGCTTTTCCGGCCCGGCTGGTGGGATGCCAGAATCCGGCCGCAGCAGGTTGACGTCGCCAAACACCGGAGGCCGGGGCATACGCCGGAAAGCAAGCCGGTCGCTTATCCCGGGCTTTGCAGTTATTCAAAAGTATTGTAAAGATCATCATGGTTTTGCCGGCTCAGGACAGACACGCCCCGTTTCTGCAATTTGTTCTGCTCCTGCTGCGAACTGGAACAAGCCGGCCTGAAACGATTTACACCCAATCCTTGACCACCAGAAACTCTTCGTAGAGTTGCGCTTCTGCTGTGCCTTTTTCCGGGTGCCAGTCATAGCGCCATTTTACCAGCGGCGGCATGGACAGCAGGATGGACTCGGTGCGGCCGTTGGTTTGCAGGCCGAAGATGGTGCCGCGGTCTATCACCAGATTGAACTCGACATAGCGGCCGCGCCGGTACAGCTGGAAATCGCGCTCGCGCTCGCCGTAGGGCGTGTCCTTGCGGCGTTCCAGGATGGGCACATAGGCGGACAGGAAGTGGTCGCCCACGCTTTGCTGGATGGCAAATGCGCCGTCGAAATCCGGCACGCTCAGGTCGTCGAAAAAGATGCCGCCCACGCCGCGCGGCTCGTTGCGGTGCTTGATGTGGAAATATTCATCACACCATTTTTTGTATTTGGGATGCAGGTCTGCACCGAATGGGGCCAGTGAATTCCTGCAGGCCTGGTGGAAGTGCACCGCATCTTCCGCGTAACCGTAATACGGCGTCAGGTCCATGCCGCCGCCGAACCAGAACACCGGGGCGGTTCCGTCCTTCATCGCGACGAACATGCGCACGTTCATGTGCACCGTGGGCGCATGGGGGTTGCGCGGATGGAACACCAGCGACACGCCCATCGCCTCCCAGCGGCGGCCGGCCAGTTCGGGGCGGTGCGCGGTCGCGGAAGGGGGCATCTTGTCGCCCATGACATGAGAAAACGCCACACCACCGCGTTCCAGCACATTGCCTTCCTCGAGGATGCAGCTTCTGCCTCCGCCTCCCTCGGGCCTGTCCCAGCTGTCGCGGCGGAATTTTTTTCCGTCCACCTGTTCCATGCGCGCGACGATCAGGTCTTGCAGTTCGATCAGGTATTCCCTTACCGCTGCCGAATTGAAACCACTCATGCTTTTTTCTCCTGTGGAATGCAGCCTGCGTGTGTTGTTGGGGCTGTGTCAACTTTGCACTCAATTTATTGAGTAGCAAATTGCCTGACTTTGTTATCAGCCCCTTACAACCACGGCATACCCCTTGCGGGTGTACACGTCGCTGCACCCTTATCGTCAAAGCGCGGTCGAGACCGCGCACTCCAAATTAAAAACGCAGCCGAGACTGATGAAGCTGCCAGCCATTCGACCGGGCTGTCACAAGACGACAGCCTGGTCGCTGCTTATGCGCACTAAAACTTACCGGATGATTTTACCATCCGCCCACGTGATTATGTTCGAAGGATTCCGGCGCTTGCCGACTCGCCCGGGCAACACCCACACCTTGTTGCCGAACAAACGCCGGCATTGGGCATGGGTTCTGGCGGGCCGCTGTCCGCTGCGGTTGGCGCTGGTGGAAACCAGCGCGCTGTTCACGCCCCGGCAGAGCCGGGCCGCCTGTTTGTGCGCAGTCAATCTTACCGCCAGTGTGTCATGGCTGCCGCGCAACCAGCGCGGCGCGGAATGCAGGGCCGGCATCAGACAAGTGACTACCTGCGTCCCCGCTGTCTTGAGTCGCTGTTGCTGGTCATGAGTGAGCGGCTGCAGAAAGCGCGCCACCTGGTGGTAGCCCGCCGCGATCAGGATCAATCCCTTGTGCTGCGGGCGCTGCTTGAGTCTGAGCAGGCGCTGCACCGCGCTGCGATTGTCAGGATCACAGCCCAGTCCATAGCAGGATTCGGTGGGATAGGCGATCAAGCCGCCGCGCCTGAGGTGGGCGGCGATGCGGCGATAGGAGGAAGGTGCGCGTTGCATTCAATGGCCCGAAAAATACACAGTTCTAAGTCAGACTATAACCAATCACTTGCCAGCGGCTCTTGCTGGCTTAGTGAGATGGCTAGTGGTTCCATCAGGCGCGCGATAAAAATCGAAGCGCAGCATATTGGGTTATATGTAAGCAAGATTTTTTGAGCGCAACAACGTATGGCGACGAAATGTGGATTTTTAACAATTATTTCCTGTGGGCCGCAATCGCGCGATACCCGATGTCGCGCCGCATCTGGCAGCCGTCGAAATGAATGCCGTCGGCGATTTCGTAGGCGCGCTTCTGCGCGACTTTTACCATTGTGCCCAGCGCGGTGACGCACAGCACGCGCCCGCCGTTGGTGACCACTTGCCCGTCCTTCATAGTCGTGCCCGCATGAAACACATGCGCATCTTCCAGACTTTTCACCTGTTGCCTGTCGGGCAACCCGGTGATGGCATCGCCCTTGCGCGGTGTGTCGGGATAATTGGCTGCGGCCAGCACCACGCCGAGCGCCGTGCGCCTGTCCCATTCGACTTCTACCTTGTCCAGCGTGCCGTTGATGGCGTGCTCCACTATGGTGGAGAAATCGCTTTTCAAACGCAGCATGATGGGCTGGGTTTCAGGGTCGCCCATCCGGCAGTTGAATTCCAGCACCTTGGCATTGTCCTGCGCGTCTATCATCAGTCCGGCATACAGGAAGCCGGTGTAGGTGATGCCTTCCTGTTCCATGCCGCGCACCACAGGCTGGATCACCTCGCGCAGCACGCGCGCATGCAGCTGGGGCGTGACCACAGGCGCCGGAGAATACGCGCCCATCCCGCCGGTGTTGGGGCCGGCATCGTTATCCAGCAGGCGTTTGTGGTCCTGGCTGGTCGCCATCGCCAGCACGTTTTTGCCGTCCACCATTACGATGAAGCTGGCTTCTTCGCCCGCCAAGAATTCCTCGATCACGACACGCGCGCCGGCATCTCCAAGTTTGTTATCCGACAGCATCATGTCGATCGCGGCAAACGCTTCATCCTTGCTCATCGCCACGACGACACCCTTGCCTGCCGCCAAACCGTCGGCCTTGATCACGATAGGCGCGCCGTGCTTTTCGACATAGGCCTTTGCCGCCTTGGTGTCGCTGAAGGTCTCGAAGAATGCGGTCGGGATGTTGTGGCGCATCATGAAACGCTTGGCGAAATCCTTGGAAGACTCGAGCTGCGCCGCAGCCCTGGTAGGGCCGAATATCTTCAGTCCGGCAGCGCGAAATTCATCCACGATGCCCGCGGCCAGCGGCGCTTCCGGGCCGACCACGGTCATGTAGATGTCTTCGCGTTTGGCGAAAGCGACCAGCTCGGGAATCGCGTTGAGAGCAACATTCTCCACGCCTTCTTCCAGCGCCGTGCCCGCATTGCCGGGGGCGACATACACTTTCTGCACCCTGGGGCCTTGTGCCAGACGCCAGGCCAATGCGTGCTCGCGCCCGCCATTTCCTATTACCAGAATCTTCATAACATCCTTAAATCTGTTGTTAAGGCGGGCACGCCCGCCATTTTTAATATTCCGCGCGGGCACAAAATCTGCCCACCCAACCCCGCTAACACCCCTTGAATTTATCGGCCATGCATTTTCTGGCGAGTTCCTGCGCTTCGGCGATCTGGCCGGGGGTCATCGCCCTGGTCTCATTGGCACGAATCTCGGCAATTTTGTGCTGTCTATCGCTGCCTGTAATTTGATCGGCCGCAATGATCAGCCACATATTTGCCCGGACATAATCCCGGGGGACTCCTTCGCCAAACCAGTACATTTCCGCAAGCTCAATCTGCGCCCCGGTCCTGCCCTGCAGTGCCGCCAGATGGCACCACTTCGCCGCCTCCGGGTAGTTTTGGGGAACGTCATGGCCATCCTTGTACATCCTGCCAAGTTCCGATTGCGCTGAGGCATCACCCTGTTCCGCCGCCGACAGATACCACTTTACCGCCTCCTTGTAATCCCGGGGAACACCTTCTCCATCCTGGTACATCGTTCCCAGCGCATATTGCGCGAGAACATCACCGCGCGCCGCAGCGAGAAGAAACCACTTCGCGGCTTTTTTGTAATCCCTGGGCACGCCCTTGCCGTCGTAAAACATCTGCCCAAGGGCGGATTGTGCCCGGGCATCGCCATGTTTTGCCTGGGGGATTAACAGCTTTATCGCTGTTGCATAATTGCCGGCACGGTAAGCATTGGCCGCATCAGCCATTGGCTCGGCCATGGCCGGATTGGCCAACGCAAACAAACACCCGCAAACCGGCAACACCTGTTTGAGCAACTGACCGAGTTCCATTTTTACTTCCATTAGCCCGTCTACGCCGTAATCGTTATTGCACCAAAGGCAGGCAATTCTCCAAGCCCTTGCGAGCTTGAGTTGTGACACCGCCGCATGAAATGGGACTCGAAGGGATGGGTGACTTGTTACCCAACTTGCAAAACATCCGGTGCAATGCGCTTCGCTTATTGAGTTCCATCAGATAAAACTTGTCCACCTTATCTTACTTGAGTAGCAATTCTATTGGCATGTGGTATACACCGTAGCGCCTCCGTATGAATTGGTGGTGCAACGCACGGGCGACGAAATTGGTTTAGGTGCATTGGCTTGTTGTGCGGCGCTATATGCCGAAAAAAGTGCTGCGTTTGCAGCTTGTCTTGCAGCCCGTGCTTGTTGCTGTTGCGCAACAATTGATTGTACCTGCAATGCAAACTGCAAATCCTTTTCCAGATCAGGATATGTCGAATCTCGGCTTAGGGTAATGCTATAACTATCTTCCTTTCCACAGAGGCGCATCGGGTCGATTACTGTGCGCGCGCCGCTTACCCAGCGAGCTTCATAACCCTTAATTTTGTAGCAGCCATCCTTGTCTTTGTAAGGCTTCAATGCGGTTAGGTTATATATGGAAGCAGCAGGTGCCATGCCTGCGACCCTTCCTGTCCCTGCCTCCGTGATATACGCGCCCTGTGGCTGTGAGTAAACCCAAAGAGTAGGAGTATTTGTAGCGCACCCACCCAGAGAGCCAAGCAACAACAAAATAAGCAATCTCATACTGACCCCTCATTAGAAATTTCGATCAAATTTCGTTGCTGATGTAGATTCATTCGGCGGATAACGCTACGCTCATCCGCCCTACGGCTTGCTACATTACTCGACTAAGCGAAATTTTTGTTGCATTTCGTCGAGCGTTTCTTTGGCGGCAATTGTATAAAAAGTATAAATACTTGATGCTCTGAGAAGTAGGGCGGGGTTGTACTGGCTACATTTTGCAAATATGAGGAATCGTTGCCCTACGTTTTTTATGGCCTCAGTAGCATCACGCTCATCCAAGGCATCTGTATAGTCATAAAATCGATCCTTGCCTAGCTGTTCATACTCGGTCATTGAAGGGAAAATTCCCTTGGTAATATAAATATCCCCGCATGTGTTTAGAAATGTTTTAGAAAACTTTATATTTGTTTCTGGGTTATTCATTGATGCTCTGTAACCGCTAATATCACAGAAAAGTCGATACAATATCCACTCTTGAAGAAGCTCTGGTTTTCCTTGCAAACTTGAATGTTCATGTAGCCAAGAGGTTCTCTCGGCGTCAAAGTTTGCCATAGTGTATTCGGTAGCAGCATGAGCCATGGAATCAGCTAATTTATCGACTGAAACTGTAGATTTTCTGTTGAAGGAAAACATGGCAATTTCCCTGTTGCGTTGAAAGACAGCTATATGTGCCGTAGCCAGGATGATACGCAGTGGAATCCGGGGAAAGATTGAGCTGTTCAATCTCGGATTGCATCAGGGCTACACTGGCGCTACGCAACTTGGAATCCAAGCATTCACCATCTTATTGTGAGCGTGCCAAAATTCCCAGAGTTTTTCGATGCACCCCTCTGGCACCCAGCTCCTGAAATCCTGCATGATGTTACCTGACTGCGGCACGGGAATAAGTTTGACATAGTTTTTTCTCTGCAACAGATCGCGGTCGAATATAACGGCAACCTCACAAATTGTCTTCTGTGCCTCGATTAAATGACCTACCTGCAAGTTCCAGTCGGGGACATTTTTCTTGCGGTCAGGATTTGCGGTGTGTGCCACGTAGTTATTTACTAACTCGCAAATGCAGTCACAAGAATCCAACCTCTGCGAAAGATCATGAAGTTGATCGTTCGAAACAAGATCGTTTGCCTTGGCTTCCACAAGCAAACGCTTAAGGGAAATAACATCTCTTCTGCCATCACACAGCCTGCGAATAGTAGCAGTTTGAAAGGTGATATACCCAGCCTCGATAAGTCCTGAAATAGGGCCGTTAAACTCCCCAGTGAGTTCTCTTGCATACCCCATGAGTTTGAAATAGGCATCATTGAGCATCATGGTCTGGATTTGCGGCCAGATATGTTTCTCATGCATTTCTGAAAGGGAAGCAGTGTTCATGATGTCACGCCACGAAATGGATTACAAAGCCCGCGTAGGGCGCAATCGTTATTGCGCCACATGAAAACATCCGGTGCAATGTGCTTCGCTTATTGACACCCTACAATACGCCTTACGCGAGTTACGGTACTGATTTGC
>LSLI01000031.1 GCA_001577345.1 Candidatus Gallionella acididurans
TAGCTATTAACGTCCAACGACTGCCAGCTGTAGTTTGCTACCACTTGATTAAAACAGCACCCCATGTAAAACCGCCGCCTATAGCTTCCAGTAAGATATTCTGGCCGGGCTTTATGCGGCCATCGCGCACTCCGGCATCCAATGCCAGGGGAATCGAGGCCGCCGAAGTATTGCCGTGAGTGGCGACCGTAACGATTACGTTATCCATGCTCATGCCCAACTTCTTGGCAGTGGCTTCCATGATGCGTATATTGGCTTGATGCGGAACCAGCCATGCGATGTCCGAACCTTGCAGCTTGTTTTCTGCAAGCACTTCTTCGACCACTTCGCTGAGCGCTTTGACGGCAAACTTGAACACCGCCTGGCCTTCCATCTTGATGAAAGGATCTCCATGCACTTCTCCGTTGCGAACATTTCCTTCGGCTTTCAACATGCCGCGGTGTCTGCCGTCGGCATGCAACTTCGCCGCGACGATGCCGGGCTCTTCAGAAGCACGCAACACTACTGCACCAGCGCCGTCACCGAATAATACACAAGTAGTGCGATCGCTCCAATCCAATATGCGAGACAACACTTCAGCGCCGACCACCAGCACGGTCTTGGCTTGTCCTCCACGTATATACAAATCAGCAGTATTCATGGCATATACAAAACCGCCGCAAACCGCCTGCATGTCGAATGCCGCACCGCGGTTTTTTATGCCCAGCTTGTCTTGCAGGATACAGGCAGTGCTGGGAAAAACCTGGTCCGGGGTAGTGGTTGCCACAATCACCAGATCGATCTCGTCCACCCCGATTCCAGCTGACTCAATGGCGCGCAAACTGGCTTGCAGGGCAAGGTCGCTGGCCAATTCATTGTCTGCGGCAATATGCCTTTCGACAATGCCACTGCGCGACAGTATCCAGTCATTTGAGGTATCAACGATCTTCTCCAGATCGAAATTGGTCAATACTTTCACCGGCAGATAACTTCCGGTGCCAATGATTTTTGAAAACATCAGGAAACCTCCGTTGCTTTTAGCAGATTTGAGTGATGCCATTTTTCAATATGTTCAGTGATATGCTGGAGCATGCCACCACGCGCCTCTTCTGCAGCGCGTTCAATGGCGCAGCGAAAAGCGAAGACATCCGCGGAACCGTGGCTCTTTACCACGATGCCTTTCAATCCAAGCAGGCTAGCGCCGTTATAGCGGCGATGGTCCACTCTGCGCTTGAATGCATTAAGCACCCGGATAGCCGTCAGCGCTGCCAGTTTGGTGAATATATTGCGGCCAAATTCCTCACGCAAGAACCCGCCGAGCATTTGCGCCAAACCCTCGGTGGTTTTTAATGCCACGTTGCCGACGAACCCGTCGCACACCACCACGTCGGTGGTGCCCTTGAAAATATCCGTGCCTTCAACGTTACCATAAAAATTCAGGTCACTTGCGCGCAACAAATCCGCAGCCCGTTTGACAACCTCGTTACCCTTGATTTCTTCGCTGCCTATATTCAACAGGCCAACCGTAGGGGTGGGTTTGTGCTCGAGGGCGGTCACCAGTGTGGAACCCATCAAAGCAAATTGCAGGAGATGTTCGGCACTGCAGTCCGTGTTGGCGCCCAAATCCAGCATACAGACCTGGCCATTTCGGGTTGGCAGATATGATGCGATAGCCGGACGATCGATACCTGGGATGGTTTTCAGTACATAGCGTGCCGTTGCCATCAAAGCGCCGGTATTTCCTGCGCTGACGCAAGCCAAAGCCTCGCCGCTTTTGACGAGATTAATGCAGACCCGCATCGAGGAATCTTTTTTCCCCCTTAATGCGGATTGCGGTTGTTCGTCCATTCCAACCACTTCACTGGCGGGATGAATGCGTAAATGTGCTCCTGATTGCACACCCAGGGAGCGTAATTCAATTTCAATGGCATCGGGGATACCCACCAGAACGATGGTATCGCTGGGGTACTGCTTCAGATACTCAACTGCAGCAGGTATGGTGACCATAGTGCCGTGGTCGCCGCCCATCGCATCTACGGCTAATGTGACATCCACTAAGCGATCCTTGGCTATGATTTACAGAAAAGAAAACGCAGCCGATCATAATGATCGGCTGCGCCAATTGAAAACTTACTCGCCCTTGATTTTTACTACTTTCTTGCCGCGGTAAAAACCGGTAGGGCTGATGTGGTGACGCAAGTGTATCTCACCAGTTGTGGGCTCAACCGCAGTTGCCGGGTTAGTCAGGAAATCATGGGCACGGTGCATACCGCGCTTTGATGGGGACTTTTTATTTTGCTGAACTGCCATGATAATTGCTCCTAAAATATAAATTAATTGCGCTTCATTTTTGCCAAGGCTGCAAAAGGTTTTTTTTCTTGCCCATGAGCATTTTCGCCAACTGTCACCTGACAGGCGCCCAACTCATGTTTGGGTGCGATTGGCAAACTTAACAAAATCTCTTCTTCCAGCAGATCCAGCACATTCAGCTGCTTATCCGCCAGGATACTGTCGAACTCTTCATCATCATCGCCCAGCGCATCCAGACTAGCCTGGTCACGAAGAAACAATCGCGTGTCCAGACGTAGCGGATAACTCATTTTGTTCAGGCAACGCTGGCAACGTAAACTACACTGCCCATTCACGCGTATATCCAGAAAACTTGTGCCTTGATTATCCTTGCCACCTTGCATTGTGTAACTGAAACTTCCTTGTGGATTTTCCAGAATATCCAGCAAGCGCGGCATCTCGGCAAACTGTACTTCGTCGCTTATCTCCCGGCCATTTCTTGCAAAATCCAGGCTGTCGATGAAAGGCCGTGCATACATAAGGCGCGCATGATATATTTTTCGTCGCCCCATGTCAAAAATCCTTAAGGAATATTGTTGAACTCTCAGTTGATTGTCCTGGCCTCCAGCTCCGTTTATCGCAGTGAGCTTCTCAAACGGCTGAAACTCCCTTTTGAGGTCGCCGTACCCAATGTGGATGAAACAGCCTTGCCTAATGAATCCGCGCGCGCCACCTCAATACGCCTTGCTCAAGAAAAAGCCCGTGCGATTGCAGCCGACTATCCAAACGCTCTTATTGTCGGTTCTGACCAAGTCGCCCTGCTGGATGGCCGGCAGCTGGGCAAACCGCTTACCCATGATAATGCAGTCAAACAATTGCGCGCCATGCGGAGCAAGACCACATGCTTCTATACGGCCATCACGCTATTGAACAGCAAGTCGGGAAAAATGCAAACCAAGGTGGCAAAAAACCATGTAACCCTGCACGACCTCAGCGACATGGAAATTGAAGGTTATTTGCTCAAGGAACAACCCTATCACTGTGCTGGCAGCGCTAAATCTGAGGGGTTGGGCATCGCGCTGATAAGCAAAATGAGCGGCGACGACCCTAACGCGCTGATTGGCCTGCCACTGATATTGTTGATTCAAATGCTGCGCCAAGAAAACGTGCACTTGTTTTGAGCATCATGACAAAACCAGGCACGCTCTTTCTGATCCCCTGCACACTGGGCGATACCCTCCCGGAGCAGGTGTTGCCTCAGCACGTCATTGACGTGGCGCGAAAATTAAATCATTTTGTTGTGGAACAACCAAAAACCGCCCGCCAGTTTCTTTCCACACTCAAACCCGAACTGCCGATCCAATCTATGCACTTCGCTACACTCAATGAACACACCAGTGCCAAAGATATGGCTGAAATGCTGGCGCCGCTTCTTGCCGGACACGATGTAGGCATCATTTCCGAGGCCGGCTGTCCGGGTATCGCCGATCCGGGGGCGGATTTGGTGAGTCTGGCACACCGGAATGGTATCCGCGTGGTTCCTCTGACGGGTCCGTCGTCAATTTTACTGGCATTAATGGCTTCAGGCTTGAATGGGCAGTGTTTCGCCTTTCATGGTTATTTGCCTATAACAGAGGCAGAAAGGCGCAAAGCGATTTTGAAACTGGAAGCCGATTCTGCAAAACTCGGGCAAACACAATTATTCATTGAAACTCCGTATCGCAATGAAAAGATGTTCAGTGCATTGCTGGACAACTGCAGGGAACAAACACTGTTATGCGTCGCCACGGACATTACCCTGCCCGGCGAACAAATCCAGACGCGCTCGATCGGGCAATGGAAATCACTGCCCATGCCACTTTTAAACAAGCGACCGAGCATGTTTTTGCTTCTCGGGGCCCGTTAATTTAGTTGCTCATTCGTCCGCTTTCTGGTATTAAAGCGGACTTTAATTTTATCCTGTTGGAGAATGCAATGCCGGTAATGTCACACAAACCCGTCACCCCTTACAAAGCCAAGAAGGGCGAGGCTTACATGAACCCCAAGCAACTCGAGCATTTCCGCCAGATCATGAATGATATCAAGGCCGGACTGGGTAAGGACATTGATCGCACCGTACACACCATGCAGGACGAGGCAACGGTATTTGCCGACCCGAATGACCGAGCCACTCAAGAATCTGATATGGGCCTGGAGCTGCGCAACCGCGACCGAGAACGAAAATTAATCAAGAAAATCAATGAAATGATCGCCAAGATTGATGCGGGTGAATATGGCTACTGTGATAATTGCGGTGTCGAAATCGGTTTAAACCGTTTGGAGGCAAGGCCTACCGCCACTCTGTGTATTGATTGCAAGACTCTTGATGAAATACGTGAAAAACAGGTAGCCAAATAATTCCCGTTCAACAATAAAAAAGCCCCGCCAATTTGGCGGGGCTTTTTGTTACAACAAAAAATTACTCAGTGGTCGTGGCTGCAGGCGCATCCAGCAACGCCTTCATGCTCAATTTCATCCGGCCTTTGTCGTCCACCTCCAGCACCTTCACACGCACGATCTGGCCCTCTTTTAAATGGTCTGCGACACTCGCGACGCGCTCATGAGCGATCTGGGAGATGTGCAGCAGGCCATCTTTGCCAGGCAAGACATTAATCAAAGCGCCGAAATCGAGCAACTTGACCACGGGGCCTTCATAAATCTTGCCTACTTCCACGTCGGCCACGATGTCTTCGATGCGTTTTTTGGCCAGTTCGCCTGCTTCGCCGCTGACACAGGATATGGTGATATTGCCCACATCATCGATGTCGATAGTCGTGCCGGTTTCTTCGGTTAGCGCACGGATCACCGCGCCACCCTTACCGATTACGTCCCGTATTTTTTCCGGATTGATCTTCATCTTGATCATGCGCGGCGCAAACTCGGAAACTTCGGTACGCGCATTGGGCATGGCTTGCTTCATCAAGCCAAGAATGTGCATACGGCCTTCACGAGCCTGGCTCAGAGCGGCCTGCATGATGTCGCGCGTGATACCGTTGATCTTGATGTCCATTTGCAATGCGGTAACGCCAGCCTCGGTTCCGGCAACCTTGAAATCCATATCGCCCAAGTGATCTTCATCACCGAGAATATCGGTCAGCACCGCAAAGCGATTTCCTTCCTTGATCAGGCCCATGGCAATACCCGCCACATGAGCCTTGAGCGGCACACCTGCGTCAAGCAACGACAAGCAACCTCCGCACACCGAAGCCATAGAGCTGGAGCCATTGGACTCGGTGATTTCCGATACCACGCGCATCGCGTAGCCAAATTCTTCCTCGCTTGGCAACACCGCAACCAAAGCACGCTTGGCCAAACGGCCATGGCCGATTTCCCGGCGCTTCGGTGTACCCACGCGGCCTGTCTCGCCGGTGGAATATGGCGGGAAATTATAGTGCAGCATGAAGCGATCGGAATATTCTCCTTGTAGTGCATCGATCTTCTGGGAATCCCGCATGCTGCCCAGGGTTGCCACTACAATCGCCTGTGTTTCGCCACGGGTGAACAAGGAAGAGCCGTGGACGCGCGGTAATACGCCGTTACGTATCGTGATCGGACGCACAGTGCGCGTGTCGCGGCCGTCAATGCGCGGTTCCCCGCTGAGTATTTGCCCGCGAACAATCTTGGCTTCCAGAGCACCAAACAAGTCATTAACGTGATTTTTTTGCGTGGCAAGAACTTCAGGCGATATTTCCGCCATCACTTTATCCCGTATTGTCGCTATTGCATCGGTGCGCGCCTGCTTGGAACGAATTGCATAAGCCTTGCCCAGCTCGACTTCGGCTATGCCTGCGATCTGCGCGATCAATGCTTCATCCTTGGCTGGCGCAGTCCAGTCCCAGGCATCAGCGCCTGCCGCATCGGCCATTTCATTGATGGCCTGAATAACCACTTGCATCTGCTCATGCCCAAACATCACTGCGCCCAGCATGATTTCCTCGGACAACTGCTGAGCTTCTGATTCGACCATCTGAACTGCACGATCAGTTCCGGCGACCACCAAGTCCATCTGCGAGGTTAGGAGTTGGGTAGCAGTGGGGTTGAGCAGATATTGGCCATTTGCATAACCCACGCGCGCCGCGCCTATCGGGCCGTCGAATGGGACACCTGACAATGCCAGAGCTGCGGATGCGCCTATCATCGCAGGTATGTCGGAATCAATCTCTTCGTCGGAAGACATCACCGTCGCAATGATTTGTATTTCGTTGTAAAAGCTTTCCGGGAACAGCGGACGCAACGGACGATCAATCAGTCGCGATGTCAAAATCTCTTTTTCGCTTGGCCGGCCTTCACGCTTGAAAAATCCGCCGGGTATCTTGCCTGCAGCGTAGGTTCTTTCCTGGTAATCCACGGTGAGCGGGAAGAAATCCTGCTCAGGCTTGGCATCTTTTCTGGCGACTACGGTTACCAACACCACAGTATCATCAAGACTGACCATTACCGCGCCGCTGGCCTGACGCGCAATTTCACCCGTCTCCAGAGTAAGCTGGTGATTGCCGTACGCAAATGTTTTTTTAAAATGACTCAAGATAGACCTCTCTGTGCATTGCATGTCGCGCAATTGCGGCACACGTTGTGGCTAGACAAAAAAAGCGCGGGCCGCTTGAGCGACCCGCAGTATACAAAATGCTTACTTGCGAATTTCCAGACGCTGGATCAGCGTGCGATAGCTCGCATCATTAGTACGCTTGAGATAATCCAGCAGCTTGCGGCGACGGCTTACCAGACGCAACAAGCCACGCCGTGAATGGTGATCCTTGACGTTATCCTTGAAATGCTCGGTCAAATAAGAGATACGTGCTGTTATCAAAGCCACCTGCACCTCGGGGGATCCAGTATCGCTCTTGGCGCGTTGAAAGTCGGTCATGATTTGCGCTTTTTGCGCGGCGGTAATTGCCATTGTTTTTGCTCTCCTAAAAAAGTGCGCTATTCTACCCCTTATCGGGGGTCTTGCTCAACCCCAATAATATTTCCCGCCGTGCCGCTTTTCGCGGCTTGTATGGCCACACCGGACAGTAGCCTGTCAGGCGAGAGACGGCGACCTTGCAACAGCCCAATCCCGACAAATCCCTGCGGGCCATGCAATCTTATCTTGCCATCAGGCAGGCCCGTGTCCAAACCCAGCCGCTGCCCCTGTGCGAGCCTGTTGATTTGCCCGGTATCCAGCTCCAACACGGGCATATCCGGCATCAGGCTTTCCGTCGGAAGAACAAGGGCGTCACGCTCAGCTTCAGTCATGGTTTCAAGCTGTTGCAGGCTATGCCCGTTGCCCAAATCGAAATGTGCGATTGCGGTACGACGCAAACCCGCAAGATAGGCACCGCAACCCAGCGACGCGCCGATATCTTCAGCCAGGGTTCTTATATAAGTGCCCTTGCTGCAAAGCACAGTGATATCCACCTGATTGTCGTTAAATTCGTTCAGCGTTAGTTTATGTATCACCACGCTACGCAATTCGCGCGCTATGGTTTCGCCATTGCGGATATATTCGTAGAGTGGCTTGCCATGGTGCTTGAGCGCGCTATGCATGGGCGGCAATTGCTGTATTTCCCCGCGAAACCTTGCCAGGGTGATATCGACATCGGAGCGGTCAATATCGACGGGGTGTTCAGCGACGACATCCCCTTCGGCATCCCCGGTGGTGGTGGTCTTCCCCAGTTGCAGCAAGGCACGATAGGTTTTATCGGCATCCAACAGGGCATTGGAAAATTTAGTGGTCTCGCCGAAGCATACAGGCAACAGGCCTGTGGCCAGGGGATCGAGCGTTCCGGTATGACCGGCTTTTTGGGCTTTGAATAAGCGGCGGACTATTTGCAATGCATCGTTAGAACTGAGTTCCAGGGGCTTGTCAAACAGCAGAACACCGTCCAGTGGGCGGAAAGTTTGTCGTGCCATCATTGCAACCCCTGGAGACTACTTGTTTTCGTCGTGATGATGGTCACTGGCGACCGCTTGATCGATAAGTTGGGACAAGTGGCTGCCGCGTTCAACGGATGCATCGTAGACAAAATGGATTTGCGGCATGATGCGCAGCTTGATGCTCTTTGCCAACTGGCTTCGGATAAAACCGCTGGCTCGCTCCAAACCACTTTGCGCCTCCTGGTGCTTCCCATCCAGTCGCGTGAAAAATACTTTGGCATGCGAATAGTCGCTAGCCACTTCAACTCCAGTTATGGTTACCAGTCGCACACCCGGATCATTGATCTGCAAGCGCACCAATTCGGCAATTTCACGCTGGATTTGGTCGGCGATGCGATCGGTTCTTGAGAAGTTGGCCATTTAAAGCGCGCGCGCGACCTCGACTATTTCGTAAGCTTCCAGCTTGTCACCCACCACCAGATCGTTGAAATTCTTTACCGAGAGGCCGCACTCGAAATTGGCCTTTACTTCTTTTACGTCATCCTTGAAGCGTTTCAGCGAATCCAGCTCTCCATCGTGTATCACCACGTTGTCACGAAGCACACGCACCTTCGCGCCACGCTTGATCAAGCCTTCCAGCACGTAACAACCCGCGATCGTGCCCACTTTTGAAACAGTAAACACTTGGCGCACTTCGACCATGCCCATGATGCTTTCGCGTTTCTCGGGAGCAAGCATGCCGGACAACGCGGCCTTGATCTCGTCGACCATCGCGTAGATGATGTTGTAGTAGCGGATGTCCACGCCGGAAGACTCTGCCAGCTTGCGCGCGGCCGCATCGGCGCGGGTGTTGAAGCCGATAATGATCGCCTTGGAGGCCAGTGCCAGGTTGACATCCGACTCGGAAATAGCACCCACCCCGCCGTGGATCAGGTTAACCTTGACCTCGTTGGTGGAGAGTTTCTGCAACGATTGCGCGATCGCCTCTGCGGAACCCTGCACGTCGGATTTCACGATCAGCGACAAAGTGCGCACCTCCCCTTCGGCCATCTGTTCGAACATGTTTTCCAGTTTGGCGGCCTGCTGTTTGGCAAGCTTTACTCCGCGATACTTTCCCTGCCGGAATAGCGCGATTTCTCGAGCACGCTTTTCGTCAGCCAATACCATCAGCTCTTCACCGGCGGCGGGCACTTCGGACAAGCCCTGTATTTCCACCGGGATGGACGGGCCGGCTTCGTTGACAGTTTTGCCATTTTCATCCAGCATCGCGCGCACCCGGCCGAATACCGAACCGACCAGTACCGCATCGCCGCGTTTCATCGTGCCGGACTGTATCAACACCGTAGCTACCGGCCCCTTCCCTTTGTCCAGACGCGCTTCGATCACCAGTCCTTTTGCGTGGGTGGTGCGCGGGGCTTTCAGTTCCAATACTTCGGCTTGCAATAACACGCCTTCCAGCAAATGGTCTATGCCCTGTCCCGTCTTGGATGAAACCTCGACAAACATTGCGTCACCACCCCAATCTTCCGGCGTCACTCCCTCGGCGACCAATTCTTGCTTGACACGCTCGGCATTGGCCTCAGGCTTGTCTATCTTGGTCACCGCCACCACCAGCGGCACTTTGGCGGCTCTGGCATGCGCTATGGCTTCCTTGGTTTGCGGCATCACGCCGTCATCGGCGGCCACCACCAGAATCACGATATCGGTGGCCTTGGCGCCGCGCGCGCGCATTGCGGTGAACGCCTCGTGGCCAGGCGTATCCAGGAAGGTGACCATTCCGCGCGGTGTATCGACATGGTATGCGCCGATATGCTGGGTGATGCCGCCCGCCTCGCCCGAGGCGACACGGGTGCGGCGTATGTAATCAAGCAATGAAGTCTTGCCGTGATCCACGTGCCCCATAACAGTGACGACAGGCGCGCGCGGCTCCAGTAACGAATCTTGATGCGCTTCAGTATCGATCAAATAGGCGTCGGGGTCGTCCAGCTTGGCGGCTTTGGCGACGTGCCCCATCTCTTCCACAACGATCATCGCGGTTTCCTGATCGAGCACCTGGTTGATGGTCACCATCGAACCCATGTTCATCAATACCTTGATGATTTCACCGGCCTTGATCGACATCTTTTGAGCAAGTTCAGCGACGGTGATGGTTTCGGGAACAGCCACTTCATGCACGATAGGCTCGGTAGGCAAAGAGAACGCATGCTCGGGTTCGGCAACATGCTTGCTGTGCCTGTCATGGCGCGGTGCGCGCACAGGGGTAGTCCAAACCCCTGTTTTTTCCCCGGTCTTGACCGGAGCGCGTTTTTTGTGCCCCTTGTCATCCCAGGGACTTGCCTTGACTTCGGGCTTTGGTTTTTTGCTCGGTTTGACTATCTTGTCACCGGGCTTCGGTGCCGGCTTGTGCAGCGTTCCTTCGGCCAGGTTAACGATCGGAGCTGCGGCGGGAATTGTTTCCTCAACTTTGGCAGCAACCGCTATAACAGGTTGCGGTTCAGGTTCGGTGCTTTTTGGGGCGGCCTTGCGCTTGTTACGCTCTTGTTTTACTTGCACCTCGGCTGCCTGACGCGCCGCCAATTCCGCATGCAAGCGTGCTTCCTCTTCGCGCGTAGCCAGCTCCTGCTCATCCACAACCTTGGTGGACTTGTTAACCTTCTTGGGCGGAATCGCTGTCTCAACCGATGCTGCAGTTGCGGCCGATTCGGCAGGTGCTGTCGGAGCCACTACGCGGCGCTTGCGCACCTCAACCTGAATGGTGCGAGCACGACCGGTGCTGTCGGCCTTTTTGATTTCAGAGGTTTCGCGGCGAATCAGCGTGATTTTCTTGGCGGGCTTTTCGGCACCATGCGCCTGGCGCAAATGTTCCAGAAGTTTCGCTTTATCCTTTTCCGACATAGGATCGGATTCCTGCTCCTTGGCAATCCCTGCCGCCTTCAACTGCTCAAGCAGCAAAGCAACCGGCAATCCCAGTTCCGTCGCAAATTGCGATACGTTCAATTTTCCCATTACCGTCCTTTAGACAACCCTTACTAACTTAAGCAAACCAAGGTGCGCGTGCCGCCATAATCAATGTATTTGCACGATCTGCATCCATGCCTGAAAGTTCCACCAACTCATCCACATCCAGGTCAGCCAATTGATCTTGGGTTGCCACACCCTTGGCAGCCAGGATGCGCGCAATTTGCTCATCCATTCCTTCAAGTTTCAGCAGATCTTCAATTCCGTGCTCCACTTTTTCTTCACTGGCGATCGCTGCTGTTAAAAGCGCATTGCGCGCGCGGCTGCGCAACTCGTTCACTGTAGCCTCGTCGAACGATTCAATTTCGAGCATTTCATCCAGCGGCACATAGGCTACTTCTTCCAAAGTATTGAAACCTTCCTGCACCAGAATGTCAGCAACTTCTTCATCCACATCCAGTTTTTCCATGAACACCGCGCGCGTCTTGGAAAATTCTTCAGTATGCTTTTCGCTGGACTGTTCGACAGTCATTATATTGAGTTCCCACCCGGTCAATTCGCTGGCCAGACGCACGTTTTGGCCGCCGCGTCCGATGGCCTGCGCCAGGTTTTCTTCCTCGACCACCACATCCATACTGTGACGCTCTTCGTCCACGACGATACTGCTCACCTCAGCGGGAGCCAGCGCGTTGATGACATAAGTGGCGGGATCTTCAGCCCAGAGGATGATATCCACGCGCTCACCGGCAAGTTCATTGGTCACACCCTGCACACGTGAACCTCGCATCCCCACACAGGTGCCGATAGGATCTATACGGGGGTCGTGCGATAGCACCGCTATTTTTGCACGCGAACCGGGGTCCCTTGCCGCGCTGACTATTTCCAGCAGCTTTTCTTCGATCTCGGGTACTTCCAGCTCAAACAGCTTGACCAGCAATTCCGGCGAATTGCGCGACAATATCACTTGCGGTCCGCGCGCGCTGCGATCCACGCGCAGCAAATGCGCCTTGATACGATCCCCGACGCGCAGATTTTCCTTCGCGATCATCTGCTCGCGCGGCAGCAATGCTTCAATCTTGCCGAATTCGATGATGGCACTGCCCCGTTCGAGTCGTTTTACAGTGCCGGATACCAGGTGTTCCTTGCGGTCCATAAAGTCGGCCAAAACCTGCTCGCGTTCGGCATCCCTGATCTTCTGAAAAATAACCTGCTTGGCGGCTTGCGCCCCGATGCGTCCGAAGTCGACAGGCTCGAGCGGCTCTTCGATGAAATCTCCGACCTGAATATCGGGATTGCGCTTTTGCGCCTCTTCCAGCTTGATATGCAGGTCAGGCGTCTCGAAGGTTTCATCGTCCATCACTTCCCAGCGGCGGAAAGATTCATTCTCGCCGGTATTGCGGTCTATCGACACGCGCACGTCGGCTTCGTCCACAAAACGCTTTTTAGTCGCGGAGGCCAAAGCGGATTCAAGTGCTTCAAACACAATTTCCTTGTCCACGTTCTTTTCACGTGACAGCGCATCCACCAATAACAAAATTTCACGACTCATACCATATCTCCGGCAAATTACCCGCTAATCATTAAAACTAAAAAGTCGGCACTAAACGCGCCTTATCCAGATTCGACAGCTCAATCGCCACCGGACTTCCGTCAACATTCAATTGCAATATCCCGTCACACACTTCGCCTATCACGCCCACGAAATTCTTTCGTCCCGCCAGCGGCATACGCAGTTTTAGCTGCACTTTCTCGCCTGCAAAACGCACAAAATCGGCTTCTTTCTTTAATGGCCTGTCCAATCCCGGCGAAGAAACCTCAAGGCGGTCATAATCAACATTCTCAACCAGAAACAGTCGCGTCAGTTGATTGCTTACCACCTGGCAATCATCCACCGAGATGCCTTCCGGCTTGTCGATGAACACGCGCAACATGCCGCGTCCGGAGCGCTCCAGGTCTACCAGCTCATAGCCCAAGCCGTTTACTGTCGTTTCGACCAACTTCACCGCATCCATAAACCCAGCTTCACCACACCCAAAAATATGACCTGCAAATAAAAAACGGGCTCGAAGCCCATCTCAAAACGCGGCGCATTGTACCAAGACTCGCCGTCAAATGGAATTAGATTTAGAAGTTATCCTGATAACGCACTGTGATTGGATATCGCCAGTCTTTCCCATAACTGCGCTCCGTGATGCGTATGCCCACCGCAGATTGGCGGCGCTTGTATTCGCTGATGCGGATCAGATGCACTACTCTGCGCACATCTGCCTCGGCGTAGCCGCGTGCGATGATTTCCGGGATCGTGAGATTCTGCTCGACATAGCACGCCATGATGGCATCCAATACATCGTATGGCGGCAGGCTGTCCTGGTCGGTTTGGTCGGCGCGCAATTCGGCGCTGGGCGGGCGCGTGATGATACGCTCCGGAATCACCTTGCCCAGCGTGTTGCGATAACGCGCCAAACGATACACCAGGGTTTTGCTGACATCCTTCAATACTGCAAAGCCACCGGCCATATCACCGTACAGCGTGGCATAACCGACAGTCATCTCGGATTTGTTGCCTGTGGTCAACACCAGGGAGCCAAGTTTATTGGACAACGCCATCAGCAGGGTGCCGCGTATGCGCGCCTGCAAATTTTCCTCCGTGGTATCCACTGCACGCCCGGCAAAACTGGTTTCCAGCGTGGTCGAATAGCTCCGGAACATTGCCTCAATGGGGAATTCGTCATAACGAACCCCCAGTATCTTCACCATCTCGCGCGCATCGTCGAGGCTCATCTGTGCGGTATAGGGTGACGGCATCATCACCGCATGGACTTTGTCCGCTCCCAGCGCGTCCGTCGCAATCGCCAGGGTTAATGCGGAATCAATCCCGCCTGACATGCCAAGCAGTATGCCTGGGAAGCGATTTTTGGTGATGTAATCCCGCACGCCCAGGCACAAAGCCCGATAGACATCGGCCTCCAGACCCAGGTCCGGAATGATTGCGCCGACCGGTCTCAAATCATCGTGTAGTTCGAGTATCGACAGGGTTTCTTCAAAATTCGGGGCCTGCGCGGTCAGCACACCGCTGCGATCCATCGCGAACGAGCCACCATCAAAAATCAGCTCGTCCTGACCGCCGACCATATTGGCATAGACCACAGCCATTCCAGTCTCGGCAATACGCTCGCGAATGACGTTATGGCGAGAAATCCGCTTTTCGATGGCATAAGGAGACGCATTCAGCACCAGCAGAACCTGGGCACCGGCTTTGCGTGACTGAAGGGCAACATCAGGCTTCCAGACATCTTCACAGATATTCAACGCAAACCTGATGCCTTCCATTTCAAACACGCACGGCGCGGTACCCTGCTCAAAATAACGCTCCTCGTCAAAAACGGAATAATTAGGCAGTTCGTGTTTTAGATAAGTGGCGGAAATCACGCCATCGCTGATCAGCGACGCGGCGTTATACCTTTTCCCATTGAGCTCATGCGGATGCCCGACAATCACGGCGATACCGGATATTTTTTCGGCAAGGTCATCAAGCGCCCGCGCACATGCATGGTAAAACCCGTCCCGCAGCAGCAAGTCTTCCGGCGGATAACCGCACAGGCTCAGTTCGGGGGTCAATAATAACTGCACACCCAACTGCCTGGCCTGTTCGGAGTATTGCAAAATTCTTTTTACATTCCCCGTTAAATCACCTAACACGCAGTTTATTTGTGCGATTGCCAGTTTCATCGTTGAACAGAAAATATATTAAGGGGATGAGCGCATCTTACCATCGCAACACATGCTTGTTATCTGAAAAAGATTATGCCAACTTGTCCTGACTTGGGTCCTCGATCATTTCCACAGCTTCGATCTTGGCGAATTGCTCGCTGATTTTTCGACTGCTGATTTGCACGTCATCTACATCCTTGTTTGCCTGGCGGATGTGTTCAGAAAGTTTCTTCATGCGTTCATCAAAGCGCTTGAAATCCACACTCAACTTGCCCAGCTCGCTTTGGATAATATGAACTTGTTCGCGCATTTGCACGTCTTTCATCACCGCGCGTGCGGTGTTCAGAACTGCCATCAGCGTGGTAGGTGAAACAATCCACACATGCTTGTGCATCGCGTATTCGACCAGATCTGAATGGTATGCGTGAATCTCTGCAAACACCGCCTCCGCGGGAACGAACATCACTGCGCCATCAGAGGTCTCGTTGCGGATCAGATATTTCTGGCTGATGTCTTCGATGTGCTTCTTGATGTCCAACTTGAATTGTTTGCGCGCTGCGAGCTTGTCCGATTCGGCCAGACTTTGATCCAGCATACGATGATAATTTTCCAGCGGAAACTTGGCATCCACCGGAACTTTGCCGGTCGGCGGCGGCAGGATCAATAGACAATCCACGCGGTTGCCATTGGAAAGCTTTTCCTGGAATGAATAGGCATCCGGCGGCAGGATGTTGCGAACCAGCCCTTCCAACTGCACTTCGCCGAACGCACCGCGCGAACGTTTGTCGCCCAGCAGCTGTTGCAGACTGACCACGTTGGTGGTGAGGCCGTCGATCTTCTTCTGCGCCTCGTCTATCGTGGCGAGCCGCGTCATCACATTGGTAAAGGTCTCGTTGGTTTTCTTGAAACCCTCATCGAGACGCTCGGCGACCTTGCCGGAAATCTGCTCTAGTCGCAAATCGGTGCTCTTGGTCAGACCTTCGATGGTCTGCGTCAGCATTTCGGTGCTGCGTTTCATGGTGGACTGGATCAATTCCTGATCAGCGCGCCCTTGCACGGAAAGTTGCTTCAACATTTCTTCCCGGGTGGCGGCAAGACCCGCGTGCTGCGCAAGTTGCAAACCTTGCATCGCCTCACGCGTGAGTTTGAGTTCCTGCGCCACGATATCACGCAGCCGTTCCGAGCTGTCCTGTGTGGCTTGCACCATCCGATCGCCTTGTTTGTTCAAGCCATCATGCAAATCACTTAACATCAGGCGATGTTTTTCTTCCAATGCGCGCGCCAATATTACAGGTAGCTCAGTTTGGGTTCGACCAAGCGAGAACAACCGCACCGCCAAAAATATCATGGCAACAAGGATAAAAAACAATAAACCGATAGCAAAGATTTCTAACATGGAGCAGACCAAAAAAAACGCCGTGCAGTATAGCACTGCACGGCGTTTCATTCGGCATTCCAGCAGTTCAGAATATCCTGAACCGTGCCCTCATCCAATCAGCTGGGCGGAGAACAACGCGCTTTAATTACAAGCGACCTGTGCGCTTGCGTTCATTTTCGGTCAGGAAACGCTTGCGCACCCGAATTGAAAGCGGCGTGATTTCAACAAGTTCATCATCGTCGATGAATTCGACCGCTGATTCCAGCGTCAGCCGTACCGGCGGGGTCAGGCGCACTGCTTCGTCGGTGCCGGAGGCGCGCACGTTGGTCAATTGCTTGCCCTTGATCGGATTCACGATCAGATCATTGTCGCGGCTGTGGATACCGATAATCATGCCCTCGTACAATTTGTCGCCGGGAACAACGATCATGCGGCCGCGGTCTTCCAGCTTCCACAACGCATAAGCAACCGCCTCTCCTGATTCGGAAGAGATCAGTACGCCGTTGCGGCGCCCCGGCATCTCGGCCTTGACCGGCGCGTAATCGTCGAACACGTGCGCCATGATGCCGGTGCCGCGCGTCATGGTCATGAACTCGGACTGGAAGCCGATCAAGCCGCGTGCAGGGATGCGGTATTCCAGACGCACCCGGCCATGTCCGTCCGGCTGCATATCCTGCAAGTCGCCGCGACGACGACCCAGCTCTTCCATCACCGCGCCCTGGTTGGTGTCTTCCACATCCACGGTCAACACTTCAAACGGCTCGCACTTCTGTCCGTCTATGTCGCGATATACCACGCGCGGCTTGCCGACGCCCATTTCGAAGCCTTCACGGCGCATGGTTTCCAGCAATATCGTCAGGTGCAATTCGCCGCGCCCGGCCAGCAGGAACACGTCGGTGTTGTCCGTTTCCTCAACGCGCAACGCCACGTTGACCAGCAGCTCCTTGTTCAACCGGTCGCGTATCTGGCGGCTGGTAATGAACTTGCCTTCTTTTCCGCACAACGGTGAAGTGTTGACCATCAGGTTCATGGTCAGCGTCGGCTCATCCACCTTGGGCATAGGCAGAGCTTCCGGCTTGTTCACGTCGGCCAGCGTAACGCCGATGCCGATTTCTTCAATGCCGTTGATCAACACGATGTCGCCTGCAAGCGCTTCATCCAATGGCACGCGCTCGACACCGCGAAAGCCGAGCACCTGGTTGATGCGCGCGCGTTTCGGTGGCCTGTCGCCATTCATGACCATCACATCCTGGCCGGGCTTGATACGGCCACGGCGCACGCGGCCCACGCCGATGCGGCCCACGAAGCTGGAATAATCCAGCGCGGAAATTTGCAATTGCAGCGGCGCGTCCACATCGGTGTCAGGTGCGGGAACGTGCTTGAGCACAGCATCGAAAAGCGGACGCATATCGGTGCTGGGCTTGGCCAGATCCAGCGTGGCGTAGCCGTTCAATGCCGAGGCATACACCACGGGGAAATCCATTTGATCTTCCGTTGCACCCAGCTTGTCGAACAAATCGAAAGTCTGGTTTATTACCCAATCGGGGCGGGCACCATTACGGTCGACCTTGTTGATCACCACGATGGGGCGCAGGCCCAACGCCAGCGCCTTCTTGGTGACAAAACGGGTTTGCGGCATCGGCCCCTCGACCGCGTCTACCAGCAGCAACACGCCGTCCACCATGCCCAGCACGCGCTCTACTTCGCCGCCGAAGTCGGCGTGGCCGGGCGTGTCCACGATGTTGATATGCACGCCTTCATAATCCACGGCACAGTTCTTGGCCAGGATGGTGATACCGCGTTCTTTTTCCAGGTCGTTGCTGTCCATCACGCGCTCGGCGACATGTTTATAGGAAGCAAAAGAGCCTGCCTGGCTCAACAACTTGTCCACCAGAGTGGTCTTGCCGTGGTCAACGTGGGCGATGATGGCGATATTACGGAGTTGGCGGGACATGGATACAGCCTTGCTATATGAAAAGGGCGCGCATTCTAGCACAGCGCAAGTCACGGTAAACTTTTGCTGGCTTTTATTTTTTTCATCCGTATAATGCGCGGCTTGTCGCCACTAAGGCGGCATTGGTTCATCGTTATCTGACCTGCCTCCAGCGCGTACGCAAATCGCGCCTGTCTTAAAGCCCTCACAAGATTCTCTCGGGTTTTCCGGTTAGCAACGATGTTTTATGCGCCGGTCTATCTGTCTGCCCGTTCCAACGGGTAGTTTTTACTGCCTGCGCTCACCTGGGGAACTACAGAAGTTCGTCATGCCGGAATACGATTCGGCATCCAGTTAGTTTTTAACTGGGTGTTGACTTGCGTCCGTGTGCCGATATGGATTCCCTTCGATAATAAAAAGGAAGCAAGATGTCATTTGAAAATCTGAATTTAAACGCCGCCATTCTCAAGGCGATCGCCGAAACCGGCTACACCGAACCCACGCCGATCCAGGCACAGGCCATTCCCGAAATCATGGCCGGTCACGACCTGATGGCTTCATCCCAAACCGGCAGCGGCAAGACCGCCGCGTTCATTCTGCCCGCGCTGAACCGTCTGGCCACCCCTTCAGCCCTGCCAGGCAAAGGTCCGCGCGTGCTGGTATTGACTCCTACCCGCGAATTGGCGCAGCAAGTCTGCGATGCAGCAACAAAATATGGCAAGAACATGCGTTTCAAGATCATCAGCATCTTGGGCGGCATGCCATACCCGGTGCAGAACCGTATGCTGTCCGGCCATGTCGATATTCTGGTCGCCACCCCGGGACGTCTGATCGACCACCTGGAACGCGGCCGCATTGATTTTTCACGCTTGGAAGTGCTGATCCTCGACGAAGCAGATCGAATGCTGGATATGGGTTTTGTCGACGATGTGGAACGCATCGCCAAAGCCACTCCAGCAACACGCCAAACCCTGCTGTTTTCCGCAACGCTGGATGGCGTGGTCGGCAATCTGGCCTCGCGTTTGCTCAAGACACCAAACAAGATTTCCGTATCTGCGGCCAAGGACAAGCACGAAAACATCGAGCAACGCATGATGTTTGCCGATGACGTGGCGCACAAGAACAAGATGCTCAGCCACCTGCTGACCGACGCAGAAATGAACCAGGCGCTGGTGTTTACCGCCACCAAGCGCGATGCCGACACCATTGCCGACCAGCTCTCCGCCCAAGGCCATTCCGTTGCGGCACTGCATGGCGACATGAACCAGCGCGAACGCAACCGCACCCTCATCAACATGCGTAACGGCAATGTGCGCATTTTGGTGGCCACCGATGTGGCGGCACGCGGTCTCGACGTGCGCGGTATTTCGCATGTGATCAACTTCGACCTGCCCAAGTTCGCCGAGGACTATGTGCACCGCATCGGCCGTACCGGCCGCGGCGGCTCGACCGGCATTGCCATCTCGTTCGCGTCAAACCGCGATGCGCAGTTGCTGAAGCGCATCGAGCGCTACACCGAGCAAAGCATCAAGATGCACACCATAGTAGGACTGGAGCCCAAGTACAAACTCCGCACCGGCGGCCCGGCATCGGATCGTCCGCGCAGCAACAGCGGCCCGCGCCGCAGCAGCGGTGGCGGTTTCGGTGGTGGCAGCAACGCCGGCTTCCCCGCCAAAACCGGCAACGGTTTTCACCACAGCGCGCCGGACAGCCGTCATAGCCATGCCGGACGCAAGGAAGGTCATGGACAATGGCACGGTCAAGCCAACGGAAATACCGGCCACACACTGGGCGTTGGCGGCGGTCAGGGGTTTGGTGGCGGCCAGGGTACCGGTCAGCCGCGCAGTCAGGAACGCAGCTTCGGCAACAACCAGAATCGCGGCGGCAACAGCGCCCCGCGACGCAATGGTGATCGTCCAAGTTTCACACTCGGGCGCGGCAACAATGGCAATACCCGTTAATCGGTGATTGATTGACGCAAAAAAGCACGCTCAGGCGTGCTTTTTTTTGTAATGCCATTTTGTCGCAAGATAGGCCGACTCCGGTTGGTTTGTTCAAATGGAATCTGGCGTATCCCCATTTCAGAAGGACAGATTCCCAATCAAGATTGTCAACAATTAGAACCGCATGATATTCTTGCCTGACCTTATATCATCTCAAGAAATATGTCCGTATCCATCAAGACCCCAGAAGAAATCGAGAAAATGCGTGTCGCCGGCCGGCTGACCAGCGAGGTTCTCGATTACATTGCTCCATTCGTCAAGGCTGGCGTGACGACCAACGAACTGGATAAGCTCTGCCATGACCTGATCGTCAATGTGCAAAAAGCGATTCCTGCCCCGCTCAACTACGCACCCGGCGGACACAAGCCCTACCCCAAATCGATATGCACCTCGATCAACCACCAGGTATGTCACGGGATACCCAGCGATAAATCGCTCAAGAATGGCGATATCGTCAATCTGGATATCACCGTCATCAAGGATGGCTATCACGGCGACAGCAGCCGGATGTTCTGCGTCGGCGAGCCGTCGATCCAGGCAAAACGTCTATGTGAAGTCACCTATCAGGCGATGTGGCGCGGCATACGCGTGGTCAAAGCGGGGGCATACCTGGGTGACATCGGCCATGCTATCCAGAGTTTTGTCGAGCCACTGGGTTACAGCGTGGTGCGTGAATTCTGCGGACACGGCATAGGGCAACGCTTTCACGAAGAGCCGCAAGTGCTGCATTACGGAAGGCCAAAGACCGGCCTGAAACTCGAAACCGGCATGACCTTTACCATCGAACCGATGATCAATGCCGGCAAGGCGGCCATCAAGCAACTGGGCGACGGCTGGAGCGTGGTAACCAAAGACCACAGTCTTTCGGCACAATATGAACACACCATACTGGTTACCGATTCCGGCTATGAAGTTTTGACTGTTTCTGATGGCTGCCCACCCCCGCCAAATTCCTGATAGAACTGCTGGTCATCTGACCATGGGAGCAAACGACGCCCGCCGAGTCGTTGGCCATGGTTCAACCGCCGAACTGCGCAACTCATTGCGCGACGATCGCCTGGCCCTGGAGCAAGCATTCCTGAAACACAACAAGGTGGCGCGCCTGCTGGGCGCACACAGTCGGCTGATAGACCGTTATCTTCAGCGCGTCTGGCGGCAACTACTGCTGCCGCCCCAAATTGCACTGGTTGCAGTGGGCGGCTACGGGCGCGGCGAACTGTATCCCTACTCGGACATTGATTTGCTGATCCTGCTGGATTCGGAACCCGACGGGGATTTGCAACAAAAGTTGCAGCAACTGATCGGCATGCTATGGGACATCGGCATGGAAGTCGGCCACAGTATCCGCACCATAGACCAATGCATCAACGAATCGGCCGACATCACGGTGCAGACCAACTTGCTGGAGTCGCGCCTGCTCACCGGAGATGCCAAACTGTTCTCCGATTTACACGAGGCGGTAAAGCGACACCTCGATCCACGGCAATTTTTCCTTGCCAAACTGGATGAACAGCAGCAACGCCACAAACGCTTCCTCGATTCGGACTTTAACCTTGAACCCAACCTGAAGGAAAGCCCGGGCGGCTTGCGTGACCTGCAAACCATCACCTGGATTGCGCGTGCCGCGGGTTTGGACACGCGCTGGGCGGAACTCGCCCAGGCCGGCATCATCAGCCCGTCCGAGGCGCGCCTGATTGCAAAGCACGACACACTGCTGAAAACACTGCGTGCGCGCTTGCATTATCTGGCCGGCAGGCGCGAGGACCGGCTGATTTTCGAATTTCAAACCTTGCTGGCCGAGCAAATGGGCATCAATGCTTCGGCCAATCGCCGCGCAAGCGAGCATTTGATGCAACGCTACTACCAGACCAAGTTGGCGGTGCGCCAATTCAGCACCATCATGCTGCAGCATTTGCACGACCATTTGTTTCATGAAACACCCCCGCAGCATGCCCTGAATGAACGATTCCGCGTTGTCGGAACCTTGCTGGACATCAGGAATGACAAACTGTTTGAGGATTCACCAGATTCAATCTTTGAGCTGATCCTGCTGATGCAGCGGCACCCCGAGTTGGCAGATCTCAGCGCAAACACGCTGCGCGCATTATGGCGGGCACGTTACCGGGTCGACGCGGCTTTCCGCAAAAATCCGCTGAACCGGTCCCGTTTCATGGAAATATTGAGCCAGCCAAAAGGGGTGGTTCACGCATTGCGGCGCATGAATCAATACGGCATTCTTGGCCGGTATATACCCGCGTTCGGACGCATCGTCGGGCAAATGCAGCATGACCTTTTTCATGTCTATACGGTGGACGAACATATCATGATGGTGGTGCGCAACCTGCGCCGTTTCGCCGTGCCGGAATTTGCGCATGAATTTCCGTTGTGCAGCAAGTTGATCGGCGAATTCGCCCGCCCGGAGGTGTTGTATGTTGCCGGCCTGTTTCACGATATAGCCAAGGGGCGCGGCGGCGACCATTCACAGCTTGGAAAAAAGGATGCGCGAGCTTTCTGCGTAAAACACCGGCTCAGCAGCGACGACACCGACCTGGTGGAATGGCTGGTCGAACAACATCTCAGCCTTTCCGCCACCGCACAAAAACAGGATCTGTCCGATCCGGAAGTGGTCGCCGCCTTTGCCCAAAAGATCAGGAATGACCGCTATCTTGTCGCGCTGTATTTATTGACGGTAGCGGATGTGCGCGGCACCAGCCCAAAGATATGGAATGCATGGAAGGCCAGACTGATCGAGAATCTGTACCATGCAACCCGGCGATTTCTGCGCGACGGGAAAGCAGCCAATCATCTGGACAATATCCGCACCCAGGCCGCAACAGTGCTCAGCCTGTATGCGATGGCGGCCGAATCTTACCGGTTGTTATGGGCACAGCTGGATGACAATTATTTCCTGGATCACGAGGCGCAGGAAATTGCTTGGCATACACGTTTGCTCGCATTCAAGGTGAACACCGCTGTCCCTGTCGTGAAGACGCGGCTGAGCCGCGCAGGCGAGGGTCTGCAGGTGATGGTCTATTGCGTGGATCAGCGCGGATTATTCGCGCGCATCGGTGATTTTTTTGCGCGCATGAACTACACCATAGTTGAAGCCAAAATCCATACCACCCAGCACGGTTATGCCTTGAACAGTTTCCAGATCATGGAAGCCACACACGGCGACATGGCATACCGGGATATCATGAATTACATTGAATTCGAATTGGGCCAGCAAATTCTGAATGCGAAACCGATATCTCCCGCCGGGATGGGACGTGTCAACCGCCAGCTAAGGCACTTCCCCATCAGCACCGAGGTGGTGATCAATCCGGATGGCAAGGGAATGCACGTGTTGTCTCTGGTTACCGGCGATCGCCCGGGACTGCTGGCACGCATCGCACTGATCCTGGACAAGCATGACATCGTTCTGCACCGTGCCAAGATCAACACACTGGGCAGTCGTGCCGAAGATGTGTTCTGGATCAGCGGCGGGTCACTCAGCCAGACCGGAAAGGCGGAAGCGCTGCAAAGCTCCTTGATGGAAATCTGAGATTTGCGGGTATGTCTGCCACAAGCTGCTACAGTATTGGCAATTCCAGCTTCCGTATTCCTGTTTTCAATAAATCCTCGAATTGCGCTACTGTCAGCGGTTTGCTGAAATAGAAACCCTGCACTTCATTGCAACCCCGTTCAAGCAAAAATTTCAGCTGACCTTCGGTTTCCACCCCCTCGGCAATGGTTTGCAATCCAAGACTGCCAGCCAGACTGATGATGGCGCTGACAATGGCCATGTCTTCCGGATCATCGGTGATATTGCGCACAAAAGACTGGTCGATCTTCAGTTTGTAAACCTTGAAACGCTTAAGGTAGTTGAGTGAGGAATAACCGGTACCAAAGTCGTCTATTGACATGCGGATGCCGTGTTCGTGCAGGCCGTCCATCACCGCAATGGCGCCGAGCGGATCGTCCATCGCGACGCTTTCGGTCAATTCCAGCTCCAGATACTGCGGCGGCAATTTAACCAGGTCGAGTATCTGTTTGACCAGCTCAGGCAAGTCGGGATGCCGGAACTGCACTGCCGAAAGATTCACCGCAATGGTCATCGGCACAATGCCGTCATCCATCCATGACTTCATCTGCTGCATGGCTGTGCGCAGCACCCATTCTCCGATTTGCAAAATCTGCCCGCTGCTTTCCGCTATAGGGATAAATTCAGCCGGCGAAACCAAGCCCAACATCGGATTCTCCCAACGCAACAATGCTTCGACGCCGACGATGCTACCGTCGCGAAGGGAGATTTGCGGCTGGTAATGCAAACTCAGCTCGTTCCGTTCCAACGCGTGGCGCAATGCGCTTTCCAGTTGCATGGTACGAGCCGAATGCGTCTGCATTTCAGTGGTGAAAAAACGATAATTATTGCGGCCATCGCGCTTGGCACGGTACATCGCAACATCTGCACATTGTGAAAGAGCCTCAAAATCGCTGCCGTCGTCCGGGTACATGGCAATGCCGATCGAAGCCGTGACTATCAGTTCATGCTGTGCAATCCGGCAAAATCGTGAAGCAGTCTCCAATAATTTTTCTGCCACGTGCGCGGCGCCATCGGCATCTGCATCCGGCAACAACACGATGAACTCGTCTCCGCCAAGGCGCGAAACCGTGTCTTCATCACGTATTGCCGATTTCAGGCGCATTGCGATTTCAATCAGCAACGCGTCACCGATACGGTGGCCGAGGTTGTCATTGATGTTTTTAAAATGGTCGAGATCGATGAACATCACGGCCAGCTTGGAGTTGCTGCGCAAAGCCATGCTAAGCGCATGATTGATGCGGTCGGCAAATAGCGCCCGGTTGGGCAGTCCGGTAAGCAGGTCGAAGTGCGCAAGCCGCTGGATGTATTCCTCGTTTTGCTTGCGCTCGGTGATGTCATCGACCCATGCGACAATGTAATCAATGCTGCCGTCGGGTTTACGGACCGCGCGCGGCGAACGACGGACGTGAATGATCATCCCATCCTTGCGGACAAAGCGATTCTCAATCGAATATTCGTCGATTTCACCGCTGAGTATCCGGTCAAACTGGGCGAGATTTGCGGCAAGATCGTCAGGATGGGTAATATCCGCCCAGGTCATCTGCATCAACTCCTTCCGCGAATATCCCAGCATTTCGCATAAGGCATCGTTGACCTCAATCCAGTTTTTCTCCGGACTGGTCGCGGCCATGCCGGTCATGGCACGGCCAAAATATGCGCGAAAATGCTTCTCGCTGAGTTGCAGCGCCTCGGTTGATCTCCTGATCTCGGCATCGCGGGCAAAATTATCAAGCGCGTAACTGATATCCATCGCCATTTCAACGAGCAAATTGCGTTCGGCCTCATCAAAGAAATCGGCTTCGCCGGCGTAAAGGGTTATAGCACCGACAGCGACTCCATAGCGGTGCAACGGTAACGATGCTGATGCGCCCCAGCCGAATCGCGCGCCTTTTTCATGCCATGGCACGGTGGCCGGGTCATGCTGAAAATCCTGGCACCAGACCGGCTGGTTCTCGCGTATGGAAGTACCTGTCGGTCCGCGCCCGGCAGGATCTGCCCCATCCGCCGAAATCAGTATGCCTTCCAGATACTCCATGCCATCGCCAAATGAGGAAACCGGGTTGACCCGCTGATTCGTCTCGTCCACCAACCCTATCCATGCCATCTTCATCCCGCCGAACTTTACTGCGTCGCGGCAGATTATCGGAAACAACTCCGCCATGTTCGCGCAACGCACGATGGCCTGATTGCACTGGCTCAAGGCCGCATACAATTTCGTCAATCGCTCAAGGCGATGGTATGCAATCTTGAGTTCCCCCGTACGCTGCTTGACGAAATATCGCAGGGCAAGGATTACCATCAGCAGCGAAAAAATCAACAATGCCGCGATCCACAAGACATAGGAGAACTTGTGGTTTACCAGATCAGGCAGGCTCGTGCCCATCCATTTATCCCGCAATCCGGCCAGTTCGGCCGGAGCGATGGCAGCAAAGCCCTGTTGCACCATAACCAGGGTTTTGCTGTCGCCTTTACGCACGGCACGGTGAAATTCCCCGGTATAAAGAATGAAGGCCTTATGGAAATCTTGCTCCGCCCTGTCACGATAAAGCAGATAGTTGGCGGGAGGCTCATCCATACAGAACACCCTGACTTTTGCGGCAACAGCAGCCTGAACCAGCGCTTCGTAATTGTTATACGCCTGCAAGGTTGTGATGCCTGCCGCCTGGAGTTTGTCGGCGCAAGCATCGCCCGCCTTTACACCGACCAGAAATCCATGCAGAGCTTTGAGATCGGTAATGCCGCCGATCCCGGCATGCGTGTAGACAGGCACCGGAATCTCGGTGTAAGAAGGGCTGAAGTCCAGAACGCGTTCGCGCTCCGGGGTACGGAATATGATGTCGATAACATCCGCCTGCCGATTTGCCATGAGCTGCTGCGCTTTAGCCCAGTCTGTGGCAATCAGTTCTGCGCGGACACCGGTCCTGGCTTCCCACAATTTCCACAAATCCACCAAATAGCCTTTGAGTGCACCGCTGGAATCGCGAAACACATAAGGCGGGTAATTGTCGTCCACCACCACTTTGATTGAGGCAGGTGTTGCTGATGCGATGTCATTGTTTGGAGTGGCGGAAAATGATGCTGGAGCCAGTGCAACCCACATGGACAAACAGATGGCGAAAAACCATAGGCCTTTGCGCACAGGGCAATCCATCCAGTGGAAATGGACCGGGAACAGAGCATGAAAAAATGTGGATCGGCTAGGTTTCATCGGCTGGGCAGGATGATAACGTCATGACATTTATAATTTGCCTGTTCGCTGACGCACCCACTCAGGTGTCGCGTCCCCTAAGCGCTACTCCCACTCAATTATCAATAGTAACTTTATCATATTGATTAACAAATAGTTTGTTAATTGAAAATATGTCAATACCATTATTTATACCATCCGCAAAATTTGCTGGACTTTAATATCATCAATTACAATTATCAACAGGGTGACTGAGGTTAATGGTAGTTGAAAGCGCCTCTGGATAGCTCCATAGCATCGCCAAGTATATCACTTAAAGGTTGCTCAAACGCTCCGCTACCGATGGATCAAATTCCCGCTTTATCAGTTCACCGATTGTCGATTGCAGGGACTTGAGCGCATCGTCAACGAAGCCTCTTCGATCTTCAATAACGGAAAGCACTTCCTCACGCAGAAAATCTCGCTCGGCAGGCAACAGCCGTTCATCTCCGATCACCTTTGAGATCGCTTCCGGCAAGTTCTCGCTCATGCGCGACAAAACACCGCGAACGAGCCGGGGTGCCACACCGGCCTCATAGGCCATCGCATCCCAATGCGCCCCTTCCACCCAACCAGGCTTGTTCTCTCCGGCGATGGACATGGCCATGGTCTGTCGCGGTAAATACGCCTCCACGCACAGCATGTCGTAGAACGGCGCTACCGCAGCTTTTTGGCCGCGCATCAGGAAGGCTATGTTCTTCGCGTGGGCATCCAGATTGCCGATCAAATAGTTGAATACAATCCACTGGACAACGGCATTGGCAGCCACGATTGGACGATCCATGAAGGTGCCTCGAAGCACTCCAAACAAGTGATGCAAACCCAGTCCACCTTCGCTCTCATATTTCTTTGATGGTGCCACACCCATCGCTTGGCACAGGTCTATCTGGTGGAGTCGCCTGAAGGCCTTGTCAGCACCCGTATCCAATGGCTCGCGGTCAAACCGCTCAATGACATAAAGCGGTTCGGGGAGGTGCAGCAATCCAACCGCAGGTACTGGAACCTTCAGCTCATGAGCCAAGCGCATGCAGAAAAATTCATTGGCGGGACAATATGGAAAGTCCGCACTGGCATTTTCCGGCTTGACGATATGAGTTGATGGAGCCAAACCCTCTGGAAGAAACATCGCGCCATTGGCGTCAATACGCAGCCCCAGTTTTTCCTGAGCGCCCGCCAAGGACATGCGGATTTCGTCCCATGATGCCATCAAAGGGAGATTGCGAGCTCTGGAAGCCTTGATCTTTTCCTGTAGCGCCTCTTGTGAAAGTGGCACCAGAATTTCCTTTGTCGCTGCCGCGAGTCCTTCGGGGATCAGCGAAAGTGCCCCGGCTGTGTCCTGCCCATGTCGAACCAGAAGCGCCCACGTATCGCGAGGATCTATCCTGTCCCGCGTAGCGATCAGGTCTCGCAGTCGGCCTTCGGGCAACAGGTTCTCGAAGAACCATTCGACCGGCCTGTCATTCGCGGTGTCTTCAAATTTTTTGGTGGCAATCGGAAAGTTGGGCGAAAGCGCATAATCCTTCCACTCGGTCGCATAGACAAATTTCCACTGCCCTTTCTTGACTTCCAGAGTTCCAACCGGAATCCCATTAGCCGAGACGATCAAGACATTCATACAGTTTCACCCGGCAGCCTCAGTCTGACATCAATGCCGAAACGGTTACAGACAGACAAGACTTTCCCAATCTGAGCTGTAGATTTCCCTTGCTCCAAGCCGTTAAGAAATGGCAGGCTGACATTGCACAACGCTGCGGCATCGCGTTGAGTCAATCCGGACTCCTTGCGAACAGCCCGAACCATCTCTCCAAGCTCTGCGACAGAGGAGATACCAACTTCTCTGTGTGCCATAGCCACTCCCCTTCAAGATCAACGATCGTTGATTTTACTTTACACTAGACATCAATGCAATAAAAACTAAATGATCGTTTATTATTTTTGATCTTTTACGCAATACGCGCCTGCAATCCCGCCTGTTCACCCCAGACGTGCTGTGGTTGCTGTGGCCAACCAGATTCGGCGTAATTACCGATTGCCAGACGTTCTGGGGGCGTGCTGGAGATGCTCTAATAGTGCTAGCGAACTCTTGTCTGGCTTTACAGGAAACCATTTCTCGATCTCCCTCAAACTCTTGGTTCCGAAATTGCAGATGCTAAAGAGCTCGTTTCTTTGATAGAAGTCGACAACTTTCTCTACTGTCGCCAACCCCTCCCCACGGAGAAGGCGCAATGTTCTCGGGGTAAGCTTGACGAACGGGTCAATGCTTTCGTGTATTCGTTTGTCTCGGTGGAATCGCTCTATTCTATCTTTGACATTGTCACCCGACATTCGAAACGCACGACCAATGGCAGCATAAGACTGCCCTGCGTCCCAAGCCGCGACTATTTTCTGATCCCGTTTGCGGCGAGCCTCACGTTCCTTCGTTATTTGAGCGCACAAATCATACACAGCTGCGAATCCCCCCAAGCACTCCAACCCAAGTTAGACAAACTCAAAACAATCATAATTATTTCGTGAACTGTCTGCCGATCATCGATATCACGTTCGAGCCTTGATACTTCTCGTGAGTCGCTGTCAGTTCAACGGAACGCTTGATCATATCCCCAAACGATCCAGGCTTCTGCTCATCCTCCACAAGGCCTGCGATGTCATCCCTGATGTACTTGGGTTGTTGAGCGATGATATTTGCCATCCGCTCAGTGCGTTCCAGCCCCTCCAGTAGTTTGTCCATGTTTTCTTCTTGCGTGGTTGGTGCGCCATGCTATCGCAATATCGAGTTGGCTAACAGCATGTTTCTGCGTATTTTTATATGACTTCGCACTCAGCGTAAATGCGCGCTGCCAACTTGTACGCAAAAAGTGC